>CAZALU010000029.1:0-37513 GCA_964486075.1 uncultured Verrucomicrobiota bacterium
CCGCCGGCTTAGGCAGGACACGGCGGGCAATCCCGAAGCCGGGACATGCCCGCCCAACAAATAATAAATTCCTATGCATAGATTTAGAAAGGAGAGCCCGTTTCCATGAAGCTACCTAACAACATTGTCTCAGGATTACCAGCCAAACTGGGCGTGACGCCACTGCAAGCCGAGGGCGACAAGGGCTATCTGCTGCATGTGCCGGCGAAAATTCTAGCCGCCGGCGGGATCGGCGGACTTTCCCTGCCGGGCATGAAACGGTTTGTATCGCTCGGTAAATACTGCCCCTGGTGGATTCGCCCGGTCTTCGGCTCATCGGAAAAGGATTTCGAGGTTCTGCGGGAACCATCCTTCTACCTGCTCTGGGAGCGCAAAGCCGGCGGCTACGGGTTGATGCTGCCCTTGGTGGACGCCGGACTACGCGCGGTGTTGATCAAGGACAAGGGGCCGGGAATCAGGTTGCGGGTGGAGGGCGGCCTGGCGGGCGCGCCTACGCCCGAGTCGGCGACTTTGTTGTATCTCGCGACCGGCCCCGACCCCTACCGACTTTGCCGGGCGGGCATGGCCGGCATAGCCGCGCACCTGCGCACATTTCGCGAGCGCGCCGCCAAGCCCATGCCCGAATTCGCGGAATACCTGGGCTGGTGCACCTGGGACGCCTTTCGTGAAACAGTGGACGAACGCAAAGTGCTGGCAGGGCTAGACACCTGGCGTAAGGCGCATTTCCCCTTGAAGTTTTTCCTGCTGGATGACGGCTGGATGGATACGCAGGCCGGACTGCTGCGCAGTTTTAACGCCAACCGGAAATTTCCTGCCGGCCTCAAAGCCCTGGCCGAAAAGGTCAAGACCGACTACGACGTGCGCATCTTCGGCGTCTGGCACGCCTTGCAGGGCTGGTGGAAGGGAGTGGACCCGCAAGGGTCACTGGGCAAGCGTTTTCGTACAATCGTCACCCGACACGATTCCGTCGGCGACACCAGTTACACCGCCGGCCCCTTATATGCGCTGGTGCACCCCGACGATGTGTACCGCTTTTTCCAGGAGTGGCACAGCCACTTGCGAAAGTGCGGGGTGGACATGATCAAGGTCGACAATCACAACTCCATGGACGAGTTCGGCAAGGGAACGCTGGGCACAACGGCGGCCATGACGGCCTATCAGAAAGCCCTGCAGTCAACGGCCCAACTATATTTCCTGGGCAACCTCCTGCATTGCATGGGCAACTCCAACGATGTGGCCTACGCGATGCAAAACTCACTGGCCTGGCGCAACTACGAGGACCATAACCCGGACTGGCCGGCCGGGCACCAGTACCATATCTGCAACAACGCCATGAATAACCTATGGTCCTCCACCTTCGCTTCGCCGGACTGGGACATATTCCAGTCGCATCTGGAGGCCGGACCATATCATGCCGCGGCCCGCGCTATTTCCGGCGGACCAATCTATGTTGCCGACGCCCCCGGCAAGCAGAACTTCCGTCTGCTGCGCAAGCTATGCACCAGCGACGGGCGCATCCTGCGTTGCGCGGAACCGGCCTTGCCGGCCCGGGACTGCCTGTTTGTCAATTGTGCCTTCACCCCGAAACTAATGAAAATCACCAACCGCAATGGAACAATCGGAGTGCTCGGCCTATTCCATTGCCGCTGGGAAGGCGACGGTTTAAAGGCTGCAGTCAAGGACCAGCATCCTCTGACGGACTCTTTCCGGCCGTCCGATGTCCCGGGTCTGCGCGGCAAAAAATTCGCACTTTACCTGCACCAGGCGCAGCGCTTGATTCTGAGCGAACGCGGCACAAGACATACACTGACCCTGCCCTGGCGGGAATTCGAGATCGTCACGGTCGCGCCTCTGGAGCGGGGTACGACTTGCCTGGGGCTGCTGGACAAGTTCAACGGCTCATGCGCCATCGAACACAGCGAGTGGCGCGGCCAAGCACAGTTAGTCGTTGATCTGCGCGATGGAGGAAAGGTAGGGTTCTGTTGTCAACGGGCGCCGCGCCGCGTTGCAATCAACGGGCGCCGCGCCGCCGCGCAATATGATCGGCCGAGCGGCTTGCTGATCATCCGCGTCAAACCCGGGCGCCCCTGCCGGGTTGTGCTGGATCTATGATCTTGATTTTGCACCTAAAATGCAAAATCCAGGTGTTATTTGTGTTTGTAAAAAGACCGGGGTATCAATATGCTTACGGTCATCAAACCTTGGGTTACGGATCAGGATGAAGGGACGCCATTATGAAGAAAACTTTTGTGCTTGATACCAACGTTCTGCTGCATAACTCCAACTGCATCGAATCCTTCGCCGACAATATAGTGGTTTTGCCCATGGCCGTGATCGAGGAGCTGGACAAGTTCAAGGGCAACAACGATGAACTGGGCCGCAACGCACGCCAGGTCATCCGGCGCCTGGATAAACTCCGCAAGCTTGGCCGCCTGGGCGAAGGGGTGCCGATGGAAAACGACGGCATCCTGCGCATTGTCACCGATCATGATGCCAAGCTGGACCCCGGCCTGGAGCAGAACATAACTGACAACAAGATCATTCGTGTGGCTTATCATCTCCAAAAAACCGGCCAGCGCGTGATCTTCGTATCGAAAGACATCAATGCCCGCCTGAAATCCGACGCCCTGGGCCTCGAAACAATGGATTTCGAAAAGCAGAAGGTGAACTTTGACGAACTATACACCGGCTTTCGCCAGATCACCGTCACCCCTCGTCAAATCAACGAATTCAAGCAGCACGGCCGCCTGCGGCTGGCGAAGTTGGAATTATTACCGAATGAATTTGTCATCCTGACCGATGAAGGCGATGCCAACAACACGCTGCTGGCAAGAGCCCAGGCCGACGGCTTGACATCGCTCGCGCCCGAACGCGAAAGAGCCTGGCAGATCGAACCGCGCAGTCTGGAACAGCGCATGGCCTTGGATCTCCTGCTGGACGAGAGCGTGGCGCTGGTGACTCTGGTCGGCCGGGCCGGCACCGGTAAGACTCTGCTGGCTTTGGCCGCCGGCCTGGAACAGACGGTCAAGATCAAACGCTATGATAAAATGCTGGTGTCGCGCCCGATCATGCCTCTTGGTAAAGATATTGGATTCCTGCCTGGCGACAAAGAGGCCAAGCTCCAGAACTGGATGCAACCTATTTTCGACAACCTGGCTTTTCTGACGCGGGGCACAGGCGATCAGAAGCATGCGATCCGGGACAAGATCGGGCGGCTCCAGCGCGAACATGTCTTGGAACTGGAAGCCCTGACCTACATCCGGGGACGCTCGATCCCCCGTCAATACGTGATTATTGACGAAGCCCAAAATCTGACTCCGCATGAAGTAAAAACCATTATCAGCCGCGCCGGCGAAGGAACCAAGATGGTGCTTACCGGCGATCCGTCGCAAATCGACAACCCCTATCTGGATTCGAACAGCAATGGCCTGACCTACACGGTGGAGCGCATGAAATCCGTGGAACTGCACGGCCACGTGACGCTGATGAAGAGCGAACGCAGCCTGCTGGCTGCCGCCGCGGCCGAGTTGCTGTAAGCGGCATTCTGGCGGTCCACTCTTGCCTTCACCAGCCGAGCGCGGCAATAAAAACGCCATTATGCCTTAGTGCCTGATGCACCGGTTGATTCTTCAACCATCTCCTGGTAACATTCTAGAAACACATTCACAATAGCCGGATCGAACTGCGTGCCGGAATTCCGACGGATTTCGGCCACGGCTTCATCGAGAGACACGGCTTTGCGATAGACGCGGTCGGACAGGAGCGCGTCAAGCGCGTCAGCCACGGCGAAGATCCTGGCGCCCAAATCGATGGCATCTCCAGCCAACCCGCGCGGATAACCGGAGCCGTCAAAACGCTCATGGTGCTGATAGATCATTTCGGCTTCGTCCTGAAGAAAAGGCACATTCTTAACGATCTGCCAGCCGATGAGCGCGTGCTGGCGCATGATTTCTTTTTCAGCATCGGTCAGGTCCCCCGCCTTTTGCATAATGGCGTCCGGAATGCCTATTTTTCCAAAATCATGCAAGAGCGCCCCGCGCCGTATTTCAACGATATAGTCCTCGGACAGATTCAAACGACGCGCCAGGAAGACAGCATATTTAGCGACGCGCCGGTCATGCTCGATCATATCCGGCTCGTACACTTTCAAGGTGGCTGCCAGGGCTTCCAGGGTAGTCATGTATGAGTTTTCCAGAGCATCCGCCGTTTGGCGCAATGCTTGAGTGCGCTCATTCAGCGTCTCTTCCATCCGTTGCTGATAATCCAGCAATTGCCGACGCAAACGCCGATGCTCCACGCCGCGCTTCAGGGCAAAAGTCAGTTCGTCAAAATTGAGCGGTTTTTGCATGAAATCATAGGCACCGGCGCGGATGGCCGCCACAGTGGTATCCACCGAGGCATAGCCGGTCAAAATCATGCAAACGATTTCGGGCGCCATGGCCTTGATCGCCTTGATGACATCAATGCCGTCCATTTCCGGCATCTTGAGATCAATCATAACAACATCAAGTTGATCCGGCATCTTCCGAATACGTTCCAGCGCAAGGCGCGGATTGGTCTCGCTCAGCACGCTGAACCCCAGCGGAGTCAACATTCTCGCGAACATCTCGCCGATAATCGCTTCATCGTCAATGAGCATGATTTGCCCCTGATTTTCAGGGGCGGGCGGCACCGCCGGCGCCGGGGCGGACAGCGGCGCTGATTCAGCCTCGTGAGTGAGATCCGCAGCCGAACCGACACCGCCCTTGCCGCCATCCTTGGCCAGGTAGCAAGCGCGATCGGCCAAGGTCAACAAATCGGATTCCTTATCCACGCCCGGGTGATCGCTGCCGGCAACGCCAATGGACACGCTCATTTGCAGGGGGTACCGTTCGCGGCAGAAAACATGACCGGCCACCGCCTCCAGCACCCGCTGAGCAAAAACCTTGGTTTGCTCAAGACTGGAATTGGTCAGGACAACCGCAAACTCGTCGCCGCCATAACGCGCCAGCACATCGGTGCGTCGGGCCACCCCTTCCAATATCCGGGCAAATTCTTTCAGGACCGTATCTCCGATCATATGCCCATAATCATCATTGAGCGACTTGAAATTATCCAGGTCCATCATCAACAACCCGATCGGATAGCGGTAGCGCTGGCTGAGCAGCCAGGCTCGTCGCATTTCACTTTCAAAAGAACGGCGGTTATGGAGCCCGGTCAATTCGTCCCGAATAGCCAAGGTCTGCATGTGCGCTAAATCCGGAAAAAGCCTGACCAAGTGATTGGCGAGATGACAGATATGCGCGATTTCCGCGCGAACATAAGCCTGTGGTTCGGCTGCGGCAAAAACCAGCATACCCTGCAACTGCTGGCCGGTCACGAGCGGCATCACGCACATAGAACCCACGGCTTGGGCGGCATTGCCAGCCGCAATCTGGCCATCCCTTTCCACGACCATGGCATCGTCCAAGACATACCCCATATTGAGCAGTTTGTAGCCGGCCCGCATTTCAAATTCAACCTGTTGCAGAAACGCCTCGGCCACCGGATGCCGGATGCTCAGCTTCAATTGCGGTACATTGTCATTCTTGACCAACACGCCGGATACCTGGCCGGGCAGCATTTCGGCGATCCCCGCCCGCAAAGACTCCGACAGGGGGAACGCCTGATGATGCTCTAACAGGGCCGGCAGGAAAGCGCGCAGCTTTTCAAGAAAAAACAAGACGCGGTTCAAGGGCAGATGCACTGGCGCCGTCAGCATTCGCTGTTTGAGCGTGGCCGCAGCCAGCACATGACGCCGCAATGCCCGGGCCTCCAGAGGCATCTCCAACAGTACAAACGGATCCGTCTGCGGCAGGACCGGCAAGCGGGCGTCCGGGGCAAGCGGACGACCCAGCGCAATCCACTGCAGCCAAGGCTGGATAGTCCGAGCATATCCCATCAGGCGAAAAGCATCGGTCGGAAAAGAGGCATCAAAAAGGACAACGTCAAATTCCCGGCGCAGGAGGAACTGGATCATGTCCAACGGGCTGAACACTGATTCCACCAGGCAGTCAGGCCGCAACATGCCATTGATAGCCTCTTGCGCCTGGGGATCCGCACCGAGCACCAGCACCGAAGTTCCTGCAATTCCGGCTGTCATAAGCAACGCTCCCGTAAAGCAAATCATCGTGGTCCGTATTCAGGCCAGAATGATAAGCTTAATACAGGCGGATAGTCAAAGCTAAACGTGGCGTAACGCTCTGGGGCCCACAAATAAAGCGAATTATGATCTTTACTAATTGAATTATTTTGATAAGAATGATTCTGTAAATAGCAGTAATTAACAATCCATCTAGGAGGAATGCAGACATGGGCACCAAAGGCAAAGAGATTGTTGGCGTGAACCTTAAAGAACTGCTCAAACTGCTTAACAAGGCTCTGGCCGATGAGTGGTTGGCCTATTACCAGTATTGGGTCGGATCCAAAATTGCGGTCGGCCGGATGCGGGGAATAGTCGCCGGCGAACTCGCAGAACATGCCAAGGAGGAACTGGAGCACGCTGATAAATTGACCGAGCGCATCATTCAACTGGGGGGCACACCTCTCATCAATCCCGAGCAATGGCAGCAGCAAACTAACTGCGGCTATGATGAGCCCAGCGATCCTAACACCAAAAAGCTGGTGGAGCAGAACATCAAGGGCGAGCAGTGTGCTATCGATGTCTACCAGAAGCTCCTCCAGATGCTCGAGGGCAAGGATCCAATCACGGCGCACCTGGTTTTGGAGATCCTCGAAGACGAAGTCGAACACGAAGATGACCTTGAAGCCATCCTCGAGGACATGAAAACCAAATCCTCATAGACAATTTACAGGTTGTTTTTAAAAAGCCCCGGCGCCTCGCCGGGGCTTTACTTCTTCCGCACCATAGCGGACCAACGCGCCAATCACGTCCTAAAGCAGGACTTTAGGTCGAAGCCCGGTGCGTAACGGCAACCCTCTTTATAGCTAGCCACCATTCGCAAAGATTTTTAACCGCGGGTTACGCCGATAACGCAGATAAATGAGTCAGTAGCAAAAGTCCCCGCGAAGACGGCCACGAGGGACCGTGGCCCTCCAATAGCGAAGGTAAGTCGCCTGTTTTCGGCGGCGGCGGGACGTGCTCTGTCGCATTGGTAGACCTTTTGCAGTGAACGCGAAACTGAACTGGGGCGATAGACGTACGCCTGCATCCCGCATACGTCAGGAATAATGTGAAAATAAAAACGACTATTCTGCTCGTGCTGATGGCCACTTGTGCGCTGGGCGAATCGTGGTTTCCTGAATTCGAGACCTTTTCGCCCGAAAATCAGCAGATGTGGGGCTTTAATATCCAGAGGGTCGGCGGCAACAACCCGAGTATCTTTATTTCCGTGCCGCCCAAGACTGCGCGATATTGCACCGTCGCAAAAACATACATCAGGAATAATAAAGGACAAGTGATTGCCGAAATCAACGCCTCGTTAACAGAGAATAAAGATGGGAGCAAGAGCATCACGCTCAATCTGTTTGACACCATCGAAGGCAGCGCCGAACTCATTGTCTACATGCGTCAAACGCCTGATGCCCCAGCGGTTGCGAACTTCGGAGGATTCAGCTTCAAACTCAAGAACTGAATTCTGGCCTGTTTATCCGTTTTTAGCTTGCGTTATGGGTGGCAGGGTAAATTATAGGATCTGTTCAGCACCAGAGAGACAGCGTGCAACAACTGAAAGGGGATGCAATGCGTAGCAACAAAATATTTAGCTTTGCCCGCAACGGCAGTGAACTGTGGTGCAACACACCCGAACCGCCGCGGCGGTTCGAGAACATGCTTTTCAACGAGCGTTATTTCACGATGATCGACCAGGGCATGTGGGGCTACAGCCTGCATATAACCCCCGAAGGCTACCTGTGCACGGTGGTAGCCGAGGAACGCATTATTTACGTTCGGGATGACGACACGGGCTTTTTCTTCTCGGTTGGATTCGTGCCGGTCTGCAAGCCCTGCCAGGGTTATCGTTGCGGTTCGGGACTGAGCTACCAGATCGTGGAAAATGAAACCGACGGACTGAAAGTCACCTGGCGTATCTACGTACCGGCC
This sequence comes from uncultured Verrucomicrobiota bacterium, assembly GCA_964486075.1. Taxonomy (GTDB): domain Bacteria; phylum Verrucomicrobiota; class Kiritimatiellia; order JAAZAB01; family JAAZAB01; genus JAHIJO01. Next base: position 8,081 of record CAZALU010000029.1, read on the forward strand.
GGAACCGATCCTCTGGAAATCTGGGATGTCCGCGTCGAGAACCGCTCACGCCGCAAACGCCGAATCAGCCTGTTTACCGAGGCCGGGATGTCCTGTGCCGGCATGGATTTATATTACGGGATCATCTACCGGCGCGCGGATTACCGCCGCGCCGTGAACGCGATCCTAGTCGAACAAAATGCCGAGAAACACACCACAATCGATTTTCCAAACCACAACGCCTTTCTGACGGCGGACCGCCGGGCGGCCTCCTGGACAACACATCAGGCCGATTTTTTTGGCAAGCGCGGCAATCGAGCCAATCCCGAGGGGCTAACAAATCCAGCTTGCATGCGCCGCCAAACGGACAGGAATACGCCGACGGCCACGCTGCAGTTTTCGTTTGCCGTTACGGCCGGCGGCAAGGCCGATACCCGCCTACTGGCCGGCGCCTGCGATTCCACGACCGGCATAGCGCGCTGGCGCCGGCGCTATCTTGACGGGAACCTGGATGCGGATCCCAAATTCGACGCATTGATCAGCGAGCGGAAAAAGATCACAGCCAACATACAGATCGCGGCGCCTGACGCATCCATCGAGCCGTTGTTCAACATCTGGATGAAACAATTGATCCATTACGGGGCAATTCATAGCCGCGAGGGATACAAGGGCTATCGCGACATGGTCCAACAGGCGCAAGGCGTACTGACTCAGGACCCGAACCTGACCCGGGCAATCCTGATCAAAGCCTGTCGTCATCAATACCAGGATGGATTTGCATTGAGGGGCTGGCATCCCACGGACCCGATGCGTTACGCCGATTCGGCGCAGTGGATGATTTCTGCGGCCACGGAATATATTAAGGAAACCGGAGATTTCGCGCTACTCAAGGAACGGGTCCCCTTCTTTGACCGCGGCACCGACACGGTTTACGGGCATCTCATGCGCGCCATGCAACGCCTGCAGCATGACCGGGGCGCCCACGGCCTGAACCTGATTCACTTCGGCGACTGGAACGATTCGCTGACGGGCGTCGGCCGGCAGGGGCGCGGCGAAAGCGTCTGGCTTTCGATGGCCTTTTGCCGCGATGCGCTGCTGATGGAGGAGCTGGCCCAGCGCATCGGGAAACAGAAAGATGCCCTAGTGATGAAACGCTGGCACAAGAAAATGAGTGACGCCATCAACCGGCATGCCTGGGATGGAGCGTGGTATCTTTGCGCATTGGACGATGAGGGCCAACCGGTCGGGTCCAAGGCCAACCATGCCGGAAAGATTTTTATGAATATGCAGAGCTGGGCGCAACTGGGGCGGGTATGCAGTCCGGCACGCTGGGAAACAAGCTGGCAGAGTGTCCGGCGCCGGCTGGATACAGGTTGGGGACTGATGCTGAACTGGCCGACTTATCTGAAACCGGTGGCGAACGTCGGGCGCCTGAGTTACATCCGTCCGGGCATTTGCGAAAATGGCTCGGTTTACACGCATGGCAACGCTTTCATGCTGCTGGCATTGTTGGAGCGCGGACTGGCGGACGAGGCCTGGCGTCTGCTGCGGGATATTCATCCCGCTAATCCCCGGCGGCCCATGCGCAACCAGATCAACACCTATTTCAATGGGTTCTTCGGTCCCGACGCCATCCGCGATCCCGGACATGGCGAGCATGCCTGGTGTACAGGATCCGCGGCCTGGCTTTTCCTGGCTGTCACCGAATTCATGTTCGGTTTACGGCGGACCTATGACGGGCTGATTATCAAGCCATGCCTGCCAACCGGCTGGAAAAAAGCTTCCATAACACGTACTTTCCGCGGAACGACATACAAGGTCTCAATCTTTAATCCGAGCGGCGTCGGCAATGCAGCCGTGGCCGCAATTGAAATCGACGGGCAGGCTCATCCGGTCAAGGCGCCACTTCCGATCGACGGGCAGCGGCATCAGGTACGAGTCATGCTGGGCATCAAACGTTAAACAAGGCTAAACTTTATGACAACAAACAAGCACCTGCTGGCTTGGGTTAACGAAATCAGCTCGCTATGCACCCCGGACCGCGTGCAATGGTGCAACGGATCGCAAGAGGAATACGACAGCCTCTGTGCCGGGATGGTGCAAAGCGGCACATTTATAAAACTATCGGAGCAGCAACGCCCCAACAGCTATCTCTGCCTTTCCGATCCAGCTGATGTGGCCCGTGCAGAAGACCGGACCTTTATCTGCTCCCAACGCCAGGTTGATGCTGGCCCCACCAACAATTGGCGTGATCCGAACGAGATGAAATCCATCTTAACCGGTCTTTTCCGGGGCTGCATGCAAGGCCGCACCTTGTATGTGATCCCGTTCAGCATGGGACCGATCGGCTCAGACATCGCCCAGATCGGCGTGGAAATCACCGATTCTCCATACGTGGTTTGTAATATGCGCATCATGACCCGCATGGGCCAGCCCGTGCTGGACGTTCTCAAGGACGGCCCGTTTGTGCCCTGTCTGCACTCGGTGGGCGCACCGCTGAAACCGGGCCAACGCGATGTGGCCTGGCCGTGCAACAGCAACTCCAAGTATATTGTCCATTTTCCGGAAGAACGCACGATCTGGTCCTTCGGGAGCGGCTACGGCGGTAACGCCCTGCTGGGCAAGAAATGCTTTGCCCTGCGCATCGCATCGGTCATGGCTCGCGATGAAGGCTGGCTGGCGGAGCACATGCTGATTCTCGGCCTGACTCCGCCACGCGGGGAAACGATCTACGTGGCCGCGGCTTTCCCCAGCGCCTGCGGTAAAACCAACCTGGCCATGATGGACCCCGGCCTGCCGGGTTGGAAAATCAGATGTGTGGGCGACGACATCGCCTGGATGAAATTTGGCAGCGACGGGCGACTCTATGCCATCAACCCCGAAGCCGGCTTTTTCGGCGTGGCCCCGGGCACATCCATGCAATCGAATCCCAACGCCATGGGCTCGCTGTCGAAGAACAGCATCTTCACCAACGTGGCCCTGACACCCTCCGGCGATGTCTGGTGGGAAGGCATGACTCGGGCCATTCCGGATCGCCTGACAAGCTGGTTGGGCGAAGAGTGGACGCCGGCGGACGGCAAGCAAGCGGCCCATCCCAACGCCCGCTTCACCGCACCCCTCGTCCAATGCCCGGTGGCGGATCCCGCCTGGAACGATCCCAAAGGCGTGCCGATTTCGGCAATCTTGCTCGGTGGCCGGCGGCCCACGACCATTCCGCTCGTTTTCCAGGCACTCTCCTGGCAGCAGGGCGTTTTTCTAGGATCCATCCAATCCTCGGAAACTACGGCAGCGGCCGCCGGGTCAGTGGGCATGGTCCGCCGCGACCCGATGGCGATGCTGCCCTTCTGCGGCTATAACATGGGCGATTACCTGCGGCACTGGCTGGCGCTGGGCGAGGCAGCCAAACCCGGCAAGCTCCCGCATATTTTTTACGTGAACTGGTTCCGAAAATCGGCACAAGGTCAATGGCTGTGGCCGGGATACGGAGACAATATCAGGGTCTTAAAATGGATTTATGAACGGGTCAGCGGTACAGCTCGGGCCGTGGCAACCCCCATCGGCTACATGCCTGAGCCAGGGGATCTGGATACCAACGGCCTACAGATAGAACCGCGGGATATATTGGAGCTGCTGCGCATCGACAAATCCGAATTGCAAAATGAAATCGCAGACATTCGGAAACATTATGCCCGGCTGGGCGATCGCTTGCCGCACGAACTACTGGATGAACTGAACGCTCTGGAGCAGCGTCTAGCTAATGTTGCGTAAGGTGCCGACAAGTCTTGCGCAGCAATTCTCAGCATACCCTTTAGATACCCGCGGCCTTGCGTCGCGGGTGAAGGCCATAACAAGAGTCGCACTTGCTCAGAATGCCTATTGCTTTAGAACACCCAGACTGATATTATTTCGCTGCAATAAAAAAACGCACGGAGTTATTATGAAGCACGGCATGCCTTGCTGGACTATCGTTATCATGAGCTGGATCATCGCGGCTGGCCTGTTTCTGGCCGGATGCGAAGTTGACTCGGCATCCTCCACGATCGAAATCACGCCGGATTCGGTAGTGCTGGGCAAAAAGGGGGAATCGGTAACCCTGACTTGCGCCGGTGGTTATGAATGCACCTGGTCGCTGGAGACTGAAAGCTATGGTACGCTAAACACCCGGCGCGGAATTCAAGTGGTTTACACGAGCCAATACCAGCCGGCGGGCGGCGCGGATTCTGTCATCCAGGTTGTGACCGTCGCCTCCAGGTTCAGCAGAATAGCAAGCGCGGATTACACTACCACCATGGCTGGCGCTACCAATATCCCGTCCACCAACACCACCATCCAATACGCCACGGCTTATATTACCCAGCTTCCATCCACAATGCCTGCGCCTGACGCTGCTGCATATACGCCCGCATCCAATGCCGATTGATGCAGACAAATCCCCAGCCAAGACGGATGTAGCACGGACCTTAATCCACTAAAGCACCATAGATTGGCGAACGTGGTCTGTTATTTCTGGCCATAATAGGCGCCGGACCCGTGTTTGCGCAGGTAATGCTTTTCCAGCAGGCAGTCCGCTATCGGCTTTGTGTTCTGGTTCAAGGTATAAGTTAGCCAAGCCATCCGGCAGACCTCTTCCAGCACAACCGCGTTTTCGACGGTTTGCGCGGCGTTCGAACCCCAGGAAAAAGGGCCGTGATTAGCCACCAAGATGGAAGGACAGGCTCGAGGATCAATGCGCAATTGCCTGATTTTTCTGATAATCATATTCCCGGTATTAGCCTCGTAAGCAGAATTAATTTCGCGCTGGGTCATGCAATCCGTGACCGGGATGACTCCAAAAAAATAATCGGCATGGGTTGTGCCCAGACAGGGCAGCGGCCGGCGGGCCTGCGCAAAAGCCGTGGCATAAGTGGAATGAGTATGCGCGACAGCGCCAATCACGGGAAACGCCCGGTAAAGCGCCAGATGCGTTGGTAAATCGGAAGAAGGACGCATGGCTGAAGCCACCGGTGTGCCGCGCAGGTCCGTCAATACAATATCGGCCGGTCGGAGGGAAGCGTAGGCTATCCCGCTGGGCTTGATTGCCACGATACCACAGGCCCGGTCAATCGCGCTAACATTGCCCCAAGTGCAAGTCACGAGTCCGGCAGCATGTAAGCGCAGATTTTCCCGGCACACGGATTCAAGCAGGGCCTTAAGTTTTTTACGAATATTTTTGTTTCCGGATTGCACTGCTGTTTATCCTAGGCCATGCTGCTTCAGGTACTCAATGCTGATCCGGGCACTTTCCAGCGCGGGGCGTTTACAGACATCCTGTTCAACGATTATCCAGCGCGCGCCAGCCTCTTCCGCCGCCGCCAGGATACCCGGCAAATCCAGTGCACCGCGCCCAATTTCAGCGAACGACTGATCGCCGGCATCCATGTCCTTGAGATGGACCTGCGGCGTCCGACCGGCATAGCGGCGAATCATCGTGACCGGGTCCTGGCCGCCTTTGCGGATCCAATATGTATCCAGCTCGAATTGAATCAGCGCATGGCGCGCCAGCGCCATATCCTCGGCGATGACGCCATCCAGCAAAGTCATTTCCGCATCATGGTTGTGGTAAGTAAACACAAAGCCCTGGGAAAAAGCCACCTCCGCTGCCTGCGCCATACGGTCCAACGCGGCCGGCCAGTTTTTTAGCACTTCCCCGGCCAGGCTGGTGGTCACGAATGTGCCGTTGAGAGAGCGCGCATAGGCATAGGTTTCACTGCTCGGGTTCAGGATTTCCTCCAACGAAGCATGAAATCCCGCAGCATGCAAGCCCAGGCTGTGCAGGTAACACGCCAGGTCGCGCGGGGCCATGCCGCCATAGTACCAGGCGAATTCCACGCCCTGATAGCCCATCGCGGCCAGAGCCTTGAGCGTTCCCTTGAAATCCTTTTGGCAGTCTTCCCGCACCGTGTATAACTGAATACCGACAGGAATATTCATATTTGCTGCTTCCAGAAGGTTGATAGTTCGTATCAGTTGCGTTTATAACATGCGCCCATCGCAACGTCAAAGAATAAAGGCCGGGCTGGCCATCCAACACGCCTTGATCCGTAACGATCAAGATGCGTCTACACCAGCGGCAGCGGGCGCCGCCGCTGGCGTCAATGGATCAAAAACCCAGCGTTTGTTGAACCAGAACCATTGTTCCGGTTCGGAACGAATGCCTCTGTCAAAAATATTAAACACCGCCTGAGTCATGCGCAGGATATCCGCCTCCTTGTCCAGAGCCGGATCAGGCCGGATCGGAGTAAAGGTGCGATAGCGATGCCGAGCCCACCCGATGCGGGTGATGATACACGGAAAAATTGGCACGCCGGTCATTCGTGCGATCAGACCCATGCCCCCGGCCACGTTCATGGTTTTACCAAGAAAGCGGATGGGCAGCGCCGGGGTTTTCGAACGCACGTCCGGCAGGATGGCCAGCACCTTGCCTTCGCGTATTTTGCGTATGATGGCTCGCAATACCGAAGCGGAGCGCAGGAGCGTCTCAAAACCGGTCCCGGCACGCAGGCGGTTCAGGTAATCGTCCACCAACTCGTTCTTTTGCGGTGCAGCCAGCGAAAAGAGCGGCAAGCCGCAAGCCAGGCTGGTCAGGCTGGCCATCTCCCACGAGCCCATATGGCATGTCGCAATAATCGCCCCCTGCCCGCTAGCTCGCAAGTGCTCCAACACAGGCCGAACGGATTCTTCGACCTCGACCACCGACTTGACCCATGCCGGCGACGACGCAGGAATCCGCATCATTTCAACAACGCTGAATATAAAATTACGCCACGACAACCAGGCCACCCGGCGCACAGCGCGTGCATCGAAGCGACCGGGAAAGATTTCCTCGATGCGCCGCATGGCCCCTTGTACGCGGTAGCCGATCAGATGAAACGCCACCCACGCCAAGCCCCACCCGACCGCCAAGGCTGCGCGATACGGTAACAGGTTGAGGAGCCCGGCCAGTGCCCGAACGCCAGCGTATTCCAGTAGGTATCGAATTCTGATTTTCAATAGTATTGCCAAATTTTAGATTACCCTTGCGCTACTCTCAGATTTTGGAGTGCGCCAGCGAAACTTGCGTTTGCTCTTCGGCGAAGTAAGTTTCACCGGGGAAAAACGGCAGTCTAACTGCCGCACTCCAAGGCACCACCTAGTGTGCCACGTCCACAAGCGGAAAACTGGGCGCTACCCGGTCAAGCTGGCCGGAAAACTGGACAGCATGACGACACCCGCCTGCGAAGCCGAGCTTAAGCCTCTTTGAAAAACCTCCACCTGCTCCCCGACCCTCGCCCTTGCCAAGCTGGATTATTATTGCTCAACACGCGCCGGCTGGACGATTGAGATCTGTTTTTTCAAGCACAGCTTTTACTTTCCGCAGCAGCTGATCATTCTGGATCGGTTTTTCCAGGAACTGTTCGATGGGCAGCCAGGCTTCGTCCCGGTCATTATTTGAAAACGTTCCGGCATAGACCCCTCTTTCATTGATTGCCGAAAGCATGATGATGGGGATGGCCGCCGTTGCCTGGTTGTGCTTTATTTGGCGGGCAATATCAAACCCGGCCGTGGCATTCTGAGGAAAAATAACGTCCAGAATCACAAGGTCAGGCTGGTAGGCAATGAGATTTGGAATCACATTTTCCTCGTTGTATTGACAACCCACCGTATAACCGTGGGCCTTTAAAACTATGCTCATGGCTTCCACGATATTCCGGTCGTCATCGATTATGTATAGTTTTTTCATCGGCCCGCCTGTTTTAGATGATTGAAAATAGAACAGCAATACAGTAGCATTTACGGCGATGTATGGGTAGGCATTTTTTAACGCTTAACACGTCCTTGCGCACACCCGGGAGCGACCCACTATGAAATCAGAAATTATCGCGATCATCGGCGCCGGCAAAGGCGGCAGCGAAATACTGCAAGCGCTGCTGAAAATGCCCGGAGTGGTAATTAAACACGTTTGCGACGTTAACCCATCCGCTCCCGGGATCGAGCTGGCCCGCCAGCATGGGATCCAATGCCATACGCAAATGGCTGATATCTGCCGGGACAAGGAAATCGATTTAATTTTTGAAGTAACCGGTCGCAAGGAAATATTCGCCCAAATTCTTGCCATAAAACAGGATCATACACGCGTTATCGGGTCCGACGACGCGCGCATTATTTTCCACCTGATCGATTTGCAGCAGGAATTCTCCGACTCCCTGGAAGATAACAACCTAATCCTCGAGCGCCGCGTCCTGGAGCGGACCATGGAACTTGAAAAGGCCAACACAGAGCTTGAAAAAAAGATCATTGAACATGAGAAACTCAATGAAAAGCTGCTCCAGATCAATAACGAAAAAACGAAATACCTGATGCATGCCGCGCATCAGCTGAAAGCGCCCTTCGCCGCCATCCAGAGCTATGCCGACCTGATCCTGGACGGCTATATCGGTAAAACCCCACGCACAACGCTGGATATAATTAAAAAAATCAAGGAACGCTGCCTGTTGCTGACCGAGGCCATCCAAGACATGCTGGAGCTGGCTAACTTGCGCTCGCTGGTGCGGGCAAACATCAAGATGGAATTATGCCCACTGGACGCCATCATAGACTCGGTTTTTAAACATTTTAGCGAGCTGGCCGCTTTCCGGAAAATACAATTGGTCGTCCCGCCCAAGAGCGACATTATGGTGAAATGCAATAAAAGTCAGATGCTTATTCTGCTTTCCAACCTCGTGGAAAACGCCATTTATTATTCGCCCGACGCAACCAACGTGACCATTGCCGTCAGGGAAGAACCTAATTCATCGGTCAGGATATCGGTCAGCGATCAGGGGATAGGCATTGAGGAACAATATCAGAGCCGTGTTTTCGAGGAATATTTTAGGACCAATCGAGCCGTTGATGTCAATGAACGCGGCACCGGCCTGGGCCTGGCCATCGTCAAAGAAATAGCCCAAGTCCACGAAACCAACATTGAAGTGCAAAGTGCCCTGGGTAAGGGATCGGTGTTTTCTTTTGATTTGAAAACGCCGCAAACCAGCGTCGTTGAATAAACACGCCCTGGAACGAAGTCCTGCAAAGCAGGCCGGTCCGGCGCTAATAAGCGAGCAGGGCCGGCGGCATCGGTGGCGTGGCGCCGGCTTGCGAACAAACGTGAGACGCCAGCCGGTTGGCCAAATCGTTCACTTGGTCAAGCCGCAGGCCTTGCAACAGCCCCATCACTACGCCGGCCGTAAAAGCATCACCAGCCCCGACAGTATCGACAACGCTCGTCCGAATTCCGGGATGAACATGTATTCCAGCAGCCGACATCAACACACTCCCCTGGTCTCCGCGCGTCAGGGCCACCAGCCTGAGCTTGAAACGGCGCAACAGCTCACTCAGTACCGCCGCCTCCGCGCCGCGTATATCGAGCAGGCGCGCCACAACCGGCAACTCCTCATCGTTTATTTTCAACGCATTTGAAAGCAAAAGTGTGGACCGGATAATCTCGCTGTTGAAAAAATCCATACGCAGATTGACGTCAAAAATCCGCAGGCACGCTGACGGTGTAGCCTTGAGAAAATCACGAATGGATGTCCGGGACACTTCCGCCCGCTGGGCCAGCGTGCCGTAGCAAACGGCGTCCGTTTTGGCCGCCAATTCACGCAGGGAATCGGACCAGGGAATATAATCCCAAGCCACCTGCTCGCGGATAGCGTAGCTAGGCTTCCCGTGATCATCCAATTGGACATCCACCGTGCCGGTGGGATGCTCGGGATCAACCGCCAATCCAGACTGATCAAGTCCCAGGGCACCCAGGCGCACGATTATTTCATGTCCCAGCCGGTCCGCACCCACGCAGCTGACCACGGACCCGGCGCCGCCGAGCGCCGTTGCGTGATAGGCAAAATTGGCCGGAGCTCCGCCCAGCTGCTTGCCGCCAGGCAACATATCCCACAGTATCTCACCAATTCCGACCACTTTTTTCATTATAACCGCAACATTCCACGAGCAGGATAGATCGGCCCTGCCGCCGACGAATCAATGCAGCAATGCCTTCCGGACAATATCTTCGACCGATGCTTCTTTCGTCAGGCGAGGCTTGGCGTTGATGACCATCTTCTGGGATTCCGCCTGTTTGTAGCCCAGGGAGATCAAGGCCAAGACCGCATCCCGCGCCTGCTGATCGGCAGCCATGTCTTCCGGCATGCCGTCCGAGGCCTCCAGTACCTGTCCGTCCGAGAACTTATCCTTGAGTTCGACAATCATGCGCTCGGCTGTTTTTTTGCCGATGCCCGAGATCATGCCCAGACGCTTCACATCGCCGGAGGAAACAGCGGCAATGATCTCACGGGGCGCAAGACTGCTCAGGGCGCTCATGGCCAGCTTGGGGCCGATCCCGCTGACGCTCATCAACAAGACAAAGATTGTTCGTTCAACCTCCGTCATAAAACCAAAGAGGGTATGCTGGTCTTCACGGATGTAATCGTAGACCAGAATGCGGCACGTCTGATTTTCGGCCGGCAAGCGGTCATAGGTTCGCAGCGGAATGCGCACCTCGTAGCCTACCCCGCCGACATTGAGCACCATGCGCGTCGTTGATTTTTCAGCTAAAATTCCGTCAAGAAATGTGATCATATCAAATCGTTTTCGCCGCCAGCCCCGGATAGCGGGCATTCCCATGCAAGTGGCAAAGGGCTATGGCCAGGGCATCGGCGGCATCCTCATGAGGCGTCTCGCGCAGCTTCAAGATCGCCATGACCATTTTGCGGACTTGCTCCTTGCTTGCATTCCCGAACCCTACCACGGCCTGTTTGACCCGCCGTGGAGAATATTCATAGACCGGCACGCCGCAAGACGCACAGGCAGCGACAACAACCCCGCGCGCCTCCCCCAGGATCACGGCCGTCCGGACGTTCTTGCAAAAGAAAACCCCTTCCACCGCGGCCGCCTGCGGTTTACCACGGGCAATAATTTCGAGCAGCGTTCTGGAAAGATGCTCAAGGCATGCCGACAAAGACCGGGCTGGCGGATTTTTCACCAGTTCGTATTCCAAGGTGTCATAAAGCGAGCCACGGGCCTGGATCAAGGCCACCCCGCTGGAACGTAGGGAAGTGTCCACCCCCAAGACCCGGCAGGCCATGATTGCGGATTGCGGATTGCGGATTGCTGATTGTGAATTCATCATCCGGCTTCCAATCCCGGTCAGGCCGATTATCCGAACCATACATCTATTCACACGTTAACGGGAAATACCCCGCACAACGCGATGATTATTAAATCATAAATCGCCAATCAGCAATCATTTTGATTGCTCCAGCTCCTGCAATACCGAATCATCCACATCAAGGTTGGAATAAACATTCTGCACGTCATCGTTATCCTCCAGGGTCTCTATGAACTTCATGATGTTGGCGGCAACCGCCTTGTCGGTAATCGAAACATAGCTATCGGGCATCAGGGTGATTTCCGAACTGCTCGGCTTGATACCTTCCTTTTCCAGCGCCGCGCATACGGCCTCGTAATTCGCCGGATCCGTGAGTACCTCAAATGTTTCGTCATCCTGCTGCATATCCTCGCCCCCGGCATCCAGCACAATGCTCATCAGCTTGTCCTCCTCAATCGCCGCGGCATCCACCAGTATCTGCCCCTTGCGCTTGAAATTCCGCACCACCGAGCCCTGGCCCGCCAGGTTGCTACCGAACTTGGTGAAGATATGCCGCACATCCGAAGCCGCGCGATTTTTGTTATCCGTGAGCACCGCGACCACCAGCGCCACGCCGCCCCCGGCATAGCCCTCGTAAATGATCTCTTCCAGTCGTCCGCCTTCCAGTTCGCCGGTGCCCTTCTTGACGGCCCGCTCGACATTATCCGCCGGCATATTGGAGCTCTTAGCCTTGATCATTAGCACACGCAAGGCCGGATTCATTTCCGGATTACCGCCACCGGCGCGTGCGGCAATGGTGAGTTCCTTGCTCAGCTTGCTAAAAATTTTACCGCGCTTGGCGTCCGCCGCCCCCTTCTTGTGCGCGATCGTTTTCCATTTACTGTGTCCGCTCATGGCTCCCCCGTTTCTTCATGTTATCTTTACGCCGCGGTTTAAAATTGAATCCCGCCAGGCGCGAATCGACCAACGCATCATAATCCTGTATCCAGCCCCGGGAAAACCCCAGGTCCTCAATCCTCCGGCACACCAACCGGTATTCATCCCGCGATATTCGCCGGCCCCACGGCTCACGCCCCAGGGCCCGGTAAGCCGGCGTATATTGTGCCATCACACTTAAGGCTATCTCCTGGCCCGCGTTTGCAGCCAGCCAATCCAGGTTGGCACAGGCTTCCCGGGCATGCCCTGGAATGATCAGCAGGCGGCAAATCACCCCGGACAGCGCCATTCCCTGTTCATCGCATTGCAATGGACCGGCTTGCCGCTGCATTTCCAGCAGGGCCATCCGCGCCAGCTCTACATATCCCGGCGCCTCTGAACCGGCAAGCGCCGTCGCCGGAAGGGAATAACGCAAATCGGTCAAGTACACATCAATTAGCCCTTGCAGGGCCCGGAGCGTTGAGACTCGTTCAAAGCCGCTGGTGTTGTAGACCACCGGCAGGCGCAGACTTCCCCGTCCGGCCTGCTCCAGGGCCGGCACAATCAACGGCAGCCAGGGCGTGGGACTGACCAAGTTCCAATTGTGACACCCCTCATCCCTCAGTCGCCGGAAAATTTCCGCCAGTTCTGCAACCGCGTATGTATCGCCACCGCCCTCCTGACTCCAAGGATAATTCTGGCAATACAGGCAACGCAGCGTACAGCGGCTAAAAAAAACCGTCCCGGATCCGCGACTGCCCGAGATCGGCGGCTCCTCGCCCGGGTGCCCTCCGTAGCTGAACACCTGCGCTTGCGGTCCGGCCTGACAGAACCCTAATTGCCCGGCCAACCGGTCCGCCCCGCAGCGACGCGGACATAATTCACAATGCTGCAATTCCTGCGTCCACTCAATCCTATAATTCATGTATCGCCCAGCGCAAGCTTTATTCTTCTTCGTCCTTATGTTGCACGGCGCCGGCGATAATTTTTTGGGCGATATTAACGGGCACAATATCGTAGCGCAAAAACTTCATTTCGAAGGAGCCCCGTCCACCGGTAATGCTGCGGAGCTCCGACGAATAGCGGAACATTTCCGCCTGGGGCACTTCGGCGGCAATCAACTGCATGCCATCCTCGACCCCAACGCCCATGATCCGCCCCCGTTTGTGGTTCAAGTCCCCGTTGATATCGCCCATAAATTGGTCCGGAATCATAACCTTTACATCCATAATCGGCTCCAGCAGGACAGGCCGAGCTTTACTCATGGCATCCTTGAACGCCCGCGCCGCCGCGATTTTGAAGGCTATTTCCGAGGAATCCACGTCGTGATAAGAACCGTCGTAAAGCGTGACCTTAACGTCCACCACCGGGAAACCGGCCAGGGCGCCATGGACCATGGCTTCAACGAACCCCTTCTGGCAGGCCGGTATGAAGTTGCGCGGAATCACTCCACCGACCACGGCATCATCGAACCAATCTTCTTCCAGCTTTTTCGGCGAAACCTTGGCAAAGACTTCGCCGTACTGGCCGCGTCCGCCGGACTGTTTCTTGTGTTTGTAGTGGCCCTCGCCAAGCGCCGTCACCGTCTCTTTGTACAACACCTTCGGCGGCTTGAACTCGACATTAATGTTACTGCGCTTTTTCATCAGCTCGCTGGCCACGTCCAGGTGGGTGTCGCCCATGCCTGAAATCACCAGTTCGTTGGTGTAGGCATGACGTTCCATTTTGAGCGTGGGATCGTCCTCGACGACACGCGTCAGGGCGATGCCAATCTTGTCTTCGTCGGCTCGATCCTTGGCGAACACGGCAAACGAAACCACCGGCATCGGGAACACAATCGGCTCGAAAGCGGCCCTGTGGCCTGCTGCGCAGAGCACATCGTTCAACTTGGTGGTTTTCAGCTTGGCCAGGGCCACTATATCGCCGGCATGAGCTTCAACGGCCGGCGTCAGCTTCTTGCCGCCCCCCATGAAAAAGGCCCCTACCCGCTCCTTTTGGTCCTGAGTCACGTTGACAAGCTCCATGCCCTCTTTCAAGCTGCCGCCATAGACCCTGACATACGCCAGCTTACCCGCGAACGGATCGGTCACGATCCGCCAGACAAAACCGGTGAACAGCGCGTCCGGGGATGGATCGACCAAGGTTCCATCCTTGTCCTTCACGGGACCATCCGCCGGGCTGGGAAAAAACCGTGCAATGCCTTCCAGCATTTCATTGAGCCCCTGGTCCTTCAGGGCCATGACCGCAAAAACGGGAATGAGATTGCCGGCGCGCACGGCCGCGCGCAGTCCTTTATCGATTTCCTCGGGTGATAATGCTTCTCCACCCAGGAATTTTTCGAGTGTGGCGTCATCGGCCTCCGCGGCGTGCTCCAGCAGGCTGTTCTTGTGCGCTTGCGCCTCTGCGCCTTCAGAGTCCAAGACATCAATCGATTTTCCGTCCGCAGGCAAAACCATGGGCACGCATTTATCACCCCAAACCGCCTGAATATCGGCAAGTATCTTATTAAAATTTGCGTTCTCGCGATCCATCCCGGTCACGACAATCCCGCGCGGCAGATTTAGCCCCTCACAGCGCTTCCAGGCCCGGTGGGTGCCCACCTGGATTCCGCTGACGGCATCCACCGCAATCAAGGCCGCATCAGCCACCCGGCTGGCGCCGAGCACCTGGCCAAAAAAATCGTCATATCCGGGAGTATCCATGAAAAGCATCTGGACTTTTCGGCCCCCGCCGGTCTTGAACAGACCGCAAAAGGTCTTGGTGTAAATGCTGATCTTCCTGTGGATTTCCTCATCCGTGTAATCGGCCATGCTCGTGCCCGCGCTGACCGATCCCATGCGGTCATTCAAGCCAAGTTTGAAAAGCAGGGCATCACACAGCGTCGTCTTGCCGCTTCCGATATGTCCCAGCATCACGAAATTCCGCACATCAGCAATGGCCACATCTTTCACAACAACACCTCCTGTCGCTGTTAAAAACCACATCCGACCCTGACATCCATGACTCTGACATTATTACCCGAATGCCGTCTCCGGCGCAAGACTTTGTTGCGCATCAGCGGATCGATGGGGCAGGGCAGAATTTGAGGCGGAACATTGTGCAAGGCAGCGACGAAGTCCGTCTTGGCATCGGACCATGATAGTTGTAAATTGTACGCTCGCAACCAACGCAGGCCGGAGGATCTACAACGGCGGACGCATCAACATGGGCGCCTATGGCAATACCGACCAGGCCTCCCGCTCCTCAAGGGGAACGGTCATCCGGGTCTGGTAAGATGGGGCAGAATTCAGAGCCTCAGCCGGCAGAGATCAGAGGTGCGCCAGGAAAAAAGCTAACTAATACCGTCCCCGCACCCTTGCTGCCAAAAGAAAAAATCATTTGACCCCGAAAAACAGCAGGCATAAAGCCTGCTCTACCTTCAGACTGCCTAATCCGGGTGGAACATAGGCTGGCACATTCGTATGGTGTTTCAGATAAGTCAATAGTTGTGCCTCATGAATCGCCTCCAGTTGAGCGACCGCCTTTAACTCCACCACAACCTTCGGTTAGTTCATCTTCGATCATAATACACGCCTCCCGTCTTTCTCCAATGAAAAGTCATTGCTTGAAATCGCTCCGAGGCGTTTTCGGGCCGGGGCAATTTTAAGCAATCTCTTCTCCGTGCTTCCGTGCTTCCGTGCTTCCGTGCCTCTGTGCCTGTGATGAATTATTTCCGATCTACCCACAGATTCCGCGGAAGATCCCAAAGTTCTAAGGGAACCCACCCCTATCCCCTCCAAGGAGGGGAACTGATTGGCTTGCTATATCTTATCCCCTCCCCCTGCCTGCCACGCAGGCGGCGCAGGCAGGTGGAGGGGCGAGGGGTGGGTTCCTTGATCCTCGGAAGTTAATTACCTGAACCTCTATAGTTTACGCCAATCAGCCCGGATCAGGAAGTCTGAAGCCATTGCATCCCGACCTCGCGTGGCGGGCAAAATTGCTTCATCCAGGAGTGTTGCGCCGGTAAACTAAGCATTTATTTCCGGCCGGCCAGAATGCCGGCGGCCAGCTTGGCGCGGATCTCGTAGATCTTGTTTTCGTCCTGAGTCCAGGCTTTGTCGAGGTCGGCCGGGGCCACCGGCTGGCCGTACGCGCCGCCCGGGCTGCGGTAAACTTCCCGCGCCAGCGCCATGGTGGCATCCCGCCCCTGCAGGCGCTCATGCATGATCAGGTATTCCCAGTCTTCCAGTCCTTCACGAATTTGTTTCAGCCGGAACCCGGGCAGCGGCCCGTCCACGGGACGCAACGGCAACGACGCATCCGCACGTTTACCTGGATAAACAAAATTACCATCCCCGTTGGCCCCGTAAAGTGACATGGCAGTGGTCCACTGGTTGGGCTGGGCCGTAGCCTGGTACATCATCCAATAGAGAAAGCCGCGCGCATCCAGCTCCCAGGAAGCCCACTTGATGATGCGCGGCTCATACCCGCGGACGGTGTCAATGGCATAAGAGGGCACGGGCGCATGCGGACTGTTGGCCACATAGCACCACATCTTTTGCCCGTGTTGACGCATAAACTCTAGCGCTTCCGGCTTGATATCCCAGTGAAATTTCGGACACCAGATATTGATCAGCGGCCCCATGACGCTGTTATAATTATTGGGGCTGGTGACCGCCATGAATTTGCCGTTCCAATCGGGATCTACCTTGAGGTACTCGCGGATGTCGCGGGCTATATTAACCATCTCCACCGGAGCGGGTTCATCCTGACAGTATTTATACACGCGGTCAAACCATCCTTTTTCCTTCAAATGCTGGGACTCGGCGCGCGCGTAAAAGGCCACATTCGAAACATTTTTTTTGACCCAGTAGTTCCAGTTATACTCTTCCGCCCCGATGGGATAGCCGAGACTGAACATGTTCATGGGCCGCCCGTCGGGATAGGCCGCTCCCGACAAACGTTTTTCCGCCTCCCGATCGAAGGCGCTCCAGTCTACGGCATTACTCTCTCCCGCTAGCAATTTATCGACATTAATCCGGGCGCCGCCCACGCGCTGCACATCAATGCGATGGTTATGCAACAGCAGTTCGACCGGCCAGCCGCCACCGGAGTTGAAGGCCGTGACCACGGAGCTGGTCAGCGGCAGCTCAAAATCCCACACGGTCAACTCAATGGGCAGGCGCACCGGCTTACGACCCTCGGCCGTCACGCTAAGCGCGCCCGTGTAAGATCCGGGCGCGGTATCCGCAGGCACAAACACATCGCCCCAGATAACCTCGTTCATGGATTCATAAGTATTGAAATGAAAGGTGTGCTCGCGCTCGAAATCGAGCTGACCGGCCTTTTTCCCGCCTGCGGCAAAGCACACCGCTACCCCGTCATTTAAAGGGATCGACGCCGTTTTACCGGCAGCGTCAAATGCGGGAATGGCGATCTTTTCCGCATTCCAGCGTTCAACTCCCCGCTGCCGCGCATTGGTCACGGATACAACGGCCGAAGCCTCGGCATCCAGTCCCGCATGCCAGCTATCCGACCAACGGAAGGTAGCGCCCTGTCCCGCATCGCCGGCCGTATCAATCTGCGCCACATAGCGGCGGTCGCCATGCCCCGTATAGGCGCCCGCCGTGAACATATTGGCGGGGCCGGCTGTGCAGTCTTTCCGATATGGCTTGCCCGCCGTGCCGATGCGCGTGTTGTCGAAGGGCGCACCATAACATTGCCGGGTTGGGCTGAAGGGATCCTGAAAAGGCAGGAGCGGATCCGGATATTCAATGCGCGGGAACCAATGCCCGGCACCGGGCTGGAGCACATACAGATAATATTCGCGAAAGAGCGTGATTCGCTCAGCACTCAGAACATGCCCCCCGGGCCCTTGCAAATCCGTGACCGTCGCATTGATATTCCTGATCGGCCCACCCACCGCACGCACGACAATTTGAAATGGCTCCCATTCCCGGCGCGCCGCACATAGCGCAATCTTCCGTGCAGTGGTTTCCGGACGCTTGAACATCTTTTCTGCGGGCCATGGGCAGGGCTCAGCCCAGTTGCTATCCCAACGCACATCCTTGTCGCGCGGCACACGCATGGTGGCCGGCACGGCATAAACATCGAATGTGGCGGAATCGGCTGCGCGGCTCGGCATGGCTCCCAGCAGCAACAACGCAGCTATGCACGCAATACGAAAAAACGTCATGTTTGCCATCTGTACCTCCCTATTCTAATAAATATCTTATCCTTAATTACTGTCAGTGAGTTCCCATCCTGGGAGGGGTCAGGGGTTGGTTCCAATGTTTATGCCGTCAGTTCGATCTGCCCCTCAAAAACATGCAAGGCCGGCCCGAGCAATGTTACTTCGTCGGCGCCAGCGGCCGATAGACGATACCCCACTTCCAGAACATCTCCGCGGGCGCAGGTGACATGGACGGGAGGCCGCACTTTTCCCAGACGTCCGGCGACCAGGGCACAGGCCACACTGCCCGTGCCGCAGGCCGGTGTCTCCGTTTCCACTCCGCGCTCGTAGGTTCGCAAGCGCAAGGCATCCGCCCCCGTCACAGTCATGAAATTAACATTGGTTCCGTGGGGCGCAAAATCCGGATGATGGCGGATGGCCGATCCCATCTGCTGGAGGTTCATTGAATCCAGGGCTGCCGTCTCAATGACCGCATGCGGCACACCCGTATTAACATAATGGTACAGGTCCGGCAGGCCTGGAACCGCCAACGGTTGATGCATGCGCCAATTACCAGGCGGCGGCAAATGGAGTTGCACGCCATCCCCTTTGGTCCCGGCGCGCACCAGGCCGGCGCCGGTTTCGATCGTCATCTGTGCCGGCGCCAGGCCCAGCTCGTGGGCCAGGCGAGCCGCGCAGCGGGCGCCATTGCCGCACATTGCCGCATTGGAACCATCCGGATTAAAAAACAGCATTCGGAAATCGGCAGCGGTTGAAGGGCGGAGGACGATCAAGCCCTCGCTGCCGATGCCGGTATTACGGGCACAGAGCATCCGGATCAGCCCGGTTTGGACACAGGGAAACTCAGCCCGGCGATCGTTCACCAGGATAAAATCATTACCAGCCCCATGCATTTTCCAGAAGGCAATCTTCATGCGCATCAATAAAAAAGGCCGTGGCACCCGGGCCCCGGCCTTTTTTAAACCAACCATTAAAACCGGTAGTTTGTTACAGGATGGCAACCTTCGCGGCCTTGGCGATGCGGAATTTGACGACTTTTTTGGCTGCAATCTTGATGGTTTCGCCAGTGGCCGGATTGCGGCCCATACGGGCTTTGCGTTTAACCAAGACGAGCTTGCCAAGACCCGGTATGGTAAAAGAGTTTTTGGCGTTTTTATAGGCCATGCATACCAGGGCTTCCAAGGCTGCGCCCGCCTGCTTCTTCGAAATTTCAGCGGCTTCCGCGATCCCGGTTATAATTTCGCTCTTAGTTTTTGACTTCGCCATTGCTACTGTCCTCCTGTATTGGGTTTATCTGTCTTGTCTTTACCCGCATGAAAATCACACGGGCTAAAATAAAAAATAGTTTGCCACACACAAATCTGACCGTGCCCGACCTGAAAACCCTCCGCAGCGCTTCGCATCCAGCACGCTTAATCAAAAGAATACTGGCATACTCGGGCGCCGGATGCAACAGCAAATTGCATATTATTTCATCAGGGGTCCGTGTTCTCCAACGCCATGGTCTTCGGGTCAAGCCGACGGTAGAAGCAATTACGCGGCTCGCCCTTGCGGTTCTTGGTGTGACAAATGCCGCCCCGCCGAGGGCGTACGCGATACAGCAACGAATTTTGCTCGCAGTTGACCAACACCTCTACCAGCTCAAATGTCGCGCCGGATGTTTTCCCTTTTTCCCACAGCTCGTTGCGCGAGGTGCTCCAAAGAATCAGCGCACGCTCCCGCAAGGCCTGTCGCAAGGCCCGTTGGTTGGTATACGCCAGCAGAATGACCTGGCCGCTGTCGGCGTTCTGCACCACCACCGGCGCCACTTGCGGACAGACTCCGGCAGTGCGTGCCAGTTTCCCAAAATCGAACTGCAACCGATCGCCTTCTTCCCTTGCCTTCAAACCGCACCTCTCTCTGTTAAAACCCGGGCATCAGCCGGCGAACCTCTTTTTTGATGGACGGGTCCTGTTTATAGGCCGCCGCCACTATTTTTTCAGCCAACTTAAAATCACCAACTTCATAACAGAACAAAGCCACCCCCAGCAAGACATCAGCGCGTTCCTGCTCCGTCATTTTAGCGGTATTGAGATAATATTGCGCGATCCGCAACACTTGCATGATACCGACTTTATCCCAAGTCACGTTCATGTTGCCATACGAACCGAGGGCGATCTCGATGCCCTGCTCGACATCAGCGCTCACGATATCGCGTTCGGTGTCGTTGGCAGCAGCCCAACCGCGCAGACAAGGCGCGGCGCGAATGGATTTCACAAGAAACAGCTTCAGCTTATCCATGTTCCGATAGCTATCGGTTAGGGCCTGAAAATAGGCCTTTGATTCAGGCTGCGTCAGGCTCGCCCGGAGACCGGCAATCGCCGTGGCGGCTTGATCGAACTGACGACGGACGATAAACGGCGCATTGGCGGACCGGGCTTTATCCAAGGCATCCAATTCGCGCTGGACGATTATCGGTCGCTGACGTTCAGCTGCTTGTTTTTCCTGTATCACCCGCTGGCGCTCCGCTTCCGCTGCCCGCGCCAGCGCAGCCGTCTCGCTCGCCAGCCGCCGCAATTGCTCATCCTCTTCGATCGCACGGTTGAAAAGCGCTGTGGCCGCCTTGAGACTTTCGCCCGACCAGCTCTTAATTTTATTGAGCGCGGCGTACTGTTTTAACAGGTCCTGGAACAGGACATCCATGCGGTTAACCTGCACTTGAGCCGCCCGGGAATTCGTGGTCGCCGCCAGGTCGCGATAGACCAGGTATGCCAGAGCCCGTGTATCATCCGCTTCGTTCATGGCCGCCAGGGCGCGATCTGCGGCTTCCCACAGGGCCACCATCGGCGCTGCGGTTTCCGGAACAATCAGGGCCAGTTGGTCCGCCTTCTGTTCCAGGAGCAGCAAGCTTTGCGCATTCTCGACAATCGCCTGCGTCAGCTCATCTACACGCACCTTGACATTCCGTCCGCGATCCACGACAAGCTGCCAGGCCACCTTGCTCGCCATCGCCTGGGTTTCTAGTGTGCGCTCTTTATGCGCCCGGATGCCCGTCCGGATTCCCCAAAACCCCGCCCCGCCCAACACCGCCAGCGCCAGCACCAGCGCCAGGACGGTCTTCCAAGGAAACTTACGCCCCATTTCAAATCGTCTCTGCCGGCCTCGCGCGTAAATCGTGGAGGGCGGTCCCTGTTTTTTTTGAAGCGCGCGGCAAGCTTCCAGCGCCCCACGCATATCAACCAGCAGCGCCGGGTACGAGGGATAACGCATGGTCGGATCCGCTTCCAGCATGCGCGCCACCATGTCCGCGGTCTGCGGATTAAGGTCACTGCGGTTGACCCGAACATTAGGGGCGGGCTGCTTTAAACGGGCCATGACTACATCAACCGGCGTCGCTCCGTCAAACGGAGGTTGGCCAACCAGGACGTGATAAAGCGTGGCGCCCAAGCTATAAATATCGGAACGGAAATCGACTTTTTTACCGCGGGCCTTTTCCGGCGCAATGTAATAAGGCGTGCCCCAAACCTGACCGGTCTGCTGTTGCTGCTGGCCGATAAAGCTGGCCAAGCCGAAATCCACCACTTTCGCCTCACCGCCCTGGCCGAAAAGAATATTGGCCGGCTTGATGTCGCCGTGCACCAGGCCGATCTGGCTGGCGGCATTCAAACCCTCCGTCACTTCCAAATGGATCCCCAGCGAACGCTCTTCCGCCAGGGGGCCGCTGGCGATCATTTCATCCAGTCGCCCGCCGTCCACCAACTCCATCACGATATAGGGCTGG
This sequence comes from uncultured Verrucomicrobiota bacterium, assembly GCA_964486075.1. Taxonomy (GTDB): domain Bacteria; phylum Verrucomicrobiota; class Kiritimatiellia; order JAAZAB01; family JAAZAB01; genus JAHIJO01. Next base: position 30,062 of record CAZALU010000029.1, read on the forward strand.
CCGGCCACCTGGCCGAAGGAATAAATCTGGACCACATTCCGATGGTTCAAGGTGGCTGCCGCCTGGGCCTCATGCTTGAAGGCAGTTACAAATTCCGGGTCAGCCCCCAACGATCGCTTCATCACCTTCAGCGCAACATGCCGCCCGAGCTCCCTATCCACGGCATGATAAATAACGCCCATGCCACCCGACCCCAGCCGGCTCAAAAGCAGGAATGCGCCGAATTTGGCCGGAACCGTTTGCGGCACACCGCAAGCGGGACACTTAATGGGCGCAAAAGACGGCAGATGGGACACATCCATGACGTGCTGGCAGTCGATGCAAGCCAACTGTTGCACCCGCTCGGTTTCGATTACCGATTGTGTTTGATCCGCCACGCGCGTTATCCCCCTGGAACGATTTGCAACCCGCCAAGCCGCCGCCGGTCGGCTGCACCGCGGTCCTTCTTGTCGGCTTATGACATTATCAAACCGCTGAATAGATGCAATCTGAAAGATGCCGTAATTGTAATTAGACCCAGGGACGTTTCATCTGCGTGAGACGGACGGGGGCGAGATTGCCGCTAAAAATATACATTTGACTTTTGCCTCCGCATGATGCATCTTTTATTAGTTTTTAGCGACGTCTAATCCTGAAGCTATCGGAGGAAGTTTACCTATGAAAACCATTAGCCGTTTGATCCTTAGCGCCATACTTGGAACTTTCGTAATGAGCTTGAGTGGCTGCGCCATGTTCCGGGTTAAAGTCAAGGACGATGACGTCCAAAACATGCCGGCCTTTGATGCCACTTATGGTCCGCAGGACTTACGCAAACTGAGTGAGCAGATTGCCGGCGAAATCGCCGGGAGCGCCTTCGTTCAAGAACTGCCCGGTAACCCGATCATGATCATCTACGGCGTTCAGCCCCGCACGGAGACCTTTGTCGACACCCAGGCGCTCACGGACCGCATCCGGACAACCTTGATGCAGAGCAGTAAGATTCGCTTTGTCAACGATGCCCGCCGCCAGGATCTGCTGAAGGAACAAGGCTACCAGTCGGCCCACGCCACGGACGAGAGCCGCACCGCGGTCGGCAAGCAACTAGGAGCCAAGTATATGATGACCGGATCCCTGGTCGAAATGAAAAAACAAACCGGCAAACAGGCCCGTGTCTCAAAATCCGAGTTGGTGTATTACCAGTTGACCTTCGATATCAGCGACTTGGAAACGGGCATCATCGCCTGGTCCACGACCAAGGAGTTTGCCCGCGAAGCGCGTACGCCTTTGATCGGATGGTAAGAACGACCGGGCCTGCCGTTCTTATCTTATAGCGCATGAGTTTTAGATCCTCCATTTCCGCGCGGCGTCATCCGGTATGGTCCGGCCTAATGCGATGCTTGCCCGCAACCCAAGATCGCCGCACACCGTACGGCGCTACATCTGTAGTGCGTTACGGTGTAAAACGGAAATATTATTGTTTATTATCGCGGTTTCGCGTGGATAAGGCACTCACCGCTTGGCTGATGGTGGCGCTGTGCGCCGGCTGTTCCACTCCGCCCCTGCAAACGGCCCGCGAAAATTTCTACGGCGGCCGCTTTCAACAAGCGGAGCAAAACCTGGCCGAAGTCCCCGAAGACGATAAAGACTCTGTGCTTTACCTGATGGAACGCGGGATGATCCGCCATGCCCTGCCGGATTACGATGCCAGCTCCATGGATTGGCGCAAAGCGGCCGATAAGAACGCGCTCCTGGAAACTTACAGCGTAGCGAAAGGCGCCGCCAGCATGATCGTTAACGACCGAATGCTGGCCTTCCGGGGAGCGCCCTTCGAGCGCACCCTGCTCTTTGCGTTTCTGGCCAAAAACTACCTGGCCCAGCACAACTGGGACTACGCCGCCATCTGCGCCCGGAATATCATCAGTCAGCTCGATAACAACGATGGCTTCCCGGACATCCCCTATGGCCGCTACATGGCCGGGTTCTGCCTGGAAATGATCAACGACGAAGGCAACGCCGCCATCCAGTACAAAACTATCGCCAAGTTACTGCCCGATCTTATCGTTGATGAAGACACCGGTTTTTTTTATCCTCGCGACCAGCCAGAGACTCGCCCCGTTGAGGCCGACAAGGCCTGGCAGAGCGAGCTGGTTTGTTTCGTGATGAGCGGGCGCATGCCCTCTGGAGAACAACCAACCGCACTCCCCGCCGGGAGTAAAGCGCCACACGCCGAAATATTTTTCCAGGATCGTTACCTGGGATGCAGCATTCCCCTGGCCAACACAGCCGAGCTTGTCGCAGCCACCGAAAAACGTATGATGCTGATTGAACTGGCCAAGACCAGCGCCCGCATTGCCGCGAAGGTCGGGATCTCACAAGCCGTCAAACAGCAAAACGAGGCCCTGGGCTTGTTAACCGAACTGCTCCTGCTTGCTATGGAACAGCCCGACACTCGCCGCTGGGAAACTCTGCCGCTCTGGCTGGGAGTGGCTCGCGTCCCCTGCCCGCCCAACCCATCCGAGTTCACGGTCCTGTTCTCGTCGGGCAACAGGCTCGTAGTCCAGCCCGTCTCGCGGCGCGGTAATATCTACATCGTTTTTTGCCGCGACTTGGAGCGCTAGCCGACCATCGATATGAAGTCGCCGGTGCCACCGCGCTCAAGCACCAAGCCGCTCTCCGCGCAGTCCGCACTGATTGCTTCAGCCTCCGTTAGCGTGCCTTTTCCGCATTCTTGCGTGGCTGATTGCTGATGGATGACCGTAATTCATCCAATCCTTCCCCGACGCCGGCCATGCAATAGCATATGCGCCCGCCTCAGCCAAAATGCACATTTTCGCGTTGCGTTGCTGGAGAAGATAGACTATTATTTTTGTTGACGGAGTTGGCTGGGGATGATTCATGCGGGCGCGCATGTGTCTGCATAGTCGCCCTAAAACTTTTAAGTGCCGGATGGCAACGGGCAGCGTGCGGGATGGATTGCGGCAAGCTTTATGAAAATAGCCCGTAAAATCAGCGTTTCCTTCTTCGCCGTCACCGTTCTGTGCGCGTCCGCCGCCTTATTCTTCTTGTATTATACTGTTAAAGGCGATCTGCGGCGATCCATCGTCGCGGAATTGACATCCACCGCACGCTCGCGCACGCACCACATCGAGACCTATCTCGGAATGCTCGAGATCTCGGTCGTGCAGTTATCCAAAAGCATTGTGCTGGAAAGCTTGTTAACGATAATCGACAAGGAGGATTGGCGGCAAAGCCAGGAGTTTGAGCAGGCGATGATCCGCTTGAGGAAAACCAAAGAATCTAATCCGGTCCTATATGAATTTTTAGTGATGGACAAAACTGGCCGGGTCGTTGCCTCCAACAATGAAAAATACATCGGTGAGGACAAATCCACGGATGCCATCTTTCGCGACGCGCAAAAAGAGGCTTTGATCAAGCCCCCATACTATTATGAGCCGGCGCAAAAACCTTTAATCGCCTCGTCGGCGCCTTTAATAGACAGTCAAAGCGGCGAATTGCTGGGCGTGCTTGCGGCCAGGGTAACATTGGATGATTTATGGGGTATCACCACCGAAAGAACCGGACTGGGCGAGACCGGTGAAATTTATATTATCGACAAACATCGGTTTATGATCACGCCTTCGCGATTTATCAACAACGCCTTTCTGAAACAGAAAATCGATACGGAAGGCGCCCGACGGGAATTTCTCCAAAAGGATCACGAGCGCGCCGCGCATCAAGAAATCCTGATTTATTCCGATTATCGCGGCACGCAGGTGTTGGGAGCGGGCGAATATATACCCCGCATGCAGTGGACGGTTCTGGCCGAGATCGATGTCAAAGAGGCTTATGCGCCCTTGGCTGAACTGCGCCGGATTCTCCTGTTTATACTCTTGATCCTGACCTGCGTCGCCTGGCTGTTAAGCCGTTTCATTGCCAGGCTTATCACGGCACCCCTCAAGCAGCTGCATGACGGAACCGAAATAATCGGCCGCGGTAATTTTGATTACAAGGTCGGCATCGACACGCCGGACGAGGTCGGCCAGCTTTCACGGGCCTTCGACGCCATGACCGAAAATTTAAAACATACGACCACCTCCGTCAAAAACCTGAACCAGGAAATAGCTGAACGCAAACAAGCTCAAGAAGACCTGGCCGTCACCTTGCGCTCCATGGGCGACGCGCTAATCACCACCGACGCGGAGAGCCGGATCACGCGCATGAACCCGGTGGCCGAACAACTCACCGGCTGGAGTGAGGCCGAGGCGCTGGGCCAACCGCTGAAGGATATTTTTCACATCATCAACGAAAAAACCCGCGTCCCAACCGCGAACCCGGTTGAACACGTCCTGCGCGAAGGCCAGATCGCGAGTCTGGCCAACCACACGGTGCTCATCGCCCGCAACGGAACCGAGCAGCCCATCGCCGATAGCGCCTCGCCCATCCGCAACGAGCTGGGCGCGATAATCGGCGTGGTGCTGGTGTTCCGCGACCAGACCGCCGAGCGCGCGGCGGAACAGGCATTGCGGGAAAGCAACGCGCTCAAGGAGTCTTTGCTGCGTACCATCCCCTTTCCCATGGATATCGTGGACGCGCAGGGCCAAGTCCTGTTCGCGAACGTTCTGATGGAGCAAACCCTCGGTCAGTCGGCGATCGGCCAACACTGCTGGACCGTGTATAAGGATGATCGGCAACAGTGCGCCGCTTGCCCGCTCAAACAGACGATTCACATCGGGCAGACCGCATCCCTGGAAAGCGCCGGGGTGTTCGGCGGGAAATGTTACCAGATATTCCACACCGGCATGATCTACCAAGGGCAGGAAGCGCTCTTGGAAATCTTCCTCGACATCAGTGAACGCAAACGGGCGGAAGCAGAATTGAGGAAAAAGACCGAAGAGCTGGAAGGGTTTTTTAATGTTAACCTCGATTTGCTGTGCATCGCCGATATGGAGGGTAATTTTTTACGGGTCAACAAAGCCTGGGAGGATATCCTCGGGTACCCTATCAGCGAGCTGGAACGAAGAAAATTTCTTGAATTTATCCATCCGGACGATATGCCAAGCACGCTTGCCGCAATAGCTAAGCTGGACCAAAACGAACGCATTCTTAACTTTACCAACCGTTACCTGCACAAGAACGGAAGCTACCGATTCATCGAATGGCGTTCCCATCCGCACGGGAAACTGATCTATGCGGCCGCCCGCGACATCACTGAACGCAAACAGACGGAAGATTCGTTGCGTTTTACAAATCTCCTGCTGACCACTCAGCAGGAAGCTTCCATCGATGGCATACTGGTGGTGGATGGGTTTGGGAAGATCAGATCTTTTAACCAGCGCTTTTTCGAACTCTGGAATATTCCACAGGAAGTCATCGCTTCAAAATCGGAGCAACGCGCCCTGGAAGCAGCGCTGGCCCAGTTAAACAATCCAGACGAGTTCATGGCACGGGTCCGCTATCTTTATGAACATCGTCAGGACACAAGTCGTGAGGAAGTGGGCTTAAAAGATGGGCGGATTTTTGACCGATTCTCCGCACCATTGCTTGCTCATGATGGAAACTATTACGGTCGGATCTGGTTCTTTCGCGACATCACCGATCGCAAGCAGGCGGAAGAAGCGCTGAGAAAAGCCTATATCCAATTGCAAGCAGCCTTGGAACGAGCCAACAAACTTACGTTGGAAGCCCAGGCCGGCAGTGCCGCCAAGGGCCAGTTCGTAGCCAATATCAGCCACGAAATTCGCACCCCCCTGAATGGCATCATCGGCATCTGCGAACTCCTCATGGGAACCAGGATGAGCGCTGAACAGGAAGAATACGCCCAGATCATCAATTCCAGCGCCGAATCCCTGTTGAGCATCATCAACGCCACCCTCGATTTTTCCAAAATTGACGCCGGTAAAATTGAACTGGAACAAACAGATTTTAAGATCCGGGATATCATCGAGGATATCACCGCCCTGCTGGCGGTCAGCGCGGCCACATCACAACTGGAACTGATTACAAACGTCGCCCCGGAAATACCCATCACCCTGAACGGCGACCCCGCCCGCCTGCGCCAAATCCTTTACAACCTGATCGGAAACGCCATTAAATTCACACCGCGGGGCCAGGTTGTCGTCAAGGTTGAGTCGGCGGACATGGGCGAGATAGATTTAAAAGATCAGGCGTCAGACGCAACCGAGCATAATCCTGCCAAGGCCGGCGCGCAAACGGAGCCAGGGGAAACAGCGCCATCGGAACCTCGAACGCCGGACTCTGATATCCTGGTGCGCTTCGCGATAAGCGACACCGGCATCGGTATTCCAGCCGAAAAGATTCCCATGCTCTTCCAGGCTTTTTCACAGGTGGACGCTTCCCTGGCTCGCAAGTTCGGCGGCACAGGATTGGGCCTGGCGATTTCAAAGGGGCTTGTCGAAAAACTAGGCGGTTCGATCGGGGTGCAAAGCCAGCCCGGTCAGGGATCGACCTTCTGGTTTGTAATACCGTTTGCGCGTCCGACAGGAAAGATGGACGAGAAACACTGGACATCACAATTCCGTGGACAAACCCCGACGCCGGCCGGTAGAAAACTGCACATCCTGGTGGCCGAGGACAACATGGCCAACCAAAAAGTTACCCTGGGTATTCTCAAGAAATTGGGACATTCCACCAATGTCGTAGCCGACGGCCAGGAAGCGCTCCAGGCACTGGCCATGCACCGCTACGACCTGGTGCTCATGGACATCCAAATGCCGAACATGGACGGGCTGGAAGCCACTCTGCGGATCCGAGCGCTGGAAGCCGAGCGAGCAACAGCAATCGGCAACAGCGCAGCGCCCAAAAATTGTGCCGGATCACGCGCCCCATCCTTCAGCCAAGTTCCCATTCTGGCGCTCACGGCGCACGTCCTGCCGGAGGATCAGGAAAAATTCCGGGCGGTCGGCATGAACGGCTACATCACCAAGCCCATCAGCATCCAGTCCATCGCCACCGCCATTGCCGAAACCATGTTCGCGGGCGCAGGCACGACGCAGCAGGACAAGGCGCAGCCCATAGGCGAAAACCTGACACCCGGTGCGCCCACCCTTGTTTTCGATTCCAACTCTTTTGCTGAGCGGCTTTCTGACGACAGCGCCCTAATGCGCGAGGTGATCAAGATGTTCCTGGAGGAAACGCCAAAAGGACTAGGCGAGCTTGCAACGGCCATCAATCAACAAAAGAAGGATGATGCCGTGCGCTTGACGCACACCATCAAGGGCAGCTCGGCTAATGTTGGCGGCCCCATGCTGCGGGCCGCCGCGGCTCAATGCGAAAAAGCCTGCCAGGCCGGCGCCTGGGGCGAGGCCGAAACAATCATGCCGGAATTGGCCAGGCATTTTGAAATGCTGGGACAAGCCATGCGGGAGTATATCAATACAACAGACAAGGACCAGGCCGAAACAGCGGTTCCAATTCATCCTCACATTTGAGTATTGGCGGGGGCAAGCACAAAAT
>CAZALU010000030.1:0-35824 GCA_964486075.1 uncultured Verrucomicrobiota bacterium
TTTAATGGTTGGAACGTTGAAATTTATCAGTAACCCAACCCGGCACTTGGTCAGTGTGTTTCGTGGTTATAATTCTGGGTTGCGGGCATAGCCCGCTTTGTTTTCATATCGGCTGACCCGAATCAACTGGATCAGTTCGGCTGGGAAGGCGTGGCGCCGGCATAGGGAACGGGATCCACAATGCCGTTCTTGCGAAAAGCAGCCAGCCGTTCCACGCAGGACGGGCATTGCCCGCAGGCCTTTTCCCCGCCGCGATAGCAGGTCCAGGTGCGGGAATAATCCACCCCCAGCGAACGCCCGATCCCGATAATTTCCGCCTTGCCCATGGCCATGAACGGCGCGTGCAGGCGCAGCGCGTGGCGCCTGTTCAATGCCAGGACGGCGTTCATGCGCTCAAGGAATTCCGGGACGCAGTCCCAGTAGCCGTAGCGATCCTGGGCTTGGGCGCCGTAAAACACGTTGGCAATCCCCCTGCCCTCGGCATAAGCAGCCGCCAGGGACAACAGGATCATGTTCCGGTTGGGCACATAGGTCGGGGGCTGGTCGCATTGGCCGGGCGGAAGCGCCGCCATGTCCGGCACAGCCCGGTTCTTATCGGTTAGCGCGGAAGTTCCCTCCGGGTAGACACCCAGACCCGTCATGTCCAGGAGATGGTGTTCCTCGACCACCAGGGATTTGACTTGCCAGGCCGCGCATTCGATTTCGCGGACGTGCTTCTGCCCGTACCGAAAAGTCAGGGCGTGGATAGTCCGGCAGTCCAACGTTTTGCGAATATAATGCAACAGCGTCACCGAGTCCATTCCGCCGCTTAAAAGAATAACTGCGTTATGCATATTTTTTGAGCGCCTGGTAGCGTTGCAATGGGTCGCGATAGACCCGATGGCGGGCGTCGTCGGGCGTAAATATCCGGCTTGCCTGGTACAAGGCCGCGCTGGATTCCTCCAGCGAACGGAAGGTCCCCTGCCCCTCGGCCGCCAGCATGGCGGCGCCCAGCACGGCCGCTTCCGTGACCACCGGCTTTTCAACCGGCAGACCGGTGACATCGGCCTTCATCTGCAGCCAAAAATCGTTCCGGGCGCCCCCGCCAATGGATCGAATCATGCTGAAGGAACATCCCATTTCCCGCAGAAACTGGATGTTTTCATATAAACAAAAGGACAAGGCTTCGAGGATGGCCCGGTACAGATCGGCCCGGGTATGCCGGAGCGTCAGGTTCGCGAACAGACCCCGCGTGTGCGGGTTCGGGTTTGGGGAAATCATACCGTCAAAATGCGGCAACATGCTCACGCCCCGGCAGCCGATGGGCGTCGCCTCCGCCTCGCTGTTCAATGTTTCGAATTCCGCGTTCCCGCACAATTCGCGCCGGAACCAGTCCAGCACCAATCCGGCCGTCTTGGAGTAGGCCATGGCAAACAGGTAACGGGCAATCGGAAAACGTCCCACAAACAATCCCGCAGGCGCCGGCCGATCGAACGTTTCCATCAGGGTGACGATAGCCAGACAGGTGCCCGAGGTTTCAGACAGGATGCCGGGGCGGCAGTTGCCGGCGCCCAAGGCCCCGGCATACTGGTCGTTGGTTCCCGCCACGAGCAGCGTATCGGGTGTTAGCCCCCAATCTGTAGCCGCCTGCCTGGAAATTTTGGCAATCGGCGCGCCCGGCATAAAAATCGTGGCCAACTGGGCCGAATCCACTTCCGCCACCCGCAAGACGTCCGAGTCATATTGCCGCTGATCAGGCGCCAACAGACCGGTGGATGCAGCGGTATTAGTGTCGATCGCCGGCACGCCGCTCAAACGATAAGCAATATAATCGGGCAGCAAAAGGAAGCGCACGGCTTGGCTTATGATATCCGGCCGGTTTTCCCGGAGCCAGCGGATTTTGGAAACAGTCATGATCGCATCTATATGGGGATCCCTGCCAGTTGCCTGCCGCAGCGCAGCACACAATTCATCCGCCTGGCGCCCAGCGCGGCTGTCGTACCATAAAATGGCGTCATGCAGGGGACGATCGGCTTTGTCCAGGCTGACGAAGGTTTCGCCCTGTGATGAAACCGACATGGCCAGAATTTTAGCCCCGCTTTTAGCGACGGACTCACAAACAGCTGCGCGGGCGGATTGATACACGGACTCAATGGCAATATCAACATGCCCGTCCGCGGAAACAGTCGGGGTGAAAGCGCGCCGGCTGAAAGCCAGCATTTTGCCGTCCGGTCCGAACACTCCGGCTTTGACGCCAGTGCCGCCGATATCGAGACCGAGAAATGCTTCGGGCGCCATATCAGCCTTCTCCAACCAGCCTGATATCCAGGAGCGAACACAATTCATGGTAGGCTTCGCGCTGATTGCCGTAAGCCAGGATGTAATGTTGCCCCAGCACATTTTGGATAAAGGCATCGGGATCGGTATCGAACTCGATTTCCAAGCTGGGCAACTGGGGCGCCGGCGGCGCCCAGCCGGCTTCTTCCCATTTTAGCGGATTTTTTGCGGTTCCGCTCATGACATGCATAAAATACTCACCTGCGTTGTATCCCAGCCGGGCAATGGTCACCGGCCCGGTCTTCAACTTGGAAACATTGAGCAAGCCCTCGCCGAAATCCCCGAAGGCGTTGGGCAGAATCGTGGTTTTGCCTTCCACGATCTCAGCCGGCACATAGTCCGGCACACCCATCAGCGCGCCTTTGCGGGTGAACTCGTAAATTTCAAGATAGGCTGCAATCTGTCCAGTCAGGCAGCGTACAATCAACTGGGTCACGGCGCCCATAGAATCATTTTCGGGTATCGAGCAGACTTGCAGGTGTTCGTGCAGAAGGGTCAATGCGCCCGCCGGAGCGAATTTGAAAAGTTTTTTTACGCCGTCCACGTCGGAATAGGAAATCGCCTGGTAACCGCGTTCTTCTATTTTCCATTTCAAGGCCAGGTAGAGCCGCGCCGTGGCGCGGAGTGTCTCCGGCTGGGGTTCCTTGAGAAAATGCCAGTTTTCACGGATGTAACTTATGGGTCCGGTCAGGTCGGCTTCACTTAACTTGTCAATGTGCTGGGCGAGTTCCAATAGTTCAAAATGCTCGATTTCCGGACCAATGCGGCCTTTCAATGATACGCCGTCATAAAGCGTGCCGTAGAGACGCATATCGCGATACCCCGCCATGCCGATCTTGGCCTGACGCAGTTCGCGGACGGCGGCAGCGGCCCGGGCATAAGCAGTTATTTTTTCCAGCGACGCGCCCTCCCCCATGCGATTCACCAGATATTTAAAGCGGAAGCCCATATCCCGCATAGGCCGGCATAAGGCAGTGGTTCCGGCTTGGTCCGCCGTTGTAATAAACCGATCACCTTCCCGCCATCCGGTCAGACCCCATAACAACATCGGTTTATGCTTGAACGGCTCAATGACGCGGATGACTGCCCATGATGGAATCCAGCCGGCGATGCATACGACCAAGAAATCAAAATCCGCCTGGTGCAATTCCGCGATCGCACGTTCGGCCTGATTGCCGGCAGGATCGTCGGTCACCGGGCCTACGGCGCGGACGTCGAGCCCGGCCTTTTCGAGCAGGGCGACTGCCGCGCGGCATTTTTTCTCGATCATCGCCCGGGGTGTATTAACCTCACCAAACCCAACAAATGCGGCTGTAATTTTTTGATTCATAAATTATCCTTTCCTTGTCAATTCATATTTTCCTGTCCTGTAGGGCGGACATGTGCTCCCGACCGCCCTGAGCATCGGGACGGGATTGCCGCCGTTGACCCAGATCGGCGGGAAGGTCAAGGACCGTTCCCGCCCTACAATTCTGAACGTGCGCATCGTTCCAGCGCGGCCTCACTTTGTCTGGGCATCGCCCCAATCCGGCACGGACAGCGTCTCGCCGTCTTTAAGCGAGGACTTGTGCGCCATCACGCCCATGGCCATATAACGGGCCGCTTCCCAGATATTGATCGCCGGTTGGCGTCCATTGGCGATCGCATCAACGAACTCGTGCACCAGGTAAGGATGCGAGCCGCCATGTCCGGCCGGCACAAACTGCATGTTCTGCAGATCGTTTTCTTCGGCTTTCTGGTTCATGGCCCGCTTGAACGCATCCTGCACTTCCGGCGGCAAGGGATCGCGCATCTCCTCCGCGGTCAGATTGGAGATCGCCAGTTTTTGGGCGGGTGCGGACGCAGTACGAAAATTTTCCATCCAGCGGTTCTCGGCGTAGGATCCGCGCGTGCCGAAGACACGGAATGTCTCCGATGCAGGCAGAGCTGCTTCCCGGAACTCGCAAATACGGACCGTGGCGCCATTACTCATCTTGAAAATAGCGGTTTCATTGGAAAAGGCGCCTTCTTGGAAATACGGATCGTTAGTCTGGTTTTGAAAACCATAGCAGGTGGCCTTAACCGCATGGGCCTGCATCACGCAGACTGGCCCGCTCGTGGAATGAGTCGGATAATGCATAGGCGCATGCAGCAAGTTGCGTTTCGCATAGTTTTCATTGATTTTAATCCATTCCTGTCCCGCCTTGCTGGCTAGGCGCATCTTCGTGACTTCACGCAGAGAACAGGCATTATCCACATCATGTATGTATTCTCCCTCAGCATAGACAAAATCCCCGAACGCCCCCTCGCGGGCCTTGCGGCGACAGAACATGGCCTCGGGATGATAGTAGGTGGTTTCCCCCAACATATAGGAAAGTCCCGTTTTGTTGCAGGTTTGCACCAGGCGATCACACCAGTCCAAGATTTCATCATCGTCGGGCACGCTGATGATCGGCACCGCGCTGTAAACATGCTTACCGGCTTCCATAGCCTGCACACATTGGGGGGCGTGCAACCAGGGCTGAGTGATGATCGCCAACGCATCCAGGTCACTCCGGCAAATGGCGTCCAGCGAATCGAACGTGTCCCGCGGATTGAACTTATCCTTGAAGAACGGATCATCGGCAAACTGTTTAATACGTTCCGGTTCGCGGTCGCATAGGGCTATCCGGCTAACCAGCGGATGACTTTTGAACAAAGATGCAAACGCGCCTCCGAAACAGCCCAACCCCACCAATCCAATGCTAATGCCCATACGGTCTCCTTCTATAATACTAGTAACCCAGCGCTCGCTCGGTCTCGCCAATAGCTTCGTCGATCATATCCATGCACTTCGCGGCCACATCCAGATCCATCACGATCGGCGGGCTCATGCGTAAAATATGCCCAGCCGGAATCCAGGCCAGCCCCTTGCGGAACGCCCGCTGATAAACCTGTTTGCCGGCCTCGGGAAACGGAACCTTGGTCGTCCGGTCCTTGACCAGTTCCACCCCCATCAGGCAGCCCTTGCAACGGACATCGCCCACAATCGGATGCGACCCTTTCATTTTTTCGAGACGTGGAATGAAATACGCCTCCAGCCGCTTGGTATTTTCAAGCAACCCCTCCTCCTCGATCGCTTCGATCGAGGCCAGGGCCGCGGCACAGGCCATCGGGTTGCCGCCGTAGCTTGTGGACGCACTGATGTTTTCGAAATATTCCCCGAATTCGCTGCGCGCCACCATGGCGGTGACCGGGAACCCATTCCCGAATCCCTTGCCGAGCGTAACCACATCCGGCACGGTCTTCCAGTGTTCCATCGCCAGGTACGTACCGGTGCGGCCCATGGAGGTCAAAACTTCGTCGGCAAAAAGAAGGATCTTCCGCTTGTCGCACCACTGACGCAGTTTCGGGAAAAAATCGTCGGGCGGGAAGACCGATCCGGCCCAGCCTTGGATCGGTTCCAGGACAATGGCCGCAATCTGGCCCGTCGTGGCCTCCACCAGGAATTCGTCGAAAAAAGTGAGGTAGGCATCGCTATCGATCGAGCCATCCGCTTTTTTGAACAAGGGCCGGTAGGGATTGGGACGCGGCAGCATATAAAAACCGGGGGTTCGGGTCGGGCCGTTGGTCCGATTCATGCGGGCCAAACTGACCGCATGTCCGGATTTTCCGTGAAAATCGCCATAGCAGGAGAGAAACTCATGCTTGCCAGTGGCGGCCCGGCAAACGCGCAGTCCGGCTTCGACGGCCGTGGTGCCGCTGTCGTAGAGCTGGACTACGGACAAATCTCCGGGCAGAATTGATTTGAGCTTTTCCAGCAACTTGACTTTGATAGGCGTTGTGAAGTCATGGCAGTTCATGAGCTGGCCGGCGTATTTCTGCACGGCCTCGGTCACTTTCGGATGACAATGCCCAAGGGTGGTCACATAGATGCCCGATGCAAAATCAAGGTAGGTATTGCCGTCAACATCGGTCAGGGTGCAACCGTGCCCTTTTTCGAAGACAACCGGGAACAGCTTTACTTGGCCGGAATAGCCTTTCATAATCTGCTCGGCGCGGCCGTGCAGTGCCCGTGATTGCGGCCCTGGCACCTCGGATGTCACGATTTCCGGGAAATGGTTCAAATTCACCTTGGCCCACTCAATGGAAACAGTCATATTGTCACCTCTTTGATTGTTGAACTTATACTCCGCGCTTGTCTACCGCCCAAATTACCTTATGAATCTGCAGATTCAGGCGAACCGGCAGACGGTCCTGGATTATCCAAGCCGCCAAGTCCGCCGGTTGCAGGCGGCCGAAAACCGGCCCCATTAACACCGCATGGCACCGCCGGCTTAACTGCTTATCCCTGGTTACTTGGCGAGCCCATTCGTAATCGTTGCGGTCGCCGAGCACGAACTTGACTTCATCCTGCGGCCGCAAGCGGCTCAGGTTTTCCCAGTCCATAGCGCCATCGGCGCCGCTGGACGGACACTTGATATCCATGACGGCAAACACTCCATCCGGGATCACGGATATGTCCCGGCTGCCATTGGTCTCAACCAGGACCGCGCCGACAGCCTGAAGCTGTTGCAGCAAGGGCAGCGTGCCGGGTTGCAGCAAAGGTTCGCCTCCGGTGACTTCCGCCAGGGCCAGGCCCGTCGACCTGAACTTATCAACAAGGGTGGAGACCGCCATTGGTTCACCTCCCGACCGGGCATAGGCCGCATCGCAATAAGCGCAATTCAGATTACATCCCGCCAGGCGAATAAAAAAACAGGGCATGCCGGCCCAAGTCGACTCACCCTGGATGGAGACAAAGGTTTCGCAAACTTGAACTTGTATGTCCATGCTTGAGATTTTTCCGACTAAGATATTCGGATTATTAACCCACAAAGAACGCAAAGATCACAAAAACGGAAAGAATATGTCCTTACGGGTCCTTATCCCATTTTCTCTGCGATCTTTGCGTTCTTTGCGGTAATATCTTTTTACCAGTTTTGTGAAGTTCTGAATTTATCGCCCCGACGAAAAATTTATTTGGTATTTTCCGATTGCGAGGCGAGTGTCCCCGCTTGCCTGTTTCATTTCCGCTGGCTCCGGCTTCCACGTCCTCCCAATAGCAGGCCGAGGTGCCCGGCGATTCACTGACCAAAACTCGCTGCACCCGGCAAGGCTCATGCCGGAAAGCATTCGCCAGAACAATATAAAGATATTTCGCCAGGTTCTCCGAGGTGGGGTTGACGCGGACAAAGGCCGGCAGGCAGTTCAAATCTTTATGGTCTAAGGCCTGCAAGGCTTCGCGCACTGCCGCTTTGATTTTTCCGAAATCCATGAGCATGCCGATGGCATCGGTCCGAGTGCCTCGCAGAAAAACTTCTACTGCCCAGTTGTGGCCATGGACCTCATGGCAGGGCCCCTGATAGCCCCGCAAATGATGCGCACTCGAAAAATGAGATTTAACACTGATTTCAAACATGGTTTCACCTATGCTGATACAGGGAAGCTAAACCCACCCAATAACTACTATTTATCTGACCATATAATTCAAAGACTGTCAATGCTGGCATCCATAATACCTCATTTATTCCTTTTGATTATCGAGGCAAACTGACTATGATGCCCGCTCGAATCACCATGCTCACAATTTCCAACATCAGCAAATCGTTTGCCGACCGGATATTATTCCGCTCGGCGTCCTTGCACATAAATCGGTCCGACCGGATCGGTCTGGTAGGACCCAACGGCTCTGGAAAAACAACTCTCTTCAGGCTCATGCTGGGCGATATGGAACCGGATGCTGGGAATATCAACGTGCGCAAAGGGACTATCATCGGCCATTTACCCCAGGAAATCGCGCCCAGCGGCGAAGAAACCGTGCTGGAGCTGGCCACCTCCGTTACCCCTGAAATTGCGGAACTCCGCCGTACGCTGCGGGCCGAGACGCACGAATCCGAAGCCTGGCATAACGCCCAGATCCAGCTGGATGCCCTGCGCCTGTACGAGCTGGAGCCGAAAGCCCGGCGTATCCTGGCGGGCCTGGCTTTCCGGCAAACCGACTTCACCCGACCTACCCGCACGCTCAGCGGCGGCTGGATCATGCGCGCGCATCTGGCCCGCCTGCTGGTGCAGACACCGGACCTGCTCATGCTGGATGAGCCCACCAATCATCTGGACATCGAATCGCTGATCTGGCTCCAGGATTACCTGCGCGGCTATGCGGGCGCCATCCTCTTGATATCCCATGACCGCGAATTCCTCAACCAACTGGCCGGCTCGATTCTAGACATCAGCCAGACCCAGCTTATCCATTATCGCGGCAATTATGACACCTACCTGACCCAGCGGGCGGCTCGTGACGAACAACAACTGGCGGCGTACAAAAACCAGCAACGTCAAATCCAGGCGCTTAAGCATTTTGCCACCCGCTTCGGCGCCAAGGCCAGCAAGGCGTCCCAGGCGCAGAGCAAACTCAAGCAAATCGAGCGCATGGAACTGATCGAAGCCCCGCTGGCCACGGCCAAAACCATCCATTTCCACTGGCCTCAGCCAACGACCAGCGGACAAAAAGTCATTAATTTGTCGCATATCGATCAGTCCTACGACAACGTACCGGTCTACCGCGACCTGAATTACACCGTCGAGCGCGGCCAGCGCAGCGTGCTGGTCGGCCCGAACGGATCGGGTAAATCCACACTCTTAAAACTGTTGGCCGGCGTAATCCCGTTCCAGGCAGGGAGTCGCGAATCCGGTCTGCATGTCAAGATCGGGTATTATGCCCAACACCGGATCGCCATGCTCCGCCCCGAACGGACCATCCTGGAAGAGGCGCTTGACACCTCCCACCCCCTGACGGAGCAGAAAGCACGTACGGTGCTGGGCTCTTTCCTGTTTTCGGGAGATGACGCCTTCAAGCGCGTTAGTGTCCTGAGCGGCGGCGAGAAAAGCCGGCTGGCCCTGGTGAAATTATTACTCAACCCGCCCAACTGCCTGCTCATGGACGAGCCCACGACCCACTTGGACATGCCCAGCATCGACGCCTTGATCGGGGCCTTGCAACAATACAAGGGCACGCTGATTTTCATCAGCCACGATATCTATTTCATCCGCGCCATCGCCAGCACGGTCCTGCATATTCACGCCGGACAGCTCACCCCATATGCCGGCGACTATGATTATTATCTCGAGCGCACCCGGGCTTTGTCCGGGGCGCCATTGCCGACCACGGAGAAGAAACTGACCGATGGGCGCCCGCAAGCAGCGGTGTCCATATCTCGCAAGGACCAGCGCCGGGCGGAGGCCGAAACCCGGCAAGCCCGAACCAAGGCACTACGGGAACAGCAGCATAAGCTGGCCAAGCTGGAAGCGGAGATAGCCGCCCTGGAAAAGCGGCAACAAGAACTGACCACCGAATTGGAAAATCCGGCCACCTATGAAGGCAATTCCGGCAAGCCAATAGCCATCAACCGGGAACTCACCCGGGTCGTCGAATCCCTGGCCAGCCGCGTCGCCGAGTGGGAAAAGCTGGCAACAGAAGGATCCACGAAAACCGTTAGCGGTAACTGAGGTCGCGTTTCAACCTGCGTAGCCGTCCCGAATCTCCGAGAGGTCGGGATTGGACGCGATCTTCCGGAGCCGTTCCCCCGATCCCGATCACAGAGCATATCGGGATCGGCTGCAGTCGGAGCTGTCCGCTACGAAGGCCTAACTTGATCTGATAGGAATTTGTTATTTGTAGGGCGGGCACATCCCGCCAACCCATTCCCGGACGGCGGAAAGCCCAGGGGGCACTCCCCCCTACAATTCAGAATAAAGTCAGCCCCGTTGCGGGGCGATAAGTGAATTTATGATGCTTGGAGCTCGCCGGCCAAAGACAGCAGTGCCTCTAGCAGCTCATCGTGAATGCACGCGAAAGGAAGCGTACCGACAATTAGCGGCACCACATCGGCGGCATAGCCGCCGCGAGCGGCAGCTGTATGGTCCGGCGCGTAGCCAAGCGCGCCGTTGGTACACCCCAGCACGAGCGTTACAGACGGGCCGGCACGCGCCTTGACGTCATTCTTGATCGCCTGGAATGTTTCAAAGGGCGAAGCCAGCAGCAGGATCGGTCCCACGCGAAATCCCTGCACCTCCGTCGGCGGCGCCTCGACTTTGCCGGCTTCGGCAGCGGCTATCCACTGGCGCAGAGCCAACGCATTGACCGTAGCCATTCGAACATTACGATCGCTATCGGAAGCATCCGGCGCATGCATGATCTTTTCCTCTTCCGCCAGGAGCAATCGGAGCTGGTCGAGATCAAGCGGTTTGCGACTGAACGAGACTGTCCGCAAGATGCAACCCAGCGAATCTACACGAACCGGCTGCGCTTCCACGAGACCCCGTCGCACGGCGCGCGCGTACCGGGAGGCAATAACGTCCAGTGCCAACAGCGCTTCCGCCTCCGGCTTGTGAACCACACAGCTATTCACATCGCCCTGCGCGCCCTGCAGAAACAAGCCGATTGATCCCGGATGTTCCCGCTCCAGCATGTTGGTCGCCACCCCGCAGTAATCACCGTGAATATAGCGCGTTGATTGACAACACACCACCGGATGGCATCCGAAATAACTGAAAAAACCGACAAGTTTACCATCCGTTTCAAAGCGGACCACGTGACAGGTGGTATCCGTGAGCTCCGGCTTGGCCGGTCGCCAGGATTCCTGGAGGACTTCCTCGAGCGGCGGCGCATCAAGGTCATACTCGCGGTTCACCCCGATGCCTGCGCAGGGCGTTTCCGCATGGAATACCGATGTTTCCCGCAAGCAGGCTAAAGCGCGAATCGCAGCTTCGGCAATCCGCTGGGGCAGAATCTCGCGATACGGCGCATCCATTTCGCCCCACCCGTGATAGCCAGCCACATTCGGTCCGCTGTGGGTGTGCGTGGTATGCAGCATAATGGCCTGCGGGGGCAAACCGGAGCTTTCACCCACGAGCCGGCGCACCTGCGCCGTGATTGATTGACTGACACCGATCAGATCGCAACTGATCAGCACAACCCGCCGTTCATCCTGCTCCAAGGCCATCGCCCGTGCCCAAAGTTTATCGCGCACACCGATCGAATAGCGGTTGAGAAAGGGTCCAAAACCTGTCAGCTCCACACCCACCCGTGGCGTGATATCTGTTTTAGCAAACCCGGCTTTCATAAATGTATTCCGTCTCCGCTCTATCGTTCCATATGCACACGACTATTTTTCAATCACAAGGTTGACACACTCTAGGAGCTGTTGCGCGCGTTTGCGGGCCTCCGTCAGAAATATTTCCGGATCCTTGAAACCGGAATTAGCGATATCAACTTCGAGAAGCAGGTCCCCCGCATAGCCGAGCCCATGAAATATTTTCCGGAACCGATCCCAGTCGATATTGCCCTCGTATGGGAGAACATGGCTGTCCGATCCCGCATTATCGTGAAGATGGACGGTCAGCAGCCGATGGCCTAATTGTTCCAGAATCTTGAAACAGCTTCCACGGATGTTTTCATGGCCGGAGTCGTAGCAGAACCCGACCGATTCTTGGTTGAATTCGTCCAGGAACTGCGCCAGCACATCGTCATAATCCTGCCGCCACCCGTTTTCCATGGCCACTCTGACGCCCTTCACCGCTGCATATTCCACCAGCAGCGCCACGCTGTCTCGCCCCAGCGCGATCATCCTGTCCCGCGCATCGTCATGCGGAATATCATACGGCTGGATCAGGTGAATCACGGCAACGGGGGCTCCCAACTCCGCCGCGGCGTCCAGGGCCAGGGTGCAGAGGCGGACCGATTCCCGGCGCCGGTCCCCGTCAAGCGCGAAAAGCTGGTCACCTTCCGGACACGGGGCATGCACGGAGTTGAGCGCCAGCCCGTGATCCCCGAGCAACCGGCGGATCGCGGCCCGTCCGGCCGGGGTGTCATAACCGGAATGCGACGGCCGTGCGCCCAGGGCGACCGTCTCGAACCCGGCCCGGCGGATCAGGTCGACCGCTCGGGCGAAAGGGATGGAATAATCAAACCCTGTGCAGATTGCTGGTTTCATAGCATTGTTTTATTGCCGCAGGTTGATGGATAACTCGTTCCGCAACTACGGGGCAACGTCCGACAGCCCCTCTATTGGACGCTGATCAGCGTGCCCGACGCCTGGATGCGCCAGTAGATCGTGCCCACCTGGCCAGGCACAAAACCGGCGCCGTTGGTCGCCGAACACGTCCCGAAATAATGATTAACCAAACAGCGCAACGCGATCCGCCCGCCGCCGGTCGGCGGTGCAAACTTAAAAGAAACACGTTAGATATTAATCTGTTATGTCAAATTCGGCATCCCGTGTTACTGGGGAGGTAGGCATTGTCTGATGCCACCTCCGAATAAACAATAGATCCCCCCCCCTCTTGAATACAACAAGAAAATAAATAATTTCTTTGCTGAACTAGCTTTCATTTCCGTTGTACCTTCTGATCCATGGCCGATGGCGTGGTTATACAAGGACGACAATGGAGCGAATCCGATCTCGACCGGATTCGCAATCTGATGGTTGCGCATCCCGCCTGGGGGCGAACCCGGATCAGCGTAGAACTATGCTGTCAATCAGACAGCCAGACCTCGCTGACCCGGTCGGGAAACGTCACGCACACCCGGACGTGCGCATGCCCCAGGCGGCCCAGCGCGGTTTGCATGGTCTTGAGCGCCAGCTCCGGCCGATTGCAATCGGCGCTGAGATGCGATAAAAAGATCTGGCTCAAGCCCGGCCCGGCAATTTCGCTGATCAGTGCCGCTGCGTGCGCGTTCGAAAGATGCCCTTGCCGTCCCGCGATGCGCTGTTTCAACAGCCAGGGGCGCCGGGCGTCGGCCAGCATGCGCTCATCATGGTTGGACTCAACGATCAGCGCCCGGCAGGGCCTGAGCCGTTCCCGAACCAAGTGCGTCACCACGCCGATATCGGTAACCACGCCGACCCGGACCGTACCGGACGACACGACAAAGCCCACTGGCTCATAGGAATCGTGCGGAACGGCGAACGGTTCCAGCAGTAGATCACCGATCTGGAATGGCGAGCCAGTAGTAAAAACTTGCCAGGTCAGGCCGTGCATTTTTTCATCCCGGCGCACTGCTTCGATGGTGCCGGCGTTGGCATACAAAGGTATGCGGTGCCGGGAATGCAGGACCCTCAGCCCGGCAATATGGTCGGAATGTTCGTGAGTTAAGCAGATCGCCGTAATGGCGGATAGCTTCACGCCGACCTGCTCCAGCCGGTTCAAAGTTTCACGACCGCTCAACCCCACGTCAATCAGGAGATGGGTGGAACCGCTGCCCAGATAGATGCAATTACCGGAACTGCCGCTGGCCAAAACACATGTTTTCATCGTTAAAACCTACTTGCTATGTGAAACGTTCTTATTATACTAATTATGTTCGATATGAAAGAACAGAGTACGAATTATGACGTCCGACTTCCGGGCGCTTTTTAAACGGGATTTTCGTCATGGCCGAATATTCGCTTTCTCTGGTACAGGACCAGCGTCAAATCCAAATACTGGCGCCGCAGCTGCGCCAATCGCTGGAACTGCTCCAGGTTCCCATGCTGGAGCTGCGCACCCTGATCCAAAAAGAGCTCCAGCAGAATCCCACGCTGGAGGAAAAACCCGTGAACACCCCGCCCCTTGAGGTAGAAAAGGTCGGGGGCGCCGTGGATGACGCCAAGGAACTCAATTTTAAGGATGAATTCACCACCCTGTCCCGGATGGATGAGGAGTGGTGCCGTTATTTCATGCAAAACCAAGTCTACGAACCCTACGATCCCGGCGCTGAACAGCGGCGCCGCTTTTTCATGGAATCCCAGGTTCAAAAGGAATCGCTCCATAAGCACCTCGAACATCAGCTTGCGCTGGCCGGGATCAGCGAGCAGGACCATCGCCTGGGGATCCTGATAATAGGTAACATCAACGACGACGGCTTCCTAACACAAGATATCGAAAAACTGGCAGCTTCCGCGGGCAGCGATCCCGCCCAGATGCGGGATATCCTGGCCCTGATTCAGGATCTAGACCCGGTGGGCGTCGGTGCCCACGACCTTAAAGAATGCCTTCTGATCCAGCTGGAACGTCTCGGACAGAGCGACTCGCTGGCCGCCCGCATCGCGCGGGACCACCTGGAACCCCTGGGCCACAAACACATCAAGGAAATAGCCCGCGCCCAGAATGTGGCGATCGAGGATGTGCAGCAGGCGGCCAAGCTGATCGCCACCCTGGAGCCCAAGCCCGGCCGGGCTTTCAACCCCGAAGCGCCCCGCTACATCCTGCCCGATGTGCTCGTCGAACTCGTCGAAGGCCAATACCGGGTGATTTTAAACGACGATGAAATTCCCGGATTGCGCATCAGCAAGCATTATCGCGATCTCATGCACACCACGGGTACGGCCGACGACGTCAAAACCTACATCAAGGACCGAATCAGGTCGGGACTGTTTCTAATCAAGAGTATAGCCCAACGCCAGCAAACGCTGTACCGCGTATCCATGGCCATCGTCAACGCCCAGCAGGAATTCCTGGACCAGGGCATCACCCAGCTCAAACCGCTGACCATGTCGGAAGTGGCCCAAACAGTCGGGCTCCACGAAACCACCGTTTGTCGCTGCATCGCCAATAAGCATATGCAAACCCCGCGCGGCCTGTTCGAGATGAAATACTTTTTCACGCCAGGTCTGAAAACCGCGGACGGCAAAACAATGTCCAACAAAACCGTGCAGGACATGCTCATGGCTCTGATCGCCAAGGAAGACCCGCAACACCCCTTCTCCGACCAGGATTTGCTTGAGAAGCTCACCGCCCAGGGCATCCACATCGCCCGCCGGACGATTGCCAAGTACCGCATTGCCCTCAAGATTCTGCCCTCCCATTTGCGAAAATCGAGCTGATTTCAATACCTCATTTTTCTCGTTTTACATATTGACATCGGGCCAAACTTAGTTCAGTATTTGAAACCAGTATCGATCAATAGTCCGTGAAGCGGCGGCTTCCGCTTCGTTTTATTGAGGAACGTCATTATGAAACGATTTTCTTTAGCGGCCCTCCTCTGGATTGCGATCAGCAGCGCCCTCATTTGCGCCGGCTGCTGCCCACGGCAGTCCGCTACGGCACCCACAGCCAATCCCTCAGCAGACGAGACGGCCAAGCCAACAGCCGAGGCATCCGATGACGTGACATCCGCCACGGACGACACCCTTTTCAGTCTTTCAGAACCTGTTCAGCAGGAATCAGACGCCTCCGACGCAGCCGCCCCGGCCAAGCCGGAAGCAGATGACGCCGACGCATCCGCCCTAACCAATCCGGAATCGGATGACGCCGACGCAGCCGTAGCCTTCCCGGTCAAGCCGGAAGCCGCCGCACCGGCCGTAGCACCCGAAACGATCTTGATCAAGGTCAACGCTAAAAACATAACGCAGGGCGACTTGGACAAGGAAATCAAAGCCGTCCAGAAAATCATGATGCAAAAGGGATGGCCTGACCAGCAGTTCGCGGCCATGCTCCCCAGCCTTCAACCGCAGATCCTGGACGGGTTGTTAACCCAGGCTCTGATTGAGGAAGAATGCACTGCTAAAAAGATCGTCGTGGCGGATGCGGATGTCAAAAAAGAAATCGAAAACATCAAGGCCAACCTGCCAAAAGAAGTAACACTGGAATCGATCCTGCTCAGGCAAGGTCTCACCCAAGGCATGCTTGAGGAGCAAATCAAGGACCAGTTAAAAGCTGAGAAATTGCTCAACGTAAAAGTTGCCGACAAGGACGTTCAACAGTTCTACGACGACAACAAGGAACGCCTGTTTGAAACCCTGCGCGCTCGCCATATCCTGATCAAGGTCGATCCTTCGGACGATGCGGCTGCCAAGGCTCTCAAAAAGGCGAAAGCCGAAAAATTGCACAAGGAACTGGCCGGCGGCGCAGATTTCGCCAAACTCGCACAGGAAAATTCGGACTGCCCCAGCAAGGAATTCGGCGGGGAACTGAAACCTCCTTTCCACCGCGGCCAAATGGTCAAGCCATTTGAGGATGTTGCCTTCAAACTGAAATCCAACGAAATCAGCAAGGTGGTGGAAACCGACTTCGGATATCACATCATCCAAACACTGGAAATCGCTGTGCAGCCATTTGATGAGGTCAAGGGCCGGATTGCATCAATTTTGAAGGGCAAGGAAACTCAGCAAGCAGCCGAACCCATGATCAAGAGCCTGAAAGAAAAGGCCAAGATTACTTACCTCAACGGCGCCACCCCGCCTCCGCCACCGGAAGCCATGTTCCAACCGGTCGACGAGGAGAATGAAGCGCCAATAGTCATCGAGCCGGAAGTCACGCCGGAGGTTAAAGCTGAGTCCGCACCGGAGGCTAAGCCAGCAGTTGCAGAGGAATCCATACCGGAAGTCAAGGCAGATGCCAAGCCGGAGGTAAACACGGATGCGGATACAAAGGTCAAGCCGGACGACAAGCCGTCCGCGAAGCCGGATGAAAAAGACGGCGCAATAGCCGAGAAGCCAGCCGACAAACCCAAGGAATAATCAATCAATCGTTAAGTCGCCAAAGGCACTGAAGCGCATGCGCTTCGGTGCCTTTGTTGTTTACATCGGCTACACGTTGAACCGGAAGTGGCAGACATCGCCATCCTCGATAATATAGTCGCGCCCCTTGACCTGCGATTTCCCCTGGGCTTTTGCGGCGGCCTCACTGCCGGCGGCCATGAGATCGTCGAACTTGATTGCCTCCACGCGGATGAAGCCCCGCTCGATGTCCGAGTGCACTTTCCCGGCGGCGGCTGGCGCCGCCGTACCCTTATGAATCGTCCAAGCCCGCACCTCATCCTTGCCCACCGTATAAAAAGACATCAAACCCAGCGTGTCATAGGCCGCCTGGTTCAGCCGGTCCAAACCGGAGGCAGACACCCCAATGTCTTGTAAATAGGCACGGCGTTCATCGAGGCTGTCCAGGGCCATAATTTCCTGTTCAATCCGGCAGGACACTTTGAACATATCGTTTTGGGGAGCGGCCGGATCGGAGGCCAAGGCATCTTCATCCACGTTATAAACCCATAACAACGGCTTGAGCGCAAGAAGGTTCAGACTTTTAATTGGCTCCAACTCGTGGGGCGCCAGATCGAAGGATGTCCATTTCATTTCTCGTTCCAGGATCTCCTTGATCTTGAGCAGTGTCTGTTCTTCCTGAACTTGCCGGGGGGTATGGCCAGCCCGTTTTTCCTTGGCCATTCGAGCCAGCCGGTTCTCGATCGCCTCCAGGTCGGCCAGCAGGCATTCCGCTTCCAGGAACGAACGGTCCCGTTCGGCATCCACCGACCCTCTGGGGTGATACACCTCGTCCGTAGTAAACGCCCGCACAACCATACAGAGCAAATCGCAGCGGCGGGCCGCCTCCAACCACGGCCGTTTGCCAACCTTGGCCGACGATCCGTCGCCCTCCACGACATCCGGGCAGAGGGCGATGATGTTCTCGGCGAACTTGGTGCTTTCGGGCTTGAACAAATCGGCCAGGGCAACCACACGGGGATCGTAGATTGGGGCGATCCCCTCCAAGCTTTCACCCTCCTTCAAAATAATCGGCGTGGCCGAATGCCTGCCCGTCAGCAGGGAGAAAAAAGTTTTTTTCCCGGATTGGGCCAAGCCCAGCAAGGCTACTTTCATGTCTTCTCCAGATTAACCGTATTAAGTGATATACCTTTAATTAGGGTTACTTGCTTCGCGACTTGGCGCCTTTGTGGCCAGTGACTCCACCAACTGCGGCTCGGCCCCCGGCGACTGCAGTCTGAAAATGCGCAATGTCGTAAAGGCCTGGCCGAAATCAGGCAACTCGCAGACCGGCTGATAACGGTCCTCGACCAGGCGCCAGAACCCGGCTCGTTCATCTTCCGAGGTCGGCGTCAACTGCGGCGAACGCATGGCAAAGGCATAGCCGCTAAAAGCGGCCAGCGGCGCCGGCGAGGTTTTTAACAAGGTTTCAAAAGTCTCGCGGTTAAGCACGTTAAACCGTTCAGCCTGTTCCTGGCTCAAGCCGGGGAAATAACTAAACTGCCCCATTTCCAAGCCATGCGGGAGGCTCAAGCCGGATTCCACCGCCAGGTAGGGATCCTGCGTCAGCAGCACTTCCCCCGGGCGGGACATGGAACGCAGCAGCGCCCCGGTTTCCTGCAACTGGCCCAGCGCGGTCTGCGTTTTCATGCGCCACCAGATTCGGTCGCGCCCCAGAATAAACCAGTCCTGGTTGACCGGCGAGGATAAGGCCGATCCCAGGGAGAGAAGCAGTAACAGCGTAGCCAGCCAGGGCACGGCCCGCGCGGCAACGAACCGGATTGCCATCACTGCCACGACCACGGCAAACAGTGGATATACAAACACCTGGTAATCCTCGTAGGGAAAAGGAGCGCCCAAATGCAGCAAGCTGACGGCCGCGATGCTGATCCAGAGCAAACGGATCAGGAAACTCTCAGACTTCGAGAACAGGCCTAGCGCAGGCGCCGGCCGGCGCGAACCATAAAATAGTTTGGCACACAAGATGGCGATCCAGACCGCAATGGCGACAAAGTATGCCTGGAGCAGGCGCGACAAGAATCCGGCCTTGAAAACCAGTGCCTGTCCAAACGAGCCGGCTGCACGCAGGGTATGATAATCCACAACCCAGAACCGGAACGCTTCCGGGGCCATGACCAGGAAAGGCAAAAACACACAGCCTGCCGCCAGGCCGGCGCCCAAGCCCATCCACAACCAGGCTTGGAAAGCCAAGCGTCGTCGTTCCAGAAAGAGCAAGGCCAGCGCCAAAGGCAAAACGATACCCGCCGAGGTCCGGGTCGCGCCCGCCAGCAGCAGTAATGCTCCCGCCGCGGCGGCCATCCAAGCGCCTCGCCGCGGCAATGCCGCGGCGAGCGCCAGGAATCCGCCGGTCAGGAAAAGCGCAGTCAGGGAATAAGTTTTAACCACCGTGCAATAATAGCTCTGCTGCACATTGACCAGCGCCATGGTGAACGCAATCAGGGCCGCGGCTTTGCCGCGCTCCGCCCCCGCCAAGCGGGCCGCCAGCAGCGCGGCCGCCAACGCCACGCCCAGCCCCAGCAATGCCGTGAAGGCGCGCCCGGCACCCAACCCCCAATCGTCAACCCAGGGCTGAATCCAGGCATAGATTACCGGAAGCATCGGTCCCTGCGTAAAGGCAAAATCGCGGTAAAGCACGCGCCCCAGGGCCACCTGGCGCGCCGCGTATAAATACCAGCCTTCATCCTGATTTAAATTGCCCAGAAAAAAATTGGTCGCCAGCAGCGCAACAGCGCCGGACAACGCGCCCAACCACAACAGGGCTAATCCCCAAGGACGAATCATATTATTTTCCAAGCACTGTTCACTCCGGGGAGCTACTCTGGCGACGGCACCGGCGCCGGAGCTAGTAGCTCAGCCTCTTTCGTTCCGATATTTTCGAGCACCCCGGTTTGGTTAGCGTCCCCGCCTTTGCCCTGATCCTGTAGCAGGTTTTTCAGCACGGACCCGATAATATCCGGGTTCAATAGCATTTTTTCGAGCATTCCGCTGAAACTGATCTTAGGTTGCTCCAGCGTCCCCTTTATCGGCACGTCAATTATCATAAATTCGGGCAGGCGACCGACCGGAATTCTCGCGCTATTATCCGGCATCAGCTTGAGGTTTTTCAGAGTCAAACGTAGAATGGATTTATCCGGATCAAAAACGCCCTTCCGACAGAGCAAGGTCGCGGTGCCGCTGACCTGGCCGCCCTCGACACCATGTCGCCGGATCAAAGTGTTAAATGCCTTAAGATCGATCTCCTGCATGGACCCAGAGACATCGAAACTTAAGCGTTTCGGATCGACGATGGGCGCCATTTTTCCGTTTAGATCGAAATCACATTTTTGATCTTCAACCAGCAGGACTCCCTGCAGGGCGATGTTGCCCGAGAGAACATCTTCATCGCCACAGTTAGCTACGTTCAGCAACCGGGCGTGTAAGTCCAGCGCCAGCTTGAAAGGCTCTTTGGCCAACTGGTAATCGATGTACCGGAGCAGGGTGTTGAGCTCCAAGACCTTGATAACAGTATGGACGGGCAGCCCCGCTGCCGCCGGTAAGGCGTCCGGCTCCGGTGCCGCCGCTGTTGCCGGAGCAGCATCCTGCTGCAAGCTCAACAAAGGCTCGATATTCAGGGCACCATGCTCGTTGCGCACCACGGTAATGACGCCATCACGCACCGCTGCTTTACGAATTTCAGCAATCCCTCCTTTTAACAGCGCGGGAATGCCGACCTTGACGCGAAAGCGTTTAAGGGCCATCATTTCCGGCTCCTGGAATCCCGGTGGATTGACCACCTTGACCCCGTCCATGGTTATGGCGCCGGCCGGCAGATTAACGCCGATATTATCGATTGACACTGCCACCGTTAGCTTTTCGCTAACAGCCGGCAGCACGAATTTGCGTATCGAGTCAGTCAACCCGTAGTACAGGAATAATTGCATCCCGATCAGCAGCAATAAGATCAATACGCCCAACACCACCAGTATTTTTTTCAGCATAAATCACATCTCCTTGGTTGATGAAACTAGCGTCGGCCATCGATCCCGCGGCGTCGTTGTGTGCACACCTGTTTTCCCGGAGTTTACCCGATCTCCTTCAGCATTTCTTGAAAACGGTCAGCGTCCTGCGCGGCCAGGCCTGGCGCCAGTAGGGCCAAGCTGACCAGGCGTTCCCGAAAAATAGCATTGGCCACTTTGCGCACGTCTTCCGCCTGAACACCCTGCAGCGCACGGATTGCATCTTCCGGGGCCAGGCAGGTCCGGTAATTGAGAAGGTGCTCGCCAAGCCACATCATGTGGCCGGACGGCCCCTCCATCGCCAGACGCAAATGCCCGACAACATATTCCTTGGCACGGGCCAGTTCCCGGACGCTGACGAGATCCTTCTTCAAACGGCTCAATTCACGGATAATCAACTCGACGGCCTTTTCGCGCCGGGCCCGATCCAGACCGGCGCTGATCACCAGCGTCCCGGTCTCCGCGAAAAGTTGAACGCCGGAGTTCACCGCGTAAGCCAATCCATGTTTTTCGCGAACTGTCTGGAACAGGCGCGAGCTCATATTTTCACCCAGAATCACGCTCAACACCTTCAGGGCATAGCGGCGCTTGTCGAAACGTCCAAACAGCCTGAATCCCATGGCCAACTGCGTCTGTTCGATAGCCTTGTTTTGCAAGGCAACCCGTGTCTGGGAAACCGCCGCTGTCACCAGCTTGTAGGACGGTTCCGGATAATCTCCGATCCGCTGCATGATTTTAGCCGCTTTGTTCACGCAGGCGTCATGCGTCACATGGCCGGCAAAGGTCAGGACGGTATTTTTGGGAACATACCTCTTCTTTTTGAATGCAAGAATCTGCTCCCGGGTCAAACGGCGTAAGGATTCAGGAGTGCCGATCAGCGGTCGGCCCAGTTGATGGTTCTGCCACAAAATGCCGCCCAGCATTTCCTGCACCACCTGTTCCGGCTGATCACGGTACATCATAATCTCTTCACAAATCACGCCGCGCTCTTTTTCGATATCGGCCACGTCGATGCGCGGATGCAAATACATTTCGGCCAGGATACCAAAAATTGTCCAGGCATGATTATAGGCCGTCCTGGCATAAAAGCAGGTCATCTCCTCCTGGGTAAATGCGTTGCAGTAGCCGCCGCGCCCCTCGATGGCCTGGGAAATATCTCGCGCCGACAAACGCTCGGTGCCCTTGAACAGCAGATGTTCTATAAAATGGCTGATTCCGGAAAGATTTTCGCTCTCATAGCGCCCCCCCACCCCGACCCATATCCCCAGGGCAACGCTTTCGACGGAAGGTATGGCCGAAGTCACCACCCGCATGCCATTCGTTAACACCGTTTCCTTAACATTCATCAGCATGATCTTTTCTCCATGTCACAAGTCTAACCCTGAACCCTGATCATCCAGGCGCACCACGTGCACAGGCCTCCTGCAAAGCTTTCAACGTCACCGCGCCGTCATAGAGCGCCTTGCCCACAATGACGCCGCCAAGGTTTGGCCGCCGCAGCCGGCATAAAGCCGCGATATCATCCGCCGCCGCCACGCCGCCCGAGGCAATCACCTGGCAGGAAACTTTGTCGCAAATCTCCCGAGTCACCGCCAGATTTGGTCCCTGCAACATCCCGTCCACCGCCGTATCCGTAACAATCAGGGTGCGGATGCCCTGCCCATCCAGGCGCGCAGCAAGGTCGGCCGCTTGCAGCGGCAGGGTTTCGGTCCAGCCCTTGACCTGGACCCTGCCCTGGCGGGCGTCAATTCCGACGGCCAGCCGGTCTCCGAAGCGGGCTATCAGCGGCTCAAGAGCGCCGGCATCTTGGCAGGCGCGCGTTCCAATAATCACCCGCGCCGCGCCACCATCCAACAAGCGCTGCAGGTCAGAGTCGGTCCGCAAGCCTCCGCCCACCTCAACAGGAATAGAAACGGAACGGATCAGCCTGGCAATCAGTTCCGCATGCACCGGCTGCCCGGCAAAGGCGCCATCCAGGTCCACGACATGCAGCCAGGCAGCGCCCTGCCGTTCCCATTGCCGGGCCATGAGCAACGGGTCGCTCGCATAGACCGTCTCCGCTGCGGCCACCCCTTGGCAAAGTCTGACGCACTGGCCGCCTTTGATATCGATCGCCGGAATTACCGTGAGCATACTATAACGTCCCCTTACTGGAAGGGATGCCGCGCTCGCGCGGATCGATGGCTAACGCTATGCGCAGGGCGCGGGCCAATCCCTTGAAGACCGACTCGAAAGCATGATGTGGTTCATCGCCGTAGAGCTGGGCCACATGCAGATTCATCCGGGCCTGCACGCAAAAAGCGCGCAGAAATTCCTCGATCAGCTGTACGTCGAACGTCTTAATCTTTTTACGCCGCGTGGTAACCCGGTACACGAGGTATGGCCTTCCGCCCAAGTCCACCACCACCCGGCTCAGGGCTTCATCCATAGGCACATAAGCATGACCATAGCGAGTGATGCCCTTGCGAGCGCCCAGAGCCTTGTCCAAAGCCATACCCAGGCAGAGACCTATATCCTCCACCGTATGGTGATCGTCCACGGCCAGGTCGCCCTTCGCCCGCAGCTCAAAATCAAGCATGGCATGCCGGGCCAGGAGCTCAAGCATGTGGTCAAGAAATGGCAAGCCCGAATCGATATCCGCCCGGCCGGTGCCATCCAGGTTGAGCCGAATCCGGATCTGAGTTTCGCGGGTAACGCGATGAACACAAGCGCGGCGTGCTTTCATATTTAGTCTCCGTAAAACCATGCCCGGCGGCGGGGCGGCTTTTAGTGTAGCCGATCCGCCGCAGCGGACTGATGTCGGTCCTCGTTTTATATTCTTATTGTAGGGCGGGAACGCCCTACGGGTTTCCCGTCTTTGCTCTGAGGCAGAGCTCCGGAGGATAAATCCTGCCGATCCTGGGATTGGTACTGGCGGGAAATCCCGTCCCGACTCTCCGGGAGGTCGGGAGGACGTGTCCGCCCTACAAAACCTTTCTCCTACGCCTTGAACCAGCCCCCCTTGCGGCCGGTCAACAGCAATACTGCCGGCTATGCTAACATCTCGCGCGCTCATTTCAACGCTAAATTAGTTTGTCAGCGCCGCGCGGAACGAATAGAGTATGCACGAGGACTGCTGACCCCGGGAGCGCCTTATGTATAAAAAGATATTAATTGCCACCGACGGCACATCGCACAGCTCTTCTGCCATCCTGGAAGCCAGCGAACTGGCTCGTAAATACGGCAGCGCCATTGTGCTCCTGCATGTGCTCAATCGCATTGTCGCCATCGACCCCCTGGGCGGATCCTCCGTGGTCATTACCCAGCAATTACAGGAATCCACCCGGAAATTCCTGGAGACCTTCAAAGGCATGGCCGCCGAAGACGGCGTCATGAAGTTCGAAACGATCGTCCGCCAGGGCGAGCTTTTCTATCGCACCATCTTGGACGAGGCGCTCAACCTGAAGGCCGACTTGATCATGATCGGGCGTCGGGAATCCAGCTTAATCAAACGCGTCCTGTTTCAAAGCCTCACCTCGCAACTCCTGTTTTACGCGCCTTGCCCGGTGTTGATCGTGCCGCTGGCAGCCTTGATTAACTGGAAAAACATCATCCTGGCGGTCAACGGCAATATTGCTTCGGGTCAGGCCCTGGCAGAGACGCTGCGCATCGCCAAGGAATATGGCAGCCGGGTGACTGCGGCGATCAAGCCCCCCCGCCGGGGCACGTCCGGAGATATCGCCCGCCGGATCAAGGAATCAGCAGATCAAGCGGGCGTGAACCTGGAAACTATCATTCTTTCAGCCCACGCCGCGAAAGACACATCCCGGCTGGCCAAGGAGCGGAATGCGGATATGATCATCACCGGGCAGCCCGACGAAAACATTCTGAAGCATATCTTCCAGGGTAGTTTTGCAGAGCAGATCATCGACAGTTCGCTCTGCTCGGTGCTGGTTGTGCCCGGCGCCGGTTCCCGCGCCGCGCCTGGCCAGCATCATGCATGCCCAACGTGTTCATGAATGTCGCGCTGGATAGCGCAATCCAGGCTAGAACTGAACAGAGAATATCTTGAAATGCGGATGCCCCGAGTATTCATCCCGGGAGATGGCGCCGTCGCCGTTCTGATCCAGCGCCGAAAATATAGGGCCGCTGTTTGCCGATTTGCGGGTGATTTCCAAAAATTCGAAAAACGATATCTTCCCGTCCTTGTTTATATCCATGGCGTCGAAGCGCTCCCGGGCGCCAGGCTCCTTGTCCAACACGGCCCATTCTTCCCAGGCAATGAGGTGGTCGCCGTTTTTATCAGTTTTGGCAAAGGCCTCCCGGCACATGGCCTCGGTCATTTCGGCGCAGGTAATTTTTTCGTCCGTGTTGGTGTCCGCGGCCTGGAAAGCCGTTTTTTCTTTATCCGACGCCGGCTTTGGCAAGGTCTCTTCTCCCCAGCCAACCAGGTTGACAACAACCATGCTCATCGCCATCCCCAACCATAATCCCGACATGCTCTTCATACCCACCTTCCTTGATTAGTGGCATCTGCGGGCTTTGCCTGCAATCCAAGACATTCAGCACCTGCTGAGCAACACAGCCTGCCAGGAGAGACAGGACTTCTCCTCGCATGGTTCTCGCCCGATCAATCCTTGCCTTGCACCCCTTCACGATTCAACCAATACACCATTCACGCCTTCCAAACAAGCCGATTCTTTCCTATAGTTTTACCCAGGGCTATCTTTCTCGACTTATTTCAGAAAAAAGATTATACAATACGCAGCCCGTAGGTATCTGATGAATGCGCAGATCGAACATAAAGAATGCTGGGCAAAGACGACGCCTAGCGGCCAGCCTGGCATTTCGGTTGAACAGCACTGTCGCGCCACCGGAATTGTGGCTGGCTTGCTGGCGGCGCAAGTACCTTGCTGGATCAAAGACGCCCTCGACGTCCGCACCGGTGTCATCCTCGCCGCTCTCCATGATGTCGGTAAGGTTTCGCTGGGGTTCCAGAAGAAATGTTCCATCTGGCTGAAACGGTACG
This sequence comes from uncultured Verrucomicrobiota bacterium, assembly GCA_964486075.1. Classification (GTDB taxonomy): domain Bacteria; phylum Verrucomicrobiota; class Kiritimatiellia; order JAAZAB01; family JAAZAB01; genus JAHIJO01. The sequence continues at coordinate 25,857 of CAZALU010000030.1, forward strand.
GTTTGACGGCGGCGGAATTTGTGGGCACGGAGGAAGACCACGCCAAAGTGAGTCAGCAGACGGTGCAGGATTTTCTGGCGGGAGAAGACTTGCGCTTCTGGGCGGCGATTGTCGGCGCGCACCATGGCAAACTCAAGGGTGATCGCCTTTCGTCGCTTTGCGACGGCGGCGAAGCGTGGACTGCCGAGCGCCGACGCTTGGTCAAAAAGTTGATCCAAGAGTTCGGCCCGTTGCCCGATCATCCGCCGCCCGACTCCAACTGTGGCATGCTCTGGTTCAATGCCGGCCTGATTACCGTTGCCGACTGGCTGGCTTCAGACGAAAACACCTTTCCACCATCTAAAGAACTGAGCGCTCCAGCCATCCGTAAACGCGCTGAACGGCAACTTGCCCGTATCGGATTCCAGCCTGTGATCTACCCTACAGGCAAAACTTTCGCCGACCTCTTTCCTTTTCCGCCCAACGCCCTCCAGACGCTGATGGCTCAAGCCGTCCGCCGCCCTGGCGTTTATGTTGTCGAAGCCACCATGGGTTGCGGCAAAACCGAAGCCGCGCTCATCGCCGCCTATAACCTGCTTTCAAGCGGCCAAGCCACCGGCCTCTACTTCGCGCTCCCTACCCAAGTCACCAGCAACCGTATTCATAAACGCGTCGCGGCCTTCATTGAACAGCTCGCTCCTGGCGCCGGCACACGCCTCATTCACGGCAATTCGTGGCTCGCGGAGAGCGTTCAGCCGCTGACAGATTCCAGCAATGGCGATACCACCAAGGTATGGACGGGCCGTGACTGGTTTGCCTCGCCACGCCGCTCGCTCCTGGCGCCTTGCGGCGTCGGCACGGTGGATCAGGCATTGCTCGGTGTCGTTGCGGCCAGGCATTTCTTCGTGCGCCAGTTTGGTTTGGCCGGTAAAGTCGTCATACTCGACGAAGTTCATTCCTACGACCTCTACACCGGCACACTGCTCGATCAACTTGTGATCCGCCTGCGCGAGCTGGGCGCAACCGTTATCATCCTCTCCGCCACACTCACCGCGGCGCGCCGCCGGAAACTGCTGGGACAGACAGACTCCGCCGCCAGCGCGCTCGATGCCGCGTACCCGCTGATTTCGTCCGGCATGGATTCCGAACAACTGCAACAGGCGTTAACGCCCGACCCGCCCAAGACCCTCCCGATACGATTCGAGGCCGCGGCCGAGCTTGTAAACGCCGGCCTTGAGCGTGCTCAACGCGGCCAGTGCGTTCTTTGGATACGAAACACCGTCAACGATGCCCAGGAAACTTATCGGCATCTGTGCGGTCAGAATCGGGACGGCGGCCCGGCGATCGCCCTGCTGCATTCCCGTTTCCCGCAGTTCCGCCGCGAACAACTGGAGAACGATTGGTTGGAACGCCTTGGTAAAGACCAGGCCAAGCGCCCAACCAACGGCTGTGTACTGGTCTCCACTCAGATTGCCGAACAGAGTGTGGACATTGACGCCGACCTGTTGATCACCGATCTATCGCCAACCGACATGCTGCTCCAGCGCCTGGGCCGGCTATGGCGCCATACGCGTCCGCGCCCCACCGGCTGTAATGCGCCGGAAGTCTGGATCGCCAGTCCGGCGCTGGACGCATGCGGACGCCGCACCGCCACCGCCGGCGAAATCAAGGCCGCCTTCGGCAAAAGCGCCAAGGTTTATGCACCCTATGTCCTGCTGCGGACTTTCGACCTATGGCGCGAGCGTACGGCACTGACCCTGCCCGACGACATCCGACCCATGCTGGAGGCAACCTATGCCGATCCGCCGGAGGACGAACCCTCCGCCTGGCGCGAACTCCGCCAGGAGTTGGAAACTCGCAAGGCTAAACTGCGGCAGGCCGCCATTGCCAACAGTAATCCCTGGCAGATTCAGCTGGATGACGAAGAGGGTGTCCAGACCCGCTGGAACTCGCGCCCAACTATTGCGGTGTTGGTGGCGCAGGACAGCACGGAACTTGCTTGGCATCGAACTCGCGGGGCGAATTTGAAGCTACTCAACGGCGAGAAGATCAAACTCCGTCCGGGTGTGTTTGAGTTTTCCATCGCCCAAGCCATTCAGCGCAATCTGGTCAAGGTTCCGCGCTGGTGCGTGAAGAGTCACATTGACTCGACACCCGCCTGGTTGCGCGAGTATGATCGCGGTGGAATTTTAGCGTGTAAGTTGTGTGACGAAAAGCTAGTGTTACTGCCGAGTGGCGATGAATCTGGGTTGACATATCGGCACGATTTAGGCGTGGTCATTCCAGCGTGGCAAGCCGGCGCTGCCGGGCTGCGGCGACTCACCGAGGAGGACGATGATGAATCTTACGAATGATCCATGGATTCCAGTGGTCTGGGAAAACGGCAAGGCGGACAAGGTCAGCCTGCTGGATGTATTTCGGAAGGGCGACAGCATCCGCGATCTTGCCGTTCGCCCCCACGAGCGCATCGCGCTCATGCGCCTGCTCATCTGCATTGCCCAAGCCGCCCTTGAGGGTCCCAAGGCCCGCGCCGATTGGCAAACCTGTCGCGCCCGCCTGCCTCAAGCCGCCGCCGACTACCTCGCCAAGTGGGAACACGCCTTCGAACTCTTCGGGGATGGGCAGAGGTTTCTGCAGGTTCCTGCCCAACGGGTTGAAACCGAGAAAGACGACTCCGGCGATGTCAGCAAGCTCAATCTAAGTTTGGCTACAGGCAATAACTCCACACTTTTCGATAATGCCGGTGGGATAGGGCGTAGTTTCAGCGAGCCCGAACTTGCCTTGAACCTGCTGGCCTATCAAAATTACTCGCCACTGGTGGGGCGTGGTTACAAAGGACGCTCCCCGTGTATTGAAAACAACATGTTACACACCTACATGCTTGGATCGAGCCTAATGGAAACGGTTTGGAAGAACCTACTGACAGTTGAACAAGTTGAGATGTATATGGGAAAAGAGGCCATGAATGGCAGTCCGGTTTGGGAGGTATGGCAGGAAATTCTAAAGCCTAAAACAAAATCTCGTGATCAGGTGTCATGCACCTATCTTGGCCGTTTGTGCCCAGTACAAAGAGCTATTTGGCTTAACGAAAACGGGACGACCATGCAAATGGGAAATGGCCTCGAATATCCTGTTTTCCGGGAAGCCACAGCCACCATGATTCTGCACAAGAAAAAGGGCGAACGAGTTCCGTTGTCGGCATCCCCCAACAAAGGTGTTTGGAGGGAATTGCCATCCATCATTATTGTGCAACAACAGGAAAAGAACGGAATTTGTGGTCCTTTAGCACTCAATCGCCATGAAAGTATTCAGGATGTCGTGATCTGGTCGGGCGCACTGGTTTCCGACGGCAAGGCAAAACTCATTGATGCCGTTGAATCTGCCTATTCGATTCCAGCCTCCATGTTCAACGACTCTGGACGCAATCTTTACCAAAAGGGAGTGGATTGCGCTGAAATCTGGGAACGCAAACTTGGCCACGCGATAGCGTGCTACCGCCGCACCTTGAAAGATGAAATAGAGGGAGAAATGTGGAAGCGAGGTTTAAAGGTTAAAATGATGGCCGCCTCGCATTACTGGACGGCGATCGAGCAACAGGTGCCGCTCCTGTTGGCCTTGGTGAAAGATCCGACGCCGCTGTATACGGAAAATTCGTCAAAGGAAAACTGGAGCGTCACCGCGTGGGGCCAAGCCCTGGCCCGTGCCGCCCGGGCCGCCTACGAACTGGCGTGTCCGCACGCGACGCCGCGCCAGTTGAAAGCCTATGCCCTGGGCCTCAACGCCCTTTTCAAGCCCGTTGAAACGGAAGCAAAGAAACCCGCCACCGAGGAGAGCGAAGAATGAGAACGCCAAGACTCCATAACAATGCCACGCCGTTTATCGCCTACCTCCAACGTTACCGCAATGATCGTGGCGCCCTTGCCAACTTGAGGGGGGCGCTGAGTGACACCCGTAAGCCGAATGCCTGGCCACTGCTGGCCGGGTTCAAGGGAGCCATTGGCGACTCAGCCTATGAAACCGTCGCCGCTCTCTGGGCTTTCGATCCGGACTTGGATGGCGCCCATGGCTGTCTTGGCGACATGCTGGCCATACTCAAAGGCCACCACAACTCCTTCGATGGACGGTTCAAACGCCTGCTAACCTGCGACCACGATGACATCGCCGAGCGCGTCGCCCCGGTTATCCGTGCTGCGCAAACCAAGGGCATACGCGTCAACTATACCCAACTCCTTTCCGACCTGCTTTGGTGGGGGGATGAAGTCAAAGTCCGCTGGGCCAAGTCGTTCTGGGGCGCGACGGAACCGGACACCGCACTCAATCCCGAACTGTTGGACGCCGACGAACCCGCCGCCGTTGCAACGACGGAGGTGCAAACATGAGCTTCCTGACGCAAGCCTTTCTCGCTTACGAAACAGCCGCCCGCCAAAAACTAAGCGATGTCTACGACTGGCATCAGCTCGTCTGGCGAGCTTTCCCGGGCCGCGAAGGCCAGCCACGCGATTTCCTTATCCGACTGGACCGCCGCGAGCGTGACCGGCAGTTCCGCCTGCTGATTCTCTCCGCACAGCAACCGGTTCGTCCCATCGATTGGCCCGCTGCGCCGGACGCTTGGCAAACCCGCGCCATCACCCCGGCTTTTCTCGCCCACCCTCAGTACCGATTTCAGCTTCGCGCCAATCCGACGAAGCGTAACAACGCCAGTCGGAAGCGTCTTCCCTTGCGTACCCCACAGGAACAGACCGACTGGCTCAAGCGCAAAGCCCAGCAATCCGGGTTTGCTGTGAACGATACAACGTTGCGCATCATTCCCGAAGGCCGCGAGTGGTTCCGGGTGGAGAAACGAAAACAATCCGGGTTTCATCATGCCGTGGAGTTTGAGGGTATCCTGACCGTCACCGATCCGGTGGTGTTTCAAACTGCCTTTGCCAAGGGGATCGGCTCCGCCAAGGGCTTTGGCTTCGGGATGCTGGCATTGGCTCCCTATTCATAACCATGGAGAAACGCTGTAAAGCGTCCGTCCTGGACACGAAACGAGTTTCTAAAACACACGAGCATCCGCCCATGAACATTGCCAACGAAAAACGCCTTGCCGCGCATGTCACCCAACTGGGCGAAAGCGCTTCCACGACCGGGTTTCCGGAGTTAGCCGGTTTCACCCGGTCTGACTCGCCGCTGGTGCGCCGTCTGGCGGCCTCGGCCTTGGGCAAGCTCGCGGGAATTGTGGACTCTGCGGCGTCGGTTGACTTGCTTCGCCCACTCCTGATGGATACGCACCCCCAGGTTCGGCAGTATGCGGCCAAGGCGCTGGGAGCTTTCGGCGCAACGGCGGCGGACGCGCGGCCGGACTTGGATGATCTATGCCAGAACCCGGCGGAAAAGGACTATGTCAAGCGCTCCGCCGCAGCCGCGAACAAGACGATCCACGAAGCCCTGCGTATTACGGAACAGGGCACGGTGCATCGATGCGGGCGGTGCGCCAGAAACGTGACCGCAGACGAGTTTGCCCGCGCGCAGAAAGCGTTTCAGCGCACGTATTGCGATGCCTGCTTCGATAAGGTCTTCCTCAAGCGCCGCAATTGGGAGACGCAGGTCGAACTGAACAAAACCATTCAGGCCGCACATGGCGCCGTGGTTCAGTCCGAAGGCGAGCGCATCATCGCCGAAGAACTCGCCGCCACGGGCATCGCCTTCCGTTACGACAACCGCTTTCGTATCATCAAGGGCTACGCCATCCGCCCCGATTTCTACCTGCCTGAATTCGATATCTACATTGAATACTGGGGCATGGAGGACAATCTGGACTATCAGATCGGCATGCTGGAAAAGAAGAAACTCTATCAGCAGGCCGGTAAAAAACTGGTTTCGCTGTATGCCCATGAGAAACCGCGTCTGCGTGAAGCCCTGCGCGACAAACTGAGCCGGCATGCGAAATTGCCGGACAGGGTGACGGAAGGAGGGCCGAACCCATAAAGAGATACCGGGCCGTTGGCGTTGATGTTAAGCGTAAGCGACATGCGAAAATCGAAAGGACAAACCGATGAAATTGATCGAATTACACATTCTTCAGTCGTTCCCCGTCTCCTGCCTCAACCGCGACGATGTCGGCGCGCCGAAGACCGCCATTTTTGGCGGCTGTACTCGCGCCCGCCTTTCAAGTCAGTGCCTCAAACGCGCCATCCGGGAAATGGCGCAGGCTCAGGCCCCGGCGCTGTTCGCCGGAAACCGCAGCCGGTTGATCATTGAACCGCTACGGGACGCTATGACGGCCAATGGCATGGATGCCGCCAAGGCCTTGGATGCCGCCAAGGCCGTCGGCGATTACCTCGCCACCTTTGACGTAGAAAAAGAGAAGGCCGGTAAGCTCATGGTGAAAACGCTTATGTTTCTCTCGCCATCCGAAATTAAAGCGGTTGCGGAGAAAGTGGCGGCGGCGTTGAATGAATCCGCAAATGTCGCCGTCGAGGAGCCAAAGAGCAAGAAGAGCAAAAAAGAGGGAGGCAGCCTCGGAAAACTTGCGGAAAAGGCTATTAAGGAGGCATGCAAATCCGTTCAACTTAAGGACGCCGCCGATATCGCCATTTTCGGGCGCATGGTGGCCAGCGACCACTCGTTGACCGTAGAAGGCGCCGGCATGTTCAGCCATGCATTGTCCACCCACAAGACCGACACGGATTTGGATTTCTTCGCCGCGGTCGATGATTTACAGGGCGTGGAAGAAGCCGGCGCCGGCATGACGGGCACATTGGAGTTCAACTCCGCCTGCTACTACCGCTATGCCGCGCTTAACCTCGGGCTGTTATTCGATGCCGACCACCTGGCCACGCTCGGGCAAGAAGAGCGCAAGCAGGTGGTGGACGCCTTCATCCGGGCCACGCTCCTGGCCGTGCCTGGCGCCCGCAAAAATTCCATGAACGCCAACACCCCGCCGGTGTATGTGTTGGGTGTGGTCAAGGAAAAGGGCCAACCGATTCAACTTATCAACGCCTTCGAGCAACCGATCCGGTCGAAGGATGGCCTGGTGAAGGAGTCCATTGAGTCGCTGAAGGAGCACCACGCGGCTCTAAAGGCGACATGGGGTATTGAGACAAGCGCCGAGGCCGCCATTCCGGACAAGTCGTTGGCCGAATTTTGCGAGGAGATGTTAAAACATGTCTGAGCAAGCATGCCTCGCCTTGATGCTGGATGCGCCGCTGCAAAGCTGGGGGTTCGCCAGCCGATTTCAGCGGCGCACCACCGCCCTGCACCCGACCCGCAGCGGGATTATCGGCATGATCTGCGCCGCGCTGGGCGTCGCCAAGGGCTCCGCCGCCGAGGCGGAGTGCTTGGCACGGATGGAATCCGTACGGCTGACGGTCCTCGCCATCCCGCGCCAACCTAAGGGGTGTCACCAACCGCTGGACATTCGGCGGCTGGAGGATTTCCATACCGTCAGCGGTACCCGACGAGCCAGTGGCGCGATCAGCAGGAACGCGGTCATATCGCACCGCCAGTACCTGCTCGATTCCAAGTTCGGCGTGATCTTGGCCGGACCGCGTCCGACGCTGGAGTCGGTCGCCGAGGCGCTACGGGATCCGCGCTGGGGCGTCTGGTTCGGGCGCAAGAGCTGCCTGCCCGCCGCCCCCATCCTGCGCGGTGGCGCGATGGCGACGCCCAAGGAGGCCTTGGCCGCGCTGGGACTGGCGGGCAGAAAACCGGATGAGTTCTCCCGTGTCGAAGAGGCGACATCATTCGCCGACGGCACCGATACGCTCATGGACGCGCCCGTGAACTTCCGGACGCGTGAATTTAAGCCGCGTCGTATTTGCCGGCGGCCTGCTCCGCTTTCGGAAGGATGACCCCATGCCGGTATTCGAACGACCGCCTTTGGAAACCCTCACACCGGCGCGTGAGCGCTGGACGCCGATTTATCTGGAACACGGACGTTTGGAGGTGGACGATTCCAGTGTGAAGTGGATTGGCGCGGATCGCACGGTCTTCCGTTTGCCGGTGGCTTCGCTCAGCGCACTGTTGCTCGGCCCGGGCACCACCGTTACGCATGCCGCCATGAAAGCCTGCGCGGAATGCAATACGCCGGTCTGCTGGGTCGGCGCGGAGGGGATGCATTTCTACGCCTTCGGCGTTGCGCCCACCCACGACAACGAACGCGCCCGGCATCAGGCAGTGCTGGCTTCCACGCCGGCCAAGCGCGACACGGTTGCCCGCCGCATGTTCGGTATGCGTTTCGCGGGCGAGGATGTGTCCGGCGTCGCGGTCAATGAGTTGCGCGGCATGGAGGGCCGCCGCGTCAAGGCGCTCTATGCCGACCTGGGTATCCGCCACGGCGTCACCTGGAAAGGGCGTAACTATAATCCGGATAATTGGGACCTGGCGGACAACATCAACCGCGCCGTGTCTACCGCCAATGCCGCGCTATACGCGCTGACGACCGCCGTGGTTTGCTCTCTGGGCTATCTGCCGGAACTGGGCTTTATTCATACGGCCAGCACGCTCCCGTTTGTTTTCGATATGGCCGATATTTACAAGCCGGAAACCGCACTGCCGGCGGCGTTCGAGACCATCGGACTGAAGCCGGACGCGACATCGGACGATGTCATAGCGCGCCTGAAATTCCATATCGAGGATCGGCGTCTGCTGCAGCGCATGCCGAAGGACATTGAAACGTTATTGGAGGGCGTATGACCGTCATTATTGCCAATGACACGCCGCCCGCCATTCGAGGCTTGCTCAAACGTTGGTTCGTCGAGCCACGCCCGAACGTTTTCGTAGGCAGTGTCAATCCCCGCACCCGCGCCAAAACGTTGGAATACATTCGCCGTAATGCGCCGGGGTTGGGCATGCTGGTGATTGGCACGGAACGCTCTTCCCAAGGCTTCAGTATCGAGTGCTTTGGCGACACGCCACGTCGTCCTGTGCGGCTGTCCGGCCTACAAGTGCTGGCCGAGGCTTGGTCCGAGACGGAAGGTGCGGAGGGTGGGTAATGCTTACTCGCAGTTTGTGTTGTTTTCGGGGTGTCTCCGTTGCCGCTGAACGTAAGTTATGGCGGGCAGGCTGCCTGACATGGGACTACCTGCCGCAAACCAGGCGAGCGCTGTCGCCGCGCAAAGCGGCTGATTTGGCAGCGCAAATGCCGGAACTGCGGGCGGCTTTGGAGGGACGCGTGGCAGACTACTTTCTGAAACGCCTGCCGATCGGCCACCGCCTGCGCGTGTGGCCGGATTTTGCCGATGGTATGGCGTTTCTGGATGTTGAGACGACGGGACTTGGTCCACGCGATGAGTTGACGGTGATTGGCATGTATCAGGCGGGGCGGATGCTGAGTTTCGCGCGCGGGCGAAACTTGTGCGAGTTCCTTGGGGTGTTGAGAAATATAGACGTGCTGGTCACCTTCAACGGTACGCGCTTCGACCTGCCGATGCTGGCTCGCACATTTGACATCACATGCCTGCCGCCGCATATTGACCTGATGCACGAGGCGCGCGCCTACGGCTATATGGGCGGGTTGAAGTCTATCGAGCGTTCACTGGGAATCCGGCGCACGGCGACCGAGGAGGGCGATGGCGAGATGGCGGTGCGCCTCTGGCGTAACCATGTGGATAAAATTGACAATTCCAGCTTTGAGCGCTTACTCCAATACAATGCCCGGGATGTCCGCTCGTTGGTTGTGTTATCGAACAAAATATTCCGACAATCATTTGCCGACTACCCCGGTCCATTGCCTGCGATTCCATCCCGTGCCTGGGGCATGGCATAGATCTTTGATAACTGAATAACACTAGGGGTTGATTATCGATTGTAACATACCCACTAAATGTTGGAGTTTTCCCCACGCCCGTGGGGATGGTCCGTCGGGGGCTGCCCAGTTTACCGCCCCAATCAAGTTTTCCCCACGCCCGTGGGGATGGTCCGTTGTCGCCAAGGCTGGTATAATCACTCGTCCCGTTTTCCCCACGCCCGTGGGGATGGTCCGAGAAGGTACATGCGGACTTGCT
>CAZALU010000031.1:0-35631 GCA_964486075.1 uncultured Verrucomicrobiota bacterium
ATGGTTGATTCCTTTCACTCAACAAGTTGAGTGCGCCTTGCTTGGCGCACCGGAGAACACGGAATATACAGGACACTGAGACGCGCAAACGCCTGCCCCGCACAGCCGGGGCAGACGTTTGCGCGCTGTTGCTATTTGGAGTTCTCTGAATGATGCTGTTCAAACTCTCGTCTTCCTACCCAATATAGACCGTTCCGTTATTCTCCTCTGTGCCTCCGTGTCTCTGTGGTAAATCCCCTCTTCGACCCACAGATTCTGGTGAGGAGCCGTATTAATGAACCCACCCCCGGCCCCTCCAAGGAGGGGACTGGGGACTGTGAAAAGCAGGATACCCTCCCGGGAGGGTCGTCCCGACCCCGTCGGGGCGGGGTGGGTAATCGAAGCATCCTTCACATAATTTCTACGAATATAATTAGGTTGACGCGTATGGGCAGCTGCCGGATTCCGCCGTTCTTTCCGGGTAGGGTTTGACCCCATAGATAGATGGAAGCGATTGTTGGATAGTTAGCGGCAGTAGATCAGTGGCGCGGGAATGCATGCGTGCGATACCATGAACAGCAAATCGACCAGTTTATCTCGCCGCTATGCGGCGGCGCTGCGGGAACACCTGAAGCGTGGCCCGCGAGCCGGCGCTGCGCCGGCGGCTGATCTGGGAAGGCAGGCGGTGGTCGGCGGGCTGGGGACGTTGGACCTGGTCCGGATTCACGAGCGCGCCATGGCGCAGCTCCTGTTGGCGAGTGGCCCCGGCAAAATCAGCGTGAGGGTCATCAAGCGGGCGGCTGGTTTTTTTGCCAAGGTCATCATCCCGATCGAGCAAACGCATCGCGATGCGTTGACGGCCAACGACCAGGTGAAGCAACTGTCCAAGACGCTGGGCCGGCGCACGGTGGATTTGGCGGCGTCGCAACGGGATTTGAAACAGGGCATCACCCGGCGTAAGACAGCGGATCAAGCCCTCCAGCAAAGCGGGCAACGCCACGCCAGGTTGCTGGCAGAGTCCCGGCGCCTGCAAACTCATTTACGGCATTTGACCCGCCAGCATCTCTCGGCGCAGGAGGACGAGCGCAAGAAGATCAGCCGCGAGCTGCACAACGAGATCGCCCAGGCCCTGCTGGGCATCAATGTCCGGCTGTTGACGTTGAAAGCTCGGGCCACGGCCAGCTCCCAGGGTCTCCAGAAAGAAATTGCCAGCACGGAACGTCTTGTGGCAAACTCCATCAACACCCTGAAGAGATTTGCCCGTGAATTCGGAAACAATCATGAACCGTAAATCAACCGGATTGTCGCGCCGCTACCAGGCGGCATTGCGCAACTACCTGCAGCCCCCCCCCCCCCCCCCCCCCCCCCGGCCGGCCTCCATCCGGCGCGGGCACTGGGACGCCGAGCCCTGACCCTCGGGTTGGAAACGTTGGACCTGGCCCGGTTTCATGAGCGCGCCCTGATTGTCCTGCTGACGGGTTGCCCCGTCCATACCCGTAGGCCGATGATCAGGCGGGCGGGACTCTTTTTTGCCGAGGCCATCACCCCGATCGAGCAAACGCATCGCGCCGCGCGGAAAGTCAACGCCCGGTTGAGCGGGATGATCGAGACGCTGCGTCGGCGCAGCGTGGATCTGGCCTCCTCGAACCGACATTTACAACGGGAAATCATCAAGCGTCAGGGCATAGAGAAGTCCCTCCGGAAAAGCGAGCAACACTACGGCCGGTTGTTGGAACAGTCGCGCGACATGCAGAGACAATTGCATCAGCTGTCCCGCCAGCTTTTGTCGGCGCAGGAGGAAGAGCGCAAGAAGATCAGCCGCGAGCTGCACGACGAGATCGCCCAGACCCTGACCGGCATCAACATCCAGCTGGCCGAATTGAAAACTGCGGCCATGGGCAATACCGCCAGCCTCCAGCAAAAGATCGCTCGCACCCAGCGGCTGGTGGCAAAGTCGGTGGGTATCGTGCACCGGTTCGCACGGGAATTGCGCCCAGCGGTATTGGACGACCTGGGGCTGTTTCCGGCCCTCCACTCCTTTATGAAAGACTTCACAAAAAGGACGGGGATCCACATCCACTTCACATCCTATGCTTCGGCCTGGATAGAACAATTGAATAACTCCACGCGCACCGTTCTGTATCGCGTCACCCAGGAAGCGCTGGTCAACGTCGCCAAGCATGCGCAAGCCGACCGGGCAACCGTGACCCTCCGTAAACTCCCAGGCGCCGTGCGCCTGGAAATCACCAACAACGGCAAGTCCTTTCAGGTGCAACAGGCGTTGCAGTCCAAGGGTAACAAATGCCTGGGACTGCTCGGCATGCGCGAGCGGGTCGAGATGATCGGCGGCCGCTTCAGCGTCGAATCAACCCCGCGCAAAGGCACGACCATCCGCGCCCAGATTCCGCTGCGCAAGGGCAAACGAGGCGCAAAACGATGAAACGCATCACCGTTCTACTGGCGGAAGACCACATGATCGTCCGGGAGGGACTCCGGAAGTTGCTGGAATCGGCAGCCGACATCGAGGTGGTCGGCGAAGCGCAGGACGGCCGCCAGGCGGTGGCCATGACCAGCAAACTTCTTCCCGCCGTGGTCGTAATGGACATCGCCATGCCCCTGCTCAACGGACTGGAGGCCACCCGGCAGATACTCAAAGCCGTTCCCGCCACCAAGGTGCTCATACTCTCCGCGCATAGCGATGACGCCTATGTCGAGCATGCGGTCGCTGTGGGCGCGGTGGGATTTCTGCTCAAACAAACATCCTCGCACGATCTGTCCAAGGCGATCCGGGAAGTGCAGAAAGGCAACACCTTCTTCAGCACCACCATTGCCAAGCGCCTCCACGATCACAAGTCGCGGAATGGAGTGGTAAAGGCCAGAAAGCAAATCGCCCACCTGAGCGCACGCGAGCTGGAAGTGCTCCAGTTGATTGCTGAAGGCCAGCCCAACAAACAAGTGGCCGGCGAATTGGGCATCAGCATCAAAACGGTTGAAAAACACCGGCATAATCTCATGGCCAAGCTCAACATCCACGATACCGCCGGGCTCACCCGCTACGCGATCTCCGCAGGCATCATCGAAAGCAGCGTTCAAGTCACGATCCGCTAGCGGGCACTGATGACCGTGACCGGGGCATGGATGCGCCAATCGACCGTGCCCGCCTGGCCAGGCACATACCCCCCCGCTGCCGCTGGCGGCACACCGCCCTCTACTCAGCTAAGGCAAGGCGACCTGCCGCCAAGGTGCAGCAGCGATCAAGGAAGTGAAGGCCGGCCGGCAAGACGCTTATGCGCCCGTGAGGTTTTTCAGCGGAATCGTAACTACTCAGGTTGCCTGAAAAAACCCGGATAAGCAAAGATTGTCATTTCGAGCGTAGCGAGAAATCTCATCTGTCTGCCAACAAACATGAGATCCTTCGCTACGCTCAGGATGACAACCTCCCCAGTAACACGGGATGCCGAATTTGACATAACAGATTAATATCTAACGTGTTTCTTTTAAGTTTGCACCGCCGGCCGCCGGCGGTGGTTTCGCTGAGTAGTTACAAACAATCAACTATTAAGCCCCTGCGCGTAGCGCAATCCGACCAGCTTTTATTGCAACCTACGTTTTCCCCCAACGACGGATCCGCCTCAGGCCTAAATTCCTGCTATCTGCGGAGGCCTAGGGTCTCCGCTACCAAAACATACATGTAAACGCATGGGTGAATTTTGCGCCGAGCCGGCGCAGCAATTAGCATGCTTAAAGATAAGTTAAAGATAAGGGTCAACCCTTAATAATTAACATTACCTGTTTTTCGACAAAGATGTTTTCCGTTCCAGACTGGATACAATCTCTGCCATCGTCCCCGCCAAATCCGAATCGCACGCCCGCCGTTCCCGGAGCCGTTGCAACTGCTGGCAGACAGCCGAGCCTGTGCCCATGCAAAGCAGGCCGCCGATGTCCCGCTGATTCAACCCGGCGTATCTACCCAACACCTCCGCCGCCACGGCGCGCGCCTTGCAATCGTAACGCCGCCTGCACAGATCGGCGGCCTTCAGCCCAAATTTGTCGGCGACTATCTCCAGCACCACTTCCGGACTGACCTTCCGCAATACATGCCGACATGACACATCCTCGGGGCGTTTCACCTTATTAGCCAATGCCGTGTGCAGATCACGGATCCGCTCCTGAAACTCGTCGCCCCCAATCCCCCAACCCGATTCCTTCAGAACCTCCAGAAACTCATCGTCCTCCTCGGCAAGCCCAGCCTCCACAAACCGTCGATATGCCCGCTGCCTTTTCTTCGCCGCTCCCTCCATCAGTGCCAGGATCGGGCCGTCATCTATAAATTTCTCGGCCTTCCCTAATCCCGCATAGCCCCGATAGCTGCTCCAGGGATACGCCCGCAGTTCCGCCAAACGGCGTTTCAATGGCTGCTCGATAAGGCTGCGGATATAGACCGGATTCAGATGGATATAGCGGCTGAGCTTGAACAGATAGTCGTCGCCGTCCACCGGCTGCGCCCCGAAACGCCCCTGCATCAGATGCCCCGCCCGCCTGTGCCGGCGATTATAATAGACCGTGTAGGCCGTCTGAAACTGATGCATGTACGCCGACAGATTAGCCCGCGGCGTCTCTACCAGCAGATGGGCCTGGTTCGTCATCAGGCAGAACAGATACAGCCGCACCCCGTATTTTTCACCCGCCTCTCCCAACCGCTTCAGGAAATACCGGCTATCCTCCGTGTCGTCGAAGATTCTCCGCCGCTCCACACCGCGAAGCGTGACGTGGTAGATCGCCCCCTCATATGGAACCCGCAGTTTTCTAGCCATATGCCAAGCAGAATAGGCCACCCCACCCACAAAATACAAGATAAATATTAATTATTAAGGGTTGACCCCATCCGGCTATGGTTCTCATCTCGTGTTCTCCTGTGTTGTGTTGAATCTCAGGTTTCCTATGGAGATATCGGGCATCATCTGGCTAACGGTGCGGATCAGGCGCGCGTTTCTGTGTGTCGCCTGTATCAGGCTTGTTCGATTCCGGGTCCCGTTAGTCTATCGTGACCTGGCTTCCCCACCAGTCTTCGTTTGGCTGCCAGTCCGGATCCAGGTACCTGGCGTGCTTTGATTCAAGGTTCGGCATCAGTTCATGCTCCAACTCATGTAGTCGAGTCTTTTCCTTCGCGAGATCGTATTCTGGGTCGGGAACGGGGAACCTGGCATCGACTTCAACCAGCCAATTATCCAGACGTTGGCGAAGTTCGGATGCTTTCGCACTGTTGTCGGCAAGCAGGTTGTTCTGCTCTCCCGGATCAGACTCGAGATTGTAGAGTTCATCATGCCGATCTTCATGGTAGTGGATCAGCTTCCACGGCCCGCTCCTTATGATCGAAGAGGGATCGCCGCCTTGGTTGCCGTAGTGCGGGTAGTGCCAGAACAGATCGCGCTCCTCTATTTCCTGGTCCTCCTCACCCTTCAACAGCGAAACAAAGCTTTTCCCGTCAATGACCTGTTTCTGTGGCACGGAGAACCCGGCAAGCTCCAGGAATGTTGGGTAGAAATCGATCCCCGAAACAGGGACGTTACAGGTTGAACCGGGTCTGACCAGCCCCGGAGACCTCAAATAGAATGGCTCACGGATTCCTCCCTCCCACTGGCGTCCCTTGCCGCCTCGTAACGGCAGCATGGACGAAGAGTACGCATCGCCGGACGACACGCCACCATTATCTGAGGTGAAACACACGATCGTGTTCTCAGTCAGCTTGTGCCTGTCCAGCGTGTCGAGCACCAGGCCTACGGCATCATCCATGGCCTCAATCATACCGCCATAGATGGGGCAGTCCTGCACTTGTCGCACGGGCAGGTTCCTGTCGAATATGAAACGGTTGCGGGGCGTGCCCTGCGCGATTGCTTTTCTCCGAAACTTTTCCCATCGATCCTGGCTTGTCTGTATGGGTGAATGAACGGAATAGAACGACAGATAGGCCAGGAACGGCTCATTCCGGTGGTTCGTGATGAACTGTGCGGTTTCCCGGGCAAGCCGCAAGGGCAAGGACTCCCCATCCGGCCCCGGCTCAATGTCTGCGTTCGGCCAGGGAGAGAAGTACCGCAACCCACCGGTATTGAAACCGTGTATGGCCCTCTCGAATCCAAAATCTCCGGCCCTGACCTGTTCATTGCCAAGATGCCATTTCCCGGCGAAGAAGGTGCGATAGCCTGAATGCCGGAGGACTTCGGCAAAGGTAACCTCTTCAGGATTGAGACTTCGTTCATACTCAGGTGGCAGCGTCTTGCTGAACCTTCCCATCTCTCTCCAGGCCTCGCCGGCAGGTCCTCCGATGTAGTCCGTAATCCCGTGCCTTGGCGTGTATTTTCCTGTGAGTATACTCGCACGGGACGGGCTGCAAACTTGGCAAGCCGCGTAGCCTTGTGTGAAGCGCATTCCTTCAGTTACAATGCGGTTTATATTCGGACTCTCATAGAAGTCACTGCCTCCGGCACCGAGGTCGTTCCAGCCCAGATCGTCAGCCAATATGAATAGAATGTTAGGTCGTTTCATCTTTCTCTCCGAACGATCCAAATCTGCTGAGCCGCGCTTCGCGGCGATAGCCGGAACTTGATTGTTAGCCTCCTAATGTACGACCTGAGAAAGCCATCCTTCGATCGTCAATTCCGGGATCCCGATTTCCTCCGGCCGCAGAACGGCAAGTTGTTCCCGTTTCAAAGGAATTACATTCAAGTCTGTTACTGTTGCACCTAGTAGATGCAGCGGGATCCCGTAGAGCGGTTCGATTTCAAACTCATGGTCCCGACACCATTGCCCGAAGTTGGTCTCAGGCAGGGCTCGTACCTTGTCAGCAGTCCAACCGGCAGGACCGACCTGCTGAATCAGCCACTCCAGGTTGGGTTTCCTCACTGGATAGGGCCGGTGGCCCCCTCCAGGTTCATACCAGGTCTGAATGCCGCCGGGGCTTCCCAGGGCGGCATAGACGTTCGCTGCCGCTGCAACCGCACGATCCGTATCCCGCCATGCCCTTCCGCTCCCGTCCTGATCGATAATGATGTCGGCATCGCCATTGACGATTCGCATGGCGCAGTGTGGCGCCGCCAGCGAAAGGTACTGATCCCACGTCAGCCCGCTATCGCGCATCAATCGGTTCGGGACAAGCGTGCAGAACTTGCCCCAGGTTTCGGTTGCCGCCGCAAAGGCCCACCCACTGACGATGGCAAATCGAAGCCGCGAATCAAGCACAGCCATCCAGCCGGCCGTTGCGCCGCCCAATGAATTGCCAGAGACGCCAAGACGCCGGGGGTCGATATCAGCCCGCTCCAGAAGAAAGTCCACTCCGCGCATCGTGTCCCAAACAAGTTTGCCCATAATCAGCCGTCCCGCTGCCCGCGACTGGTTGTGTACGGGCTCCGGATCGTGTGCACGAGTTCCCATGCCCCCCGTAACGTGGCGTTCCTCCTCGCCGATCGGATCCATCGCAAGACAGACGATTCCCAATTTCGCGAAGACTTGGGAGGGGTACTGATAGTCTGGCTGGCTTTTGCTGCCTCCGTGTCCGTAGGTCATGACCAGGGCGGGCATTTGGCTCTCGACCGGAGTCTCGGGCCGGTAAAGAACGGCGGGAATGCGCGCGCCCAGCTCGGACGTAAAGATCCATTTTTCGATCACCAGTCCATTGTGAACGAATTGGCCACGGGATTCCGAAGCGAGGGGCACTCGATTCAGGGAGATACCGAGCATGCCGCGCAATTTTCCGCGCCACAGCTCCTGCCACACCGCAAAGCCTTTACGATCCTTCCCGGGATCCGGCATGCCAAGTGCAGCGGTCAACATTGGGATCCTCCTAATCCAGCAACTCCGGCAGATCCCGGAGCACTTGGCAGACAGCCTGTACATAGAAGAACGTGCCGACATCACGCAAATACCATGGCGGCGCATCGCCGCCGCCGGGCTGCAGGACTTTTTCCAGGATGGCGCCCTGAAGGTTCGGATCCTTTGCGTGAGTGAATTGGACGGAGCTGCAGAAACGCAGTGCCTTCCGAATGGGTTCCCGCCACTCCGTATCCCCATATTCGCGCACAAGGTCCGCCCAGAGGATCGCGGCGCACGCAATGCCGCTGGTTGCGTGCCCGAAACTGGGAGTGTCGAAATCCGGCCCCGTGTCGCGGAACAGGCCGCCATCGCTGCGCATCGCCCGGACATACCACTTGGCGCTTCGCCGGCAGCAATCCAGGTATCGCTGGTCTCCGGTTGCTTTGTGCACCATCCACAGGGGGCGGCCCCACCAGTAAGCCTGCCGTGGGTGAATGACCCCGGAAACGGGATTCGCCGGAGCATAAGACTTCCAATTGCCCGCCGGATTCTCGTCCAGTAGCAGACGGTCCGCCGTACGGATGGCGACATCTTTAAGCGCAGTGTCCCCGGTCAGCCCGTGTCCGATCAGTAACACGCCGTCATCCAACAGGGGACGGCCCGGCTGCGGATAGCGGGAGTCCGACATCCAGACGGCGCGGCCAACAGCCCTCCGGTCCACATCGTAATCATCCGCAAAGAGCCCTTCGTCGGGCATGAACATCCGTGCCTGCACCCATTTCAGCGCCAATACGGCTGCCTGCGCATACGCGGCATCATGGCAGATTGCGGAGAGCGTGAAGAGCCCGTCCAGGCTCTCGAGTATCGCCGACGTGTTGATACCCGAACCCGAATCCTCGTAGGCAAGGATCAATCCATAATCCGGGTCGCTCGGATCACGGATCTGGTGCCTGAGAATGAAGTCTGCGGCCGTGCGGGCAGCCGCAAGGTATGCCTCATCCCTGAGCAAGTCATAAGCAAGAGCCAGGGCTTTAACGCCTTGGCCGCCGTGCCAGATCGGGCAAAAGACATCCCATTTTCCCGATGCCGAGGCATACTCGCCCTGAAATGCACCGCGCCAGTCGGTGTATCTATGCACGCCCGGGCAATGCGAGTCTGTGAAGTTAGGATCCTTCGTGGTAATCAGGCTCCGGTCGATGATCCAGCGGCATGCCAAAGCAACTGACTCGCGCCACGCCGCGGTTCCCGTTGACAACTGTGCCTTTTCAGTCCAGTAGCCCATCTTGTCTCCTCTGGCCGGGAAAGAAAAAGGGTGGAACGGCATCGACCATGAAGTCAGAGCGCTGCGGAAAACCGCATTACTGCATTTCTGCAAGACCTGACGCTTCGGAACTGGGACTCGAACCGATACTTAGTCTCGGTCGTATGCCGTCCACCCGCGAACATACTATGCCGCCGCCTTCGTGCCGTCAATTTCGGATATCCTGTTTTTCCTGTTGCGGAATGGGAGGGGTGGAGCGGCTTGTTCTGCCTCGTCCGCCGCGGCCAAGAAGGGTAATCCGCTCTTGGAAAAAGATCGGTTGATGTGCCGTTATAAATTCTTGCCCAACCATAAAGAAATTTCAACCGAAGAAGACCTCAAGCGCATAATCCTTGGATTCCAGGTCAGCGCTATTTCGCGGGAAAGCTGTCTAAAGAGCGGCGTTTGGATGCTAATGAACTTGTCTTCCGGCAGGTCTGTTGCCGCCATGGTAGGCAAAACTCCTGCATAGCACCCCGATTGAATGGCATGACATACCGCTGGAAATGACTCACATTCCAACCGGGTGTTCATTTTAAGTTTGGACTTGCGCATAATGTCGATTAGTTTGCTCCCAAATTCCCCGGAAGATTCCATAGATACCAGCGGAACATTGCCGATTACCCATTCACATGTTGTTTTAGATGCCGTCGATAATAATTGTGTTGGAACATAAAGCGCATATTCCACTCTGCCTAATGATACGTTTTTGAAAACAGACGGCACCGCATTCCGCCGCATAATTCCGAAATCCAGGCGCAGGTTGTGCAATCCATCAATGATCTGCGCTGTCCGCAGATTGCGGATGCTTGCGGTAACAGACGGAAAAGCTTTTTGGAAGAGACGCATGCGCGGAAGTATCTTCCAGTAGATCAAACTATCCCCTGCCCCAAGATGATAAACAATCGGCTCGTTGGCACATTCCGCGGTAAAGTCCGCCAGCGCCTTGAAATTCTGCCTTATGATTTCAGCCAGTTTCTGCCCCGTGCGAGTCAGCACCAGGCATTTGCCATCCCGCCGGGTTAATTCGACTTCAAAGTATTCTTCCAATTCCTTAAGCTGGCGGCTGTATTGGCTCTGCCGCACAGGATCTTTGCCCACCGCTTTCGCGATGCCACCGGCCTCGTCTATTTCAAGCAGAACGCGCAGGCGGTCCAGCGACATCCCGCGCCGCGCGAATAGTTTTAGAAATGTTTTATCCATGCCAGCCCCCGCGTTCCAATTCATGCCGTTGCGATTGATGCGAAATAATGCGCTTTTCTCGTTTTAGTGTCAAACAATACATGACTTATTAGTCATATAACCTATAATATATTGGATGGAATGCGTCTGTGATCATGCTACTATGCGCTCATGACAACGACCATAAACCCGAGCAATAATTCCCCTACGATCGCCATGACGGTATTCAAGGTTGAGAACCTTGAGAACTGGCAAGAGCGAATCATATCTGCCACTGTTCAAGGCGGGGGTAGAGCCATGCGCAAGGGGGCGGGGTGTGTTCTTTGGAATCCAAAAGGGGTAACCCCCTGGCGCGGCACGCTCAAGTATGTGGATGGTGTGCAGGTTGTCAGGGAATGGCTTGGACCCGGCATCGCTGGTCTGACAATCATTCCACGTCGAATTTACTTCGAAAGCGAGTCCGACCTGCCGTCCGCAAAACCGGAATGGATTTTGGCAGGCGACGCGAAACCCGCTCTTGCGCCCACGGCGAAACGGATCCGCATGTGCCTCGATAGTGCGGCGTGGATCGCCAGCCATATGCCCGGATTCGATCCAAATCCTTTACCCGTCAGCCGGATCCGCGCCGCGCTTCATGAACGCACGCGAATGGTTTTCGGAGGCGGCTCGCAAGGCACCCCGGTCCAAAAGGCCAGTGGCCTGCTCACTCGCCACGGTTTTCATGCCGTTCCTCCGAATCTACGCATCGAACTGGTTGCCGAGGATGTCGCGAACGCAAAGGTCAAGTTGTACCAGGGACTCATCATGGATGCCTTCCTTCGTTGCAAGCACCCGCTCAAGGCGCCGGCGATCTCCTATGACGAAATGCAGAAAAAATTATCCAGCGGGAAAGCTGGCATCGATCGGATGCGGAAAGGATATTGCGCTTTGATAGCCGTAACCGGCAAGAAAGGCCAACCCCTGCTGAAAAAGCCGACTGCGCTGATTGATTTCCTGCAATCGGCAGGTGTGCCTTTCCGGATGTTTTCCGTGGATAACAGGTCATTAAACTGGTCCGCCCTGGATCAGGTCGGCTCTCTTCTCATGGGTGCGGGCGGCATTCCGTACGCGCTCCAGTTGCCCTGGCCTGCGGATTTCGAGCCACCCTATATACTGGGAGTGGACCTGGGGCATCCTAAGGCAATACGGGCTAGTTGGGTGGTCATGAGTCTCATGGACCCCAAAGGCGTTCTCATCGAAAGCTGGCGCCATCGCCAGGAGCGGGATGAAACCATCGCCCCGGCTGTTTTGGAAGCCGGTCTGACCTGGGCCCGGAAGGCTGCGCGCGAGTATAACGGCGGACAGGATACAAGGTTCCTGGTCATTCGCGATGGCCGACTGCACGAGGGCGAGAGCTTGAAAACCTATCGACATATTCTCGGCGCCCGCATCACCTTCGTAGAATTGGCGAAATACAATAATCCCGAGATGTTTATTCCCGGCGAAAGTCCTCGCCCCGCGCCGGCCGGAACGGAATGCCTGATAGCGGGAAGCGTGACGCCATTCATCGTGCCGGTATCCCCACGGCTGGCCAGCGATCTCTCTCACACACTCAAACTTCACATGGCGCCCCCCTGGGACGGCCTGGCCCTAGGAATTGATAAAATACTAGAAATTATTACCGGCCTCTCATACACTCCCGGTTTAGGACTTGCTACGCACGCCCTGCCGGGTCCAATATATTGGGCAGATGGGATAGCCGGCATCGGCGAAACCAATCATCAGTTCTCCGGACAGAGCATCATGCATCAATTACAGGTTAATTAAAGCGGTATAGCACAATGAATAATAATGATGGCATTCCAGATAATTTACCGCATCCAAGTCTTGTAGAACTTTCCCGTGCCATCGCAAACAACCCGATGGATGTAAAGGTATACACAACCTGCGGCCAAGTTTATTTTGATGAAAAACAATGCGAAAAGGACATCGTGGAGTTTACTCGAGCAATCGAAGTGAATCCACATAAGGCATCCTTATACATCAGACGCGGATATGCCTATCTACAGCTCAAACAACACGAGGAAGCGATTTTGGATTTTACTCGAGCGTCAGAGGTAAAACCGAAATGTGCCGACGCCTATATCAACCGCGCACTTACCTTTTTTCAACTTAAACGATATTGTGAAGCCCTGGCGGATTGCAATCAAGCCATCGAACTGGACCCTAACATAGCCGGAGCTTACAACAATCGCGGACTTACCTATTGTGAGATAGGCCGATGCGACGAAGCCCTCGTCGACTTTACCCGCGCCATCGAGTTGGATCCGCACAATGAAGGCTATTATTATTACAATCGCGGGGAGGCTTATCTTGGGCTAAAACGATACAACGAGGCGATTGCGGATTTTACTCGTACGACAGAATTGCATCCGAAAGATTTAACAGCATATATCAGACGCGGAGTTACATACTGTCAACTAAAGCGTCCCGACAAGGCCATGGCTGATTGCACTCGCGCTATCGAGTTAAATCCGAAAGATGCCTATGCCTATAGCGTCCGCGGATCATCCTATTCTACGCTAATGCGATACGACGACGCTGTTGCTGATTATACCCGAGCTATCGAACTGGGTACATCAAATCCCATCGTTACGTCATACTACGGCCGTGCTGCAGTGTATTTTTGCCTACAGCGCTACGACGAAGCCTTGGCGGATTGTACTCGCGCTATCGAACTCGATCCGAGCATGGCAACGGGTTACCTCTTCCGGACGAGCGCCTATATTGCGTTAAAGCGATATGACGAGGCCCTGACTGCCGCAAATCGCGCCATTGAACTGGATCCGGACAATGCCCTCGCGTATTACCTCCGTGGCAGCGTCTATGCGGCAATGAAATGCAGCGACAATGCCATAATCGATTTTACTCGTGCCATAGAATTAGATCCGAATATGGCCGCTGCATATATTGGACGAGGAAAAGCCCATAGCATGATGAATTGCAATGATAAAGCATTGCTAGATTTCACTCATGCCATCGAGCTGGACCCAAGCTCAGCAGACGCATATGACCACCGCGGGGATGCACATCATCAGCTAAAGCAATACGACAAGGCCCTGACCGATTTGACTCTTGCAATTATGTTAAATCCGAATTCGCTGTCTGCTTACAATAACCGCGGGTTTGCCTATCAGGCCCTTGACCGATACAGCGAGGCCCTCGCGGATTATTCCCGCGCCATCGAGCTGGACCCAAACCTAGCACAGCCATACATCAATCGCTCGAACGCATATTTTCACCTAGATCAATTCGACGAAGCCCTGGCAAATGCTAATAGCGCAATTAGGTTAATTCCGAATTCGTTCGCGGCATACTTGACCCGAGGGAATGCATATTATTCGCTTGCCAGATATAATGACGCCCTCACGGATTATTCCCGTGCCATCGAGCTGAACCCAAACGAGGCAATGGTATACTCCAATCGCGGAAATGTCTATTATCACCTTGACCGATATAACGATGCCCTGGTGGATTATTCCCGCGCTATCGATTTAGAATCGAATCATAACGCCTATTATTACTCCTGTCGCGGACGGATATTATTGAATCTCAAACGTTATCAAGAGGCTCTGGACGATGCTGTCAAAACACTTGCTATTGCCACCGATAAAGACTTGGAAAAGCATCAGGCATTATGCATTGAGTCTTGTGCGTTGATAAAACTTAACCGCCTCGATGAAGCAAATGAAATTCTGCTAAAAGTGGAATTAATTTATCCACAAGATGAAGAGTTGCATGTAATCCGGATAAGTTATTATCTTCAGCGACGGGATTTGAATGGTTTACGGCAATGCGTGGATGCGTTGCGAAGAATTTATGAAATCAAGCCGATAGACGAACCGGAAATACGCCCGACACTCATTGCCACTACGGCTGATGACAAGAGCTTGCAATTATCTCAGCTCCAGCAAGCCAGCGTTCACCGTTTATTGACTGAACTGGCACCCGAGTTCTCATTGGAACAATGGCTATGCTTTCTCGCAACATGGTTTAAAGTGGACGACATCGCACATCAAACGTATAGTGCTTATGTCAAAATGTTGGATACCATGCTAGTTGCCATGCGTGAAAGAAAAACAGATATTACGCAACCCAACACGGATGAGCCGGCGTTATCGGATGAAATCAAACGAATGCACCAGAGGCTTTTTTGTCTGCCGGGCGATATGAATAACAATGCTTTACAAGAAACCTTGAAATCAGGGCCGGAGTTATTCGCATTCAGAATGAAACTGGCACTATTGAGTCATGTCATGCAGAAAACAACGCCCATATCATCCGGACAGCCCATCGCGATTAATGAATACAGTCGCTTTGCAAAGGCCGTTTATTTTCACAAAAGGCTTAGTGAGGCTTTGTATCAAAACTATGCCGAACGTATTGAGCAAACCGAGCGTGAGAAAGCCGAAGGGTTGATAGTGGCGCGCATTGAAGAGCGTAACAAGGTTATCCAAGACCTTTCGCATTCCATTAAAAACCTTGTTGCATCGGTTGTAGATCCCCTAAATGAGCTTTCTGAGCGGTTTACGGAGGAACGGGTAACAATCCAAAAGGCGCTCCGTGGCGCTACGCTCATCCGCGAAACGGTGAATGCGATGAACTTATCATTCCGGGGGCGCCTGGAGGACTTTGCGATGGACGCTGACGAGGCCGTTCAGCATCCTGAAAAGTCGGTTAGCTTGGAGCACCTGATCGAAGTGTCACTGCAATGTTCCGTTAACAATATGTTTGATGGAAAATACTTTGCCGATTTTGTACATCAATACTTTTCCACCAAAGCTATTTATGACGAGGCTCAAGCCGCCTGGGCTGCCGTGCATACTGAGGCAGGCACAAAATCAATGGTCGCGTTCCTGGAAAAGTATATGTTTGAGATTTCCCTGGAATATCCGCCAGACATCAAGGAGTTCCGACTCGGCGACCGTTACAACTCACCGCTCAAATTGACCCTGCTCTTCCAGGAACTACTGCTCAACGCAGTGAAGTACGCCTGTTTTACGGAAAGAAAGGACAGATGTATCTCGATACGTATTTTGGCAGATGATCAACTATTGTCACTGGTTATCCAAAATGCCTATGTCCCGGAAAGATCTGCCCGAACCACGCGGATCGGCAACGAGATCATACAGAACTTTGTCAAGTTGCTCGAAGGGACTATGAGCGTTGACAAAACAAATACGATCTATACAACGGCAGTTAAGTTTCCAAATATATTTAATAGCGATCGAAGGACGATGATAATCAAACGTCAGCCGTAATCGATCCCGCGTATTGGGATGGAGGTGTGATCATGAAAATACTGTTTGTTGAAGACGAGTTATCGCAGAATATTGAAAGAATATTACAGTTGTTTGGCTCAACGGTCTTATCCGAAAAGCAGCGTACAGATTTGAGAGAACTTAACAACGATCCTTACGGTGCCGTCAATCATGACATACTTGATATTATTCAATCAGGTGTCCTAAATGTAGAAACTGATTTTATCCCAGCCTTACAGCGGATTGAGCGCGATTGTGAGAAGTATGATTTGTTCATAGTGGATCGCCAGCTTGCCAAGGATGCAGACGCGTATCAAGTGAAGGATGTTGCCGCCATTGTTCCGGAATACACAGAGCAGGACTTTGCTGACTATTTAACCCGTGAAGGCGATTATCTATTTGAGCGCTTGCTGCGCAAACCTATCCAGGAGAAATGCCGCATGTTCTATTTTCTAACGGCGTACACAGATATGATTAAGTGCCAAGAATGCTTGCGGCCATACAGAAAAGCAGGCTGGTTTACGGACGAGCAGGTGCTGGAAAAGGGCAACATAGACCATATGCGACGCTTGTGTGACGTAATTAAGCAGAGCCCATTTTTATCGGTCCGGTATAAATACCTGCCCTATTTTGAAAAAGTGGAAGCTCTGGACGATAGCCCGGATACATTGCATCGCCTGGTGAAACTATTCGAAGCACATGAACGATGCACCAAGAATAATCGCAGTTCCGTCCTTTCGGACGTGCGCGGGTTATTAGAGGCCATTGTGAAAACGTTATGCGCCAAGCACAATCTAATGCACAGCGGACATTGTAAGGAGGATTTACACGCATTAGGCGCTAACGGCGCTAACGTCATTTCCAACTCCTGCAGATCTGTCGGGCTGACCGCTCACACCCTGTGTTCGGATTATGGTTCAATGCATGCTAACGCCCCCGTTCCAGATGATATTTTTGATTGCGCTATCTACGCCATCCGCGCGTTCATTGCAACATACCAGGATCCCGCTTATCGTGATGGGAGATAAGTATGTCCAGAATGCGCTCGCTGAATAATGGATAGATGAACATTGTTAACGAAGGGCATCGCCATGATAAAACAGTTAGAAATAGAGAATTTTAAATGCTTCGGCCCGAAGGTATCCATTCCCCTCGCCCCCATTACACTCATATACGGGGAGAATAGTTCAGGAAAAAGCACGATCTTACAGGCGGTGACGTTATTGAAGAATGCATTAACCGGCTGGAAGTCCGATTGGAATCGAGAAAAGCAGAACAAGGCAATTCCTTTCTCTAACCGTCATGATGGCGCGCCGTCAGACATCGAAGAATTGACTCACGATGGAAATCCAGACAAACAGATTTCGGTTTCATTTCAGCGAGATGAAAATGCGGTGTCCATATCTTTTGGGCGTAAGCAAGGTGAAGTGTCGATATCATCGCAAGGGCACATGCTCGCTTCGGTAAAGTGGGAAGGATCAGAACATAAATGGAAGTATGGCTGGATGTTGATGGGGGAGCTGGTCAGGCGCGCATATAATGAGTTATTGAAACGCAAAGCAGATGTTGTCGAAGGATATAAACGGCTCATAGAATATGAAACAATTAACTCTTACCTTTGTAGCCGGTCAGATTATTTAACGGGCGATGTTGGGGCTGAAATATTACAAAGCCTTCATCCGATAAGACTCACACCGGTGGATTGCCCCCAACTGCCGGACTCGCCGCCTGAAAAGTCGTGGGAAACTATACTCCTTGAAAGCAAGCGTGAGGGATTGCCAGACTGGGTTCGCAATGGATTTCCAGGTTACACGAAGTATGTTAAGACATCCGACTATAAACAGCGTTATAAACGCTTTGAGCAAATTTATTCACAAGCCATTGCCGCTTATTCCAAAGACGATTTCTCATTTGATGAATTTTGTAAGCTTCATTTTCCAAGTGATTGGAAAATATTAGGTAAATCACAAGCGGCTTGTTTATCCTTAGATAACGCTATTATAGCAGCCTTGGTGCCTGATCTTGCAGGTAATACTGATAACAGTATCAAACACTCAGACGAAGACTTCAGCTCGGGAATTTTACTTGAGCTGAAACCCACAAAGCCTATGTGGTCCGACAGTCAGCTCACAGATGATTATTCCGATCTTGCCGACCACTGGGCAACGCGTTCTCGTCGTTGCGGTGCAAGGCTTTTTACACAAGAAGCGAAAAAGGTTCTGGGTTCTATGGATGATATGATCCGTGATATTCATTCCCTGCCGGCCGTTCGTGAGCCACCTAAAGATTCGTATTCAGAGGCAAAAGCGAATCCTATATTCGAGCCGGCCATTAAATCTCGTATTAATGATTGGCTTGAAAGATTTGAGGTTGGCTATACAATCGATGTCGGTCTGGATGGCAGTCTTCGTTTCCTAGATAAACGCAGAGCATCCAACCATGCGGCAAAGATTACAGAAGTAGGTTTCGGCTTTAGCCAGTTGTTACCCATCATTGGACATTGTTATCGCACAAAACCATCGGTCATTACCGTAGAACAACCAGAACTCCACATCCATCCACGCTTGCAGGCTGAGTTGGGCAGTTTATTCAAAGATGCATATCAAAACCACGACCATCAGATTATCGCCGAAACTCATAGCGAACACCTGATGCTCCGTATACAGAAGTTAATCCGCAAGAAAGAACTGAAGACCAAAGACGTTTGTGTTCTATATGTTTCCCGTGATACAGACGGTTCCCGAGTGCAGCAATTGAGATTGGATGACGATGGCTCGTTTATTGATCGCTGGCCTGCTGGATTCTTCCCCGAACGCTTTAATGAGATAATGGAATAGCTTATGCTTCTGGCCACAACATTTGATCCCGCAGTGCTCGATAGCTGTTCGGATGAAGCCTATAGCGCCTGCCTTGCAGATCATTTCCGGGGCATTATTTCTTGCCATGTTCTTGTCGGACAGAATGGCACGAGAATCAAGTCGGAGTTGCAGCAGCGGATTGAAGCTTTGCCACACTGCCTCCAAAGTCGCGCTATGAATTTGTTCCCGGAACTCAGGGACCGATTAATAATGCTGGATTTCCAGGATGAAGACGCAACATTGCAGCAAGAATACATTTGCGCAGCCAGCCGCGCAGCGGCCATGTTGGCAAATAGCATACAAGAAATTGACGCTGGCATTGTGCATAAGGACACAAAGGCCGCCGCTGAGCTTGAAGCCGAGCAAAACAATGCTTCTCATAATAACAAACTATTTACTCTTCCCGAATTCCGAAGCAATCCAATCGCGGATCGGGAGCATCAAGCTGTAACACCTATTGCCGGTCTCTCTCTCGCACAGTTTCAAACCAAGATTATTAAACCATTGGTCTACTGGGCAAAACACGTCAAGTTGATAGACAAGCAACTCGGCCAGGCCGTCGCTGATGAGGGCGCGAATTTAGTCTCATTTCAAGAAACAGTCCGGCTTATCTATGACACTTGGCATACGGGTCATTTTACAAGTTCAGGAAAACCAGGCCGATTCGAACTAATTACTGTAACAGAAAAGCGTAAAAGCGGGCATTTGGTAACAGCCGAAGGCGTAGCCAATGCCATGGATCCTGGAGAGAGGCGCATACTTTTCCGCGTAAAACCTCCCGTAAGAGGCAATGATCTGTTTAAAGCCCGACATGATCGTTATATCTCCACGAATCTTGATATCGCGTTCGGTTTTTCAAGCGGCTTGGATGCTTTAGGGCACGGGGGAAAACTTGGAGCCGGTGATATCTATTTGCGCCACCGACCCCGCAATGATGAGGATGATGTGATTGCCCGCTGGGAAGCTGTGGAACAGCATGATGACGTATTTGAATGGCCGAAAGGCCTTGCGAAATACGCATGATGTGCCTGATCTATGCCGCCGAATTTTCGCCATGTGTGGTGGCCTGGCAAGGGCGTAATGCCTTTGTTAACATATTTTGTCCGGACGCTATCTGTCCGCCCCCCTGTGATAGATTTGACGCGTAATTAACTTTTAAAAGAGCTGACATGGAAACATAGTAAGGGAATTCAGCATGCTCGAATTATTTATCATCGGGATAATCGTGCTGGGCGTCTATGCAATCTACGAGAAACTGCGGGGCAAGCCGCCCGCCGGCAGGGACGCCACCGGGAGAAACGACTTCTCATCCTATGACTCGGACAGGCGGCCGGATATCGGGCGCAACGGGCCGGACCGGCCGGCGGACAACGACCTTGATGATGGGAATGGAGGGGAATAGTTTACATGAACGCCACGCTAATCATCGACGACCTCTTCCTGCAGGATGCGTATGAGCGCTTCCTCCGCGTCTACACCCCCATCCATGGCGACAAGGTCAAGGGGCCTTTGTCATTCCCGGCGCTGAGCGGCGCCGTCGCGGCTCGCCTGGGCAGGGAGATCGCCGCCACGCACGTGTTCTACCTGCAAGACCGCCCCTCGACATTCATTTCCCGCCTCGTCCGCCGGATTCTCCATGTGCCCGGCGCCGACGGGAGCCCGCCCCCCGCGGCGGGAATCCCGAAACACCTCGCCATCGAGTTCCACCTGGACGACCTGGGCCTTGATATGCCAAGCCTGTTGGCGCAATCGGCGGAGGCCGTGTTTCATTCCTGCGAATTCCTGGCCATGGAGGCGGCGGAGTTTGCACAGCAGTGTGAGGGGCCGGTAATCCTCGCCGATGACCCCGCCTACGAAATGGCACGGGGCTGCAGCGGCCTGATCTTCATCCGGCTCGGTAACCACGAAACGCGCATGCCTCCGGAAGTCCGCTGGCTCGACGCGTCGTACATTTTTTGCAAGGCATACGGGGTAGCGGCGTAGGTATTCACCAGCAAAGATCACGGCCGGTTCGGTTGGTGCGCAACACTACGTGCTGGATTTCCCCGGAATAAAAGGGATCGGGCGCTAGCCCTTGATTTGTCCGACAATCGCATCCACCTGGTCCAGGGGTAACGTCGCAATCCAATCGGTAAGCGGCAATGCGCGTTCTCCGCCGAACACGACTCACAGCCGGGACAGTGTCGTTTTGCCGCACTGCTGCGGCCCGGACAGCAGGGTGACGGGGTAATCCCGCACAGCATCCGCAACCCGCCGTGTCAAGGCATCTCTAGCGATCCATTGCATACCTTGAAATTTACCACCCTCCCTGGTGTTTTACAACATATAATTCCAACAGTCTTCCTCGGATTCATCCGTGCGCCACGGGCTGGAAGCGTATCCGCCGGGGGCGGTCGGCGGCGTCGCCCAGCAGTTTCCGGCGCTGTTCGTGGTAGGCTTCGTAGTTGCCCTCGAACCATGTCACCCGGCTGTCGCCTTCGAAGGCCAGGATATGGGTCGCCACGCGGTCCAGGAACCAGCGGTCATGGCTGACCACCACCGCGCAGCCGCCAAAATCGGACAGGCCTTCTTCCAGCGCGCGCAGGGTGTTGACGTCGAGATCGTTGGTGGGTTCGTCCAGGAGCAGGAGGTTGCCGCCGCCCCGCAACAGTTTGGCCAGGTGCACCCGGTTGCGCTCGCCGCCCGAGAGCCGGCCGACGAGTTTCTGCTGGTCCGTGCCCTTGAAGTTGAACCGGCCGCAGTAGACGCGCCCGTTCATCTGCCGCCCGCCCAAGTCCAGGAATTCCAGTCCACCGGTGATTTCCTCGTAGATCGTATGCCGGGGATCCAGGGCGTCGCGGCTCTGATCGACATAAGCGGGCACCACGGAAGTTCCCAGGGTCAGTCGGCCGGAGGTCACCGGTTCCTGACCGAGGATCATGCGGAAGAGGGTCGTCTTGCCGGCGCCGTTGCCGCCGATGACGCCCACGATGCCGCCGCGGGGCAGGTCGAAATTGACGTTCTCCATCAGCAGGCGGTCGCCAAAGGCTTTGCTCACGGATTCGGCGCGGACCACCAGGTCGCCCAGCCGGGGGCCCGGCGGAATCTTAATCTCCAGACTTTCCTCGCGCGTATCCACCTGCTGGGCCGTGAGTTCCTCGTAACGTTTGAGACGGGCCTTGCCCTTGGCCCGGCGGCCCGACGGGTTCAGCCGGACCCAGCTCAGTTCCTGCTCCAGTAATTTGCGCCGCGAGGAGGCCTGCTTGCTGTCGCGCGCCATCAGGGCCTGTTTCTGCTCCAGCCAGCTCTCGTAATTGCCCTGGTAGGGATAGGCATGCCCGCCTTCCAGTTCCAGGATCCAGCCGGTGACGTTGTTCAGAAAGTAGCGGTCGTGCGTCACCACCACCACCGTGCCCTTGAACTTCTTCAGGTAGGTTTCGAGCCAGGCCACCGATTCCGCGTCCAGGTGATTGGTGGGTTCGTCGAGCAGTAGGGCATCGGGATTGGAAATCAGCAGGCGGCAGAGCGCCACCCGGCGCTTCTCGCCGCCGGAGAGCGTGGCCACCGACGCCTCGCCCGGCGGCAGGCGCAGGGCGTCCATCGCCATTTCGACGTTATGGTCCAGCTCCCAGAGGTCATGCCGGTCAATCAGGTCCTGGAGCCGGCCCAGTTCGTTATTAAGTTTTTCGGTTTCGGCCGGCGAGGGCTTGGCTCCGAGCAGATCGCAGGTTTTGTCGTACTGCTCGATGATCGCGCGCTCGGCGGCGACGCCTTCCTCGACGATTTCCGTCACTGTTTTAGCGGGATCCAGCTGCGGCTCCTGGGGCAGGTGGCCCAGCTTGATGCCCCGGGCCACGCGCACTTCGCCCATGACCTCCGTATCCAGGCCGCCGATGATTCGAAGCAGGGACGACTTGCCCGACCCGTTGGCGCCGATCACGCCGATCTTGGCGCCGAAATAGAACGCCAGCGTGATATCGTCCAGCACGTTTGCGCGGTCGTATTGTTTCGTGACCCGCTGTAAAGAGAATATGTATTCGCCGGCCATGTCTATTATGATTTGAATGTTTGTTTACGGAGGCGGACGCTTTTTGGTGTGATCTCCACCAGCTCGTCGTCATTGATATAGGCGATGCAGGCATCCAGGTTCATCAGGGTGGGCGGCGTAAGAATAACATTTTCATCGCGTCCGGCGGCGCGAATATTCGTGAACTTTTTGCCCTTGCACGGGTTGACTACCAAGTCGTTGTCACGGGCATGCTCGCCGACGATCTGTCCCCGGTAGATCCGTTCACCGGGGCCCATGAAAAGATGTCCGCGATCCTGTAAATTGAACAGGGCAAACGCCATGCTGACGCCATCCTGCATGTTGATCAACACCCCATTCCGCCGGTTACGCATCTTGCCGACATGGGGTCCGTAGCCGGCGAAGATATAATTCAGTATGCCCATGCCTTTGGTATCGGACATTAATTCGCCCTTGAACCCGAACAGGCCACGGGTGGGAATCTTGTAGCGCAGGCGCACCATGTCTGCGTTTCGGATCATTTCCTGCATCTGGCCCTTGCGTCCGCCCACCTTCTCGATGACGGCCCCCATATAGATTTCGGGCAGGTCAATCGTCACTTCTTCATAAGGTTCCAGCAGTTCCCCGTTTTCTTTTTTTGTGATCACACGCGGACTGGAAACCTGAAACTCGAATCCTTCACGCCGCATCTTCTCCACCTTGATTGAAATATGCAGTTCGCCGCGGCCGGAGACCTTGAAGCCGTTGCCGCCGGGTAGTTCCTCCACGTGCAGGGCTACGTCCGAGAGCGCTTCGCGTTGCAGGCGCTCGGCCAGGTGGATGCTGGTCGAAAATGCGCCTTCCTGGCCGGCGAACGGGGAGTTGTTGGGCAGGAAGTTCATGCTCACCGTGGGG
This sequence comes from uncultured Verrucomicrobiota bacterium, assembly GCA_964486075.1. GTDB lineage: Bacteria > Verrucomicrobiota > Kiritimatiellia > JAAZAB01 > JAAZAB01 > JAHIJO01. Next base: position 23,326 of record CAZALU010000031.1, read on the forward strand.
GGATCCACCGGCAGGGGCGGCAGGGGCCGGGGATTTTCCGGATCGGTGTAGGTGTCGCCGACCATGACGTTTTCGAGCCCCGCGACGGCTACAATATCCCCCGCCTCGGCGGCGTCGGCCTCGATCTTCCCGTTGCGTTCGTAGAGGTAGATCTTGGTAATCCGGGCGGCTTCGCGTTTGCCCCCGGTCGTTGCTAGCACCACGGGCATGTTCGGGATCAGGCGCCCCGCCGTGATCTTCCCGATCCCCAGGCGGCCGAGAAACGACGAGTGATCGATACTGGCCACTTGCAATTGGAGTGGAGCATCGGGTGAGCCGGTGGGCGCCGGGATGTGCTTCAGGATGGCGGTGAACAGGGGCCGCATGTCTTTGCCGAAATGTCCCGGGTCCAGACTGGCATGGCCATCGCGGGCCGATGTGTAGACGATATGAAAATCTAGAATCCTGTCGGGCGCGCCCAGCGTCACAAAGAGATCGAAAACCTGATCCACGACCCAGCGCGGGCGGGCCGCCAGTTTATCAATTTTATTTACGACCAGCACAACCGGTAAATGACACGCCAATGCTTTTTTAAGCACGAAATAGGTCTGCGGCATGGGCCCTTCCTGGGCATCCACCAGCAGGAGGGCGCCGTCGGCCATTTGCAGGACTCGTTCGACTTCGCCGCCGAAATCGGCGTGGCCGGGCGTATCGATGATATTGATGATATGGTCTTCGAAGCGGAAGCAGCCGTTTTTCGAGCTGATGGTAATGCCCCGTTCACGTTCCAGGTCGGAATTGTCCATCAGCCGTTCCGTAATCACTTCGTTATCGCGAAACGCGCCGCTCTGGCGGAAAAGCTGGTCCACCAGCGTGGTTTTTCCATGATCCACGTGTGCAATAATAGCGATGTTTCTGATCTTTACTCGGTGCATGCGGCTCCATTCAGTTGACTGCAAAGAGCGCACACCTATACCAGAATGCTGGGCGGATGCAAGCCGTTCCGAAGCCCGCCACCCGGGGCTGTGGATGGGTGATAAGAGGTTGACGAACCCAAACTGGAATGATATCCATTCCATACGCAAATTGCAACCAACAGGGAGGAGTCATGTCAAAGCTGATGATCGAGAATTAGGGTCACGTCTAAATATTCAACAATTGCATTGTCCGGTTATAGGCAATGGTGATTTCCCGATCGGTGGCGCGACTACGCTTCATGCGCCTGACGCCCTCGCTCACGGCGCCGTAATCCAGAGATTGAGGGTCACTTCTGGACCTTGGACAAATCACTTTTCCTCCCGACGCAGACAAAGCCGGAGATCCCTGCGGCTGCTGATTTTGCGCACGCCATCTTAAAACCGCAGTTGCGCCTTCTCCAAACGCTGCTTCAATTCCCCGATCACGCGGTCGTCGTCCTTGTCGCCGGCGGATTCGAAGGTGGCGGAAAACCGCAGAAAGGCGCCGGCGTCATCCCACGGCACCGTGGAAATCAAATGCTCGCGAATCAGATACTGAGAGGCGTCCTCGGCCCGGAGAAACACCTCTGATCCCGCGCCCTTGGGGGCAGGAACATAAAGATAAAATGTTCCGCCAGGCATCTTGGCGTCGAACCCGGCGCCGCGCAGGCATTTGACCAGCTTCCGTAAACGGCGCTGGTAATGGCGACAAATCCGGTCGGACAAATATTTCTCGGCTATGCCGGCGCAGGCCGCCAACTGGATCGCCTTGAACTGGCCGGAATCGATGTTGTCCTTGACTTCCGCATACGCTTGCACGACCTGCGCTGAGCCGGCCACGAATCCCAGCCGCCAGCCGGTCATATTGTAGCTCTTGCTCATGGAGTGCAGTTCCACCGCCACATCTTTCCCGCCCGGACGGCTCAAAATCGATAGCGGCTTCCGGCCATAAACCAGCGTCGCGTAAGCCGCATCCTGCACGATAAGAATATTATGAACCCGGGCAAAAGCGATCAGCCGGTCAAAGAACTCTTCCGTGGCAGCCGCGCCGGTCGGATTGTTGGGGTAATTGACGTAGCACAGTTTGGCCCGCCTGGCCGTATCGGCGTCAATGACATCCAGATTCGGGAAGAATCCGTTCTGCGGCATCAGGGGCATCTTGACCACCTCTCCGCCGAGGTAACGGGTATGCGTCGCCAACACCGGGTAGCCCGGGATCGTCACCAGGGCAACGTCGCCCGGATTGATAAAACACAACGGCAACATGGCCAAGGCCGGCTTGGACCCAATGCTGTGGTTAATCTCGGTGTCAGGATCGAGGCCGGTCACGCCGAAAAACTCCTGCATGTACCTGGCCGCCGCTACTTTGAATTCCCGGATGCCGTTGTCGGAGTAGCCGCGGTTGACGGGATCATCGACCGCTTTTTTCAATGCTCTGCGGATCGGCGCCGGCGCAAGGCGATCCGGTTCCCCCACCCCGAAATCCAACAATTCCACGTCCGAATGCGCCTGGCGCGCCGCGCTCTTGGCCCGTTTGATCTTTTCGAATTTATAAATTTCATCAGACAGGCCGAAGGCGGCCCCGCCAATGCGTTCCGCGAACAATTTTTGCAAGTCCATGGGTTACTCCTTTGCAAACATTAAGGCGGGCTGTGCCCGCAATCCAGGAAACATTTTTACCACGGATTACACAGATTTCACTGATCGGATAAAAAAATAAGATTCATGTTTTTCTTCTATCCGTGCTATCCGTGTAATCCGTGGTTAATCTCCTGTCTTTCTCCGTGGTCAATTTTTCTTGGCGGCTTCGCATGGATGAGGCACTAATAAGTATTCTATGCGATCTTTGCGATCTTTGCGGTTGAATCTCCGCTGCCGCTCGATAATCCGTGCCATCCGTATCAGTGGTAAAATATTCCGCTACCCGACCTTCACGGTCACCAGCCCGAAGGCCGGCATTGCGACATGCAGAACATCGCCTTCCATCCTGGCCGAATTGTGCGCCAGCGGCTGTTCCATGACATCAGTCACAACGGCCTGGGCGCCGGCCCGGGCCAGGCACTTGCCGAGCCGCAAGCGGGCCACACCGACACGGCCCTCCATTTCATAAAGTCGTACAATCAAGGCATCGGAATCCTCGGCTTTTTTTAATCCACCCAGCATTACCTGGGGCGTCAATATTTCCGCGAAACTGTCACGAACGGGCAGCTTGCCAGAATGGGCCGTGGCGGCAACGACGCTGAGCGGCAGGTTAAAATCATAGCCGGCGCGCGTCGACTCGTAAGCCGTCCATTCGCCCACATGGGGGCGCAAGGCGAAACGAATCGTGTGTTGCCCCAGCTCCGGCAAGGGATCCGGTTCATAACTGCTCCGCAGGAGGGTCAGCCGGATAACATTGTCGACGACGCTATGCCCATATTTGGAGTCATTCAAGAGGCTGGCCCCCCCAGGAGCGGCGCAGCCCGGCAGACGGCCGCTCAAATCAACCCATTTCTGAGCCGGCACTTCCGCTGGATTAGCGTCGATCCCCTGGCGCGTTGGCGCATAGCAATTGTTCGATTTCGACGTAAGCGTAACGATCTCATTTTTGCGCGTGGAACGCGTCAGCTGGCCAAAGGGTATCTCAAAACGCGCAACACCATCGGCCACCGCCAGCGGAAAGATCGCTTTCAATGCCGGCACGCCCGTAGCCGCCGAGCCGCGCTCAAGCCAGTTCAGATCCAGCGTGAAATCGATGCGCGGCACACCGGCTGATAAAGCAACCGTTAGCTTGAACGTGCTGTCATTCAATGTATGCCCGGTGCAGACTGAAGCGCGATAGGGACCATTGAGCGGGCATTCCAGGCTCCCGCCCTCGAGCAAAGGGATTGTTTTCAGCGGTTGACCGAGAATCCAGGCCGTCATGCCGTGCGGCGCTTCCAGGATGTACTCCAACAATCCCAGCCGGCCGCCCGGCGGTACCAGGTCAATCCCACTGGCCTTGTCCACGAGATGCACTATCGCCCCGGAGGCCTGTTCCACTTCCACCTTGAAATATTCATTCTCCATCCCCCCGGCCCGGTCGCCCACGCAAACGCCGGGAATGGTAGCCGCCTGCTCCGCCGCCGGAACGATCCGGTAGGACCGATAGCCAAGAGCCGGAATCCGCGCAGACGGGAAAAGAAGATCGATAAATGAATGCCCCCAGAAAGCGCCCCGTTCGACAACCTGAGCCGGCATGCTTTGGCCGGAATCGTCATAGACCTGATAGGCGGTCTCCGTGCCGGGCCGATCCCAGATCCGCAGCGTAACCGTTTCTGCGCGCTGCCACGGATTGGGATTGAACACCACGCAGGCCAGGTCACTGCCGGCGCCCGGCCCGCGCTGGGAAATTGCCCCCTCCAGGCCCAGATTGCCATGTCCGGCATCCATGGCATCCTCCGACTGGTTCCCGGAATCCGCCGATCCCGCCTCGTTGACTTTGATAGCCGCAATATCGACTCCCTCAACTATCTTCCGCAAGGCGTGGGTCTTGATCATCGAGGTGCGCGCCATGCTCTCCTGGAAAAGACCCTGCGTATATTCGCAAGTGGCCTGGACGCCGGAGCCCGGCAGGATATCGTGAAACTGATTGAATAACGTGTTGCGCCAGGCGCCATCGAGCTCTTCTGCCGGATAAGACAGGCCCGCCAACCCTCGCCCAAGCAGAGCAAAGGCTTCCGCCTCCCCCAAGGCATTTTCACTGCGCCGGTTGGCGTATTTAATCTTGCTTTGCGAGGAATAACAACCCTCGAACACATAGTTCAATTCCCGGTCAATCACCGGCAGATCCCGAGCTTGGATTTCGGCAATTGAAAAAAAGCGCTCAAGGGTGCTGAAAGCAATCCTCGGGAAAACCGGCCAGGCGTCAAGCTGCCGGATGGTCTGAAGGTATTTACGGGTCGGTCCGCCACCGTGATCGCCCACGCCATAGACGAACAAATAATCTTTCAGTCCGGTGGCCTGTTCGAACTGTAACAATCCGCGGGTAATGGCCGGATTGATCGCCCCGTTATACGCGCGAACGCAGTCGTCAAATACCAGCACCCGGGCTCCGTCTCTGGCTTGCCACCAGAACAATTGCGGACCTGAACCGCCGCGATGCAGGTAATACCAGCGGATGCCCCCCTGGCCCAGGATGGTCGGCACTGTCAGGGCATGGCCGAAAGTGTCCGGCTCCCAATCTATTTTTACAGCGTCATAGGGCAGTCCGAATTCCTGCCGACAAAATCGGCGGGTATACAACAGATGCCGGCACAGGCTTTCCCCGGAAGCCATGTTCTTATCGCCTTCAACCCATTGGCTGGCGCTGACCTCCCAGCGCCCGGCCTTGATTCGCGCCTTGATTCTTGCATATAATTCCGGCTGGTAATCCTTCATTATCTGATACACGGATGCCTGGCTCTGGGAAAAACAAAAGTCAGGAAATTCGTCCATGAGCCGGTCCACCGTGGTAAATGTATCGTTAACCACCGCCACGGTTTCCGGCCAGCTCCACATCCAGTTCATATCGATATGCGCATGGCCGACGCAATGGATCGTGTAAGTTTTAGCGATCTGGCCAATGGGCGCCATGACAGCCTCCGCGCCGGCCAACGCCTCAGCAGCGGAACGTCCCTTGTCCAAATCTGCCTGAAAAACTTTGATAGCCCGAAGCATCAGCGCTTCCCATTCCGCCCGGCGCGCCGGGACATGCTCAACCAGTTGGTCGGCAAAATTGAGTTCCTCTCGGAAGCGGTCCAGGATATCCTGACGCCGTCCTTGCTGAGATTCCACGATCTTTAACGCAGACTGCCGTTGCTTGTTCAAAGACATGTTAATCCTCCCTGATCCGGTTCGTCTGCAGCCAATGTTTTTTGAATTCTATCACGCAGGTTTTATAGCACAACTCGCCGGAAAAATGCAAAAGGTATCGGGAACCTGCCCTGCCTACGCACTGTGTCAAGGAACATCTTTTTCAGCTCCGGACTGATTGCGCCTAACCTGAATATTGGACGATCATCGTGCTATTCACTTTCGTCTATGCGGGCATTGCCCGCTGGCGAAAGACGTGAAGTTTCGAAAATAACCCATGGGGTTGTTTTTGAAATTAAGATTCTGCTGAAAAAGTCTAGCGGACGGCAGGAATGCCGTCCCTCCCTTGGTAAAAATAGGCCTTTTTTAGAAAATTGGGAGGGTCGGGATTTCTTCCCGACCGTCTTTGCCGCCTTTTTCAGCGGAATCAAATTAAGGTGGTTAACCCCGTTTGACCGCGTTTTACGCGGCCATCATCAAGTGACCGCGTTGGCACGTGGAACGCGACTCACGTGGCGGATCTTTGGGTTAATTTTGCGCCGGCTCGGCTCAAAATTCAGCTAATTAATCTGTTACGTCAAATCCGGCCGCTCCTGAAAATAGCAGGCGTCCAGCCAAAGGCTGAATCCCGGCTATCCTGCTCTTTCTATTTTCGTAACTACTCAGGTTGTCATCCTGAGCGTAGCGAAGGATCTCATGTTTGTTGGCAGACAGATGAGATTTCTCGCTACGCTCGAAATGACAATCTTTGCTGATCCGGGTTTTTTCAGGCAACCTGAGTAGTTACCTATTTTCAATCCATTTCCGCCGTAGGTGGATCCGTCTTTGGCATAAAAATCACGCTCCACCGCGGGACGGACAAGTTGGATCCCGTGTTACTGGGGAGAGGTGAAAGCGTGTCGCCTAAACAATGATTAGTTGCAAGCAGGCTAACAATGATAAACAGGATGCACAGGGTCAGCAGCGGCAATCGGAGCATTAATCCTGTCAATCCTGTGTATCCCTGTTAAATTCCGAATGAATTCTGAACTCTGGATTCTTAATGCTGGAGTGGTTACCTCTCTTAATGACATTCAGATATAGCCAGCATGAACAGTGACATGCCGAAAAAATAGCGCTCATAGAGCGCGGCTACAACGGAGCGCACCGGACCCACCAGAAGACACGCTCGGGCACAAAATGACGGTTGACAAGGAGACCGGGATTTCATACTTGTATAACGATCATTTGCAGAAAACGGTATTTTGCAGAAAAGACAACCCATGCCGAAAAAGAAAACCATTGCAACACCCGCGGCGCTGACCATCGCCGGATCCGACAGCGGCGGTGGCGCCGGGATCCAAGCCGACCTGAAAACATTCACGGCGCTGGGCGTGTTCGGGACCTGCGCGATCACCTGCATAACCGCCCAAAACCCCGCCACCGTCATCGGCATTGCCGAAATCCAGCCGGACATGGTCGCCCGCCAGATCCGCGCGGTGTGCGATGGATTCCCGATCGTAGCGGCCAAAACCGGCATGTTGTATTCCGCCCCTGTAATTCATGCCATACTTAATGAGCCGGCCTTCCAAAAAATTAACTGCCTTGTCGTGGATCCGGTAATGGTGGCAACCTCCGGAGCCCACCTGCTCCGCCCGGAAGCCATCCGAGTTCTCTGCGACCGGCTCCTGCCCCGGGCAACCGTTATCACACCGAACGCCGACGAGGCGGCTGTGCTTTGCGGTCGGCCGATCAACAACCTGGCAACACAAGAGGCTGCCGCTCAGGAACTAAGTCAAAGATTCGGCGGCGCCGCCCTCGTCAAGGGCGGACATCTGGGAGGAAAAATCGTCTGCGATGTCCTGTTTGTGGACGGCAAAATTCATCGCTTCAGCCTGCCGCGTCTTGCCGCCCATGAAACCCATGGCACCGGTTGCACATTGTCAGCCGCGTTGACGGCATTCCTGGCTAGGGGCGAACCGCTCCTCAAAGCGGTCGAACATGCCAAGCGATTTGTGCACGAGGCCCTGAAACACGCTGGGGCTGTCGGCCAACATTATCCATTGAATTTCATGGCGCCATCCGCCAAATCAAAAAAATGACAAACTCCCGGGAACCAAATGTGCCAGGCATAGAAAATCCGCCGCCCACCACCCCGATCACCCGGTCCGGCATGATCGCTGTCGTCGGACGGGCCAACGTAGGCAAATCCAGTTTGGTCAACACCCTGGTAGGAGAGAAGATCAGCATTGTCAGCCCGATCGCCCAGACCACACGCAATTGCATCCGCGGCATATGGACCGACGCTCGCGGACAGCTGATATTCCTGGATACACCTGGCGTACACAAGGCCGATCACAACTTGGGACGGCTTATGAACCGGGTGGCCCGGCATTCTGCCGGAGGCGCGGACATTGCCTTACTGGTCCTGGACGCCACCGCCAGCCCACGCATTGAAGATGAAGGCTGGATGCGGCGGCTCTGCGATTCGGACACGCCATTGGTCCTGGCATTAAACAAGATCGACTCCATTACCGCCAGGTCCGACCAGCGCCATCTCCATCACGAGCTATGGCATCGTCTACAGAAACAATCCGCCCGGCATCACGCGTGGGTGGAAATTTCGGCCAAAACCGGGGCTGGCGTCGAGTCCTTACGCAATATGCTACTGAAACTGGCGCCGCCGGGGCCTCGGCTGTTCCCTGAAGAGATGCTGTCTGACTTTCCACGCAAGTTGATGATTGCCGATCTGGTGCGGGAAAAATTATTCCGGGCGCTCAAAGCCGAACTGCCTTACGCCATCGCCGTCCGGATTGCCTCCATCGATGAAACTGGCGCATGTTGGTCGGCGCAAGGGGATATCCTGGTCAACAAGCCGTCGCAGAAAGGTATTGTGATCGGGACCAAGGGGCGCCTGCTAAAGCTGGTTATCCTGGAAACAGAGCGCGAGTTGTCAGAAATATTCGAACGAAAAGTCAGCCTGCGCCTGTGGGTACGCGTGCACCGGAACTGGGCCGATGACCAAGACCTGCTCCGCCAGCTCGGCTACATCCTTTAACCCGAGCGCTGGCCGCAACCCAAATTTTAAGAAATATTTAACCCAAAAGAACGTATAGAAAATTGGACAGGCAACCAGGAGAGCATATATCTAACGCGTTTCTTTTAAGTTTGCACCGCCGGCCGCCGGCGGTGATTTCGCTAAGTAGTTACCAATATTCAGGCAATAGATGTTTTCATGTATTGGGCGCTAATGTCTCTGCGCCTTGTCATTTAATTATTTTCAGGATATGCTACACACATGAACAACTTCCCCCGGCGTTACCCGGGAACCATCTTATTGTTGCTGGCGATCGTAGCGCCGAGTCTGCCCTTCCCAACGGACGGCGCGTCTTTGACGGCTCTCCAGAAATCGGTCGTCAAGATTTATGCTACTATCCAACGTGAGGATTACGCCCAGCCCTGGCAGGCCAGCGGCATTGCCGGAGGCAACGGCAGCGGATTCGTTATCAAAAAACGCCGGATCATCACCAACGCCCACGTCGTATCCGACGCCCGCTTCCTCGAAGTTCAGCGCGAGGGCGATCCAAACAAATACCCGGCTGCCATCGAGTTCATCGGCCACGACTGCGACTTGGCAATCCTGACCGTGAACGACCCGGCATTTTTCGAGAATACCCATGCTCTGGATTTCGGATCACAGCTCCCGGGTTTAAACGACGAGGTAGTCGCCCTGGGCTATCCCATGGGCGGCGACCGCCTTTCGGTCACTCGCGGTGTGGTTTCGCGAATCGATTATAGCATCTACACGCACAGCGGAGCCGATTCGCATCTGGTCCTGCAGGTGGACGCCGCCATTAATCCCGGCAACAGCGGCGGACCGGTCATGTTCAACAACAGAGTCGTCGGCCTGGCCTTCCAGGGGATCATGGATTCACAGAATATTGGCTACGCCATCCCGCTCCCGGTAATCCGTCACTTCCTCAAAGATATTGAAGATGGCGTTTACCAAGGCTATCCCGAGCTAGGCGTCGCCTGGTTGGATACCCGTAACCCGGCATTGCGCGACGACTTGCAACTCGCGGCAAAACAAACCGGCGTGGTGCTGTTCGTCATCGACCCGTTCGGCAGCGCTGCCGGTTTACTGCAACCCCGCGATGTGCTCTTGAATATCGACGGGCATCCCGTGGCGAACGACGGCACAATCGTACTGAACAGCAATACGGTGGAATTTACTGAACTCATGGAACGTAAGCAGTGGGGCGAGATTATTGACTGCGAGATCTGGCGCCAGGGCAAAACCCAGCGCCTCGCCATTCCCCTCAAGAACCCGGTCGATCCTTTCTGTTACCGCTATTTATATGACCGCCGCCCAGAGTACCTGATGATCCAGGGCCTGATATTTACGACGCTAAACCGCAATACCCTCGCCACGTTAGGGGACGGATTGAACAACCGCTACACTCAACCACTACTTTATTTATCCGAGTTCGCCAAGTTGGACGGAAAATACCTGAACCGAACCCAGTTTGTTGTTCTTTTCGGGCGGCTGGCGCATCCGGTCAACACCTACCAACACGAATATGCCCATGGCGTTGTGGTTGAGGCCAATCACCAACCGGTAGGATCGTTGCGAGATCTCCAGGAAGCACTCCGCCATCCGCAGAAGGGTTTCCATGTCATCCGCTTTGAAGGCTCCGACAACCCCATGGTCTTAAGCGCTGCCTTAACCGAACAGGCCGACCGCGAGATCGCCCAAAAGTATCACGTGCCCGCTTTATCGCATTTTGAAGATTAACAATATTATAGACAGCATTGGAACTGGGACTAACACGGCTTTGCATATTTATCCCCATATATTCTGTGTGATCGGCGTCAGTCTTCTCGCCGTCGGAACAACTGCGGTCGAACTCGATCAGAGCGTGGTCGAGGTGCAGGTGACGGTGCAAATCGCGGACCCCAGTATGCCCTGGCGAAGATACCCGCCGGCTGTACGCCGCGGATTCGGCGCTGTCATCGGCCCCGGGCGGGTCGTTACCACTGAAAGTTTGGTGCGCAATCATGTCATGGTAGAGTTACGAAGGGCGCGCAGTGGCGCCAAGACCGCAGTCCGCGTAGCCGAAGCCGATCCCCAAACCGGCGCGGCAATCCTGGTCTGGGACAATGCCCCCGCCCTGGCCGATCTGAAACCAATGTCATTGTGCGCTTCGGTCCCGACCAATGCAGACGTCATTATCGTGCAATTTGATGAAACCGGTCAAATCCAGACCGACTCAACCAGCCTGAGCGAGATATCGGTCGCGCCACTGCCGGAAACGACCAGCTCCATGCTGATGTACCGAGCCCTGGCCAGTTTGAATACCGGCGAACGAGGGGCGCCTGTCATCTATAATAACTGTCTGGCCGGGTTAGTGCTGCAGTCGGATCGTAGCAGTCAGACCTGTCGTATTTTACCGGCCGCCGTTCTGGAACGTTTTCTTGAAGATGCGCAGACCCCGCCCTACCGTGGCATAGCGGTCGCTGGATTCTCGTGGGCGCCGTTGCTTGACCCCGTTAAGCGGACTTTTCGCGGCGCGGACCCAGGCCCTGATGGAGGCGGTATCGAAGTGACTCATATCCTGCCCGGCACGGGTGCCGGCGCAGCTCTGCGGCCCGGCGACGTGGTCATGGAATGGGACGGCGCCGACTTGGATGCTCAGGGCTTTTACGACGATCCAGAATTCGGCCGACTGCTTCTGCCTTTCCTGATCAATGGGCGCCGACGACCAGGCGACAGAGTGATGCTGTCAGTATTGCGGGACGGTGAAATCAGCGATATTCCGATAATCCTCTCCCGCCGGCAAGATGCGGATGCGTTTATCCCGGAAAACATCGGGTGTGCCCAGCCAGAATACATCGTGGATTGCGGCTTGGTTTTCCGGGAGCTGGGAGGAGATTATCTCCGCGCCGCCGGCAGCAAATGGATGATCCAAGGCAACGCCCGCCTTGTTTATTTATACCTGACGCGAGCCCATGACCCAGAACGTCCCGGAGATCACGTTGTCATCCTGGCAGGCGTACTTCCCGACGCCATCAACATCGGTTACCAGCATATCCGGGACGCGGTTGTGACCGCCGTCAACGGCAAACCAATCCGGAACCTGGCCGATATGTTCCGCATCGTGGACCGGGATGGAGGCCTTCAAAGAGTTTCACTCCAAGCCTGGGGTCAGGATATCGTTCTGGATTCCGACGCCCACGACGCTGCCAACCGGCGCCTAGCCGCCCTTTATCGAATCCCGGCCTTGCGCTATCAAAAGCATAATGAATGACGGCCAGCAAGGAGCTTTAGCAATTCAGGCAATGTAACCACACCAAAGAACGCAGCAAACACAAAAGAAAGGCTCCTCGGCATAATTAGTGGGTAACGCATCTGCCATGAATGCTTCAATATGTTGTCGCATAGCTGGTTATGGAGATAAGCATAGCGTAGCGGCTTCGTATCCGAACGAACACACCGATCACCGACAGAAGATTTACCACGGAGAACACGGAGAACACGGAATATACAGGACACTGAGACGCGCAAACGCCTGCCCCGCAC
>CAZALU010000032.1:0-32124 GCA_964486075.1 uncultured Verrucomicrobiota bacterium
TAATGCCCGCTTGCTCCCGCATTTTTACCAGGTTTTACTCCAATTTCCCGATCCGCATTTCGCTGGACACCTACACCTATCCCCTCCAAGGAGGGGAACTGATTGGTTTGCAATATCTTATCCCCTCCCTGGAGGGGCGAGGGGTGGGCTCCTTGATCCTCGGAAGTTAATTACCTGAACAGCTATATCGGCAAAATCGGCCAATCCCGCAAGCCGGCGCCGTGCCGCGAGACTTCAGCCTTCCGAAACGGCGTCAGGGAGCAGCACGCTGTTCTTCTCGCTGTCCTTAAAGCGTATGGTAAAAGTCGTACCTCGATTATTATCCATATTAATGGTGCCCCCCAGCTGTTCCACGAAAGTCAAAACCAATTGCATGCCCAGCGAGACGGTATTGAGGTAATCGATATGGGGAGGAAACCCGACCCCGTCATCACCGACCACAAGGATATACTGGGCCGCGCCCGAATGGTCATCCGCCGCCCCGTTTCGCTTGATAGCAATATTTATTTCGCCGGATTGCTTGTTCGGAAACGCGTATTTCAATGAGTTGGTCACCAGCTCGTTGATGATTAGGCAACAGGGAATAGCCAGATCCACATCCAGGGACACTTGCGCAACCGCGATCTTCATACGAATGGAGTCAGGGTCCACCAGGAACGTCCGGAAGAGGTGGCTGGTCAAACTACGGATGTATTCGGCCAGGTCAATATTAGCCAGATTGGGGGACTGGTAGAGTTTTTCATGCACGATCGCAATGGACTTAATGCGGTTCTGACATTCCCGCAAGATCGTGCGCGCCGCCTCATCCCGCACATGGCTCACCTGCAGATTGAGCAGGCTGGAAATTACCTGCAGATTATTTTTTACCCGGTGATGGATTTCCTTAAGCAGAACTTCTTTTTCTTGGTTAGCATCGGATAATTCCTGGTTGGCAGCCATCAAGCGCTCCTCGCCCGTCTTCAAACGGTGATTGGCTTCGGCCAGCGCCTGCTCGGCCAGTTTGCGATCCGTTATATCCACCCCCACCCCGACAATCGCCAGGCCATCGGCAAACATAATCGATCGGTTATGCATCAAAACCCATTTTGTGGCGCCTTTGCGGCAAAGGAAACGACAATCATAGAAGGGCATCTCCCCATCGGCAATATCGGACTGCTTCTCGTAAACTTGCTCCATGAACAAGGCCCGGTCGTCCGGATGCACTACCTTGAAAAACTCTTTTCCCTCCCAAGCCAAAGCTTCAGCGCGGGAATAGCCGGTGATTTTTGACCAGCCTTCGTTCACAAAAATAAGTCGACCATTTTTGACAATTTGAATACCCACCAGGGATTGCTCTGAAAGCATCCTGTATTTCATTTCGCTTTCCCGTAGGGCCACCTCGGCCACCTTACGTTCCGTAATATTGGACAGCAAACCGTCATAAGCGACCAAACGTCTGTTTTCATCGAAATGCGGAACGGTGGTATTGCGCACCCAGATAACCATGCCGCTTTTATGAATCAGGCGGTGTTCCAGCGGTTGAATCATATATCCGGACAGCAGCCGTCGAACTTGGTCCAATACTTTGGGGCGATCCTCGGTCGGCACCATTTTGTACCATAATTCCGGATCAGCTTGGTACTCCTCCAGGGAATAACCGGTAACCGCCACGCAAGCGGGATTATGGGTGGTTGAGATTACGCGGCCATTCTCCAATTTGACCGTGTAGATATAATCCGTTACCGACTCCAGCAGGCGCCGGTAGCGCATCTCGCTATCGCGCAGTTTGCGATCCATACGGATATTGCAGATAGCGATCTCTATCGTTGAACGCAATTCCATCGGATCAAAAGGCTTACGAATAAATCCGAAAGGTTCGGACCGCATGGCGCGATCGAGAATTGCGGTATCGGAGATGGAGGTGATGTAAATCACGGGGATTTGCAGTTGCTGCCGAATGAGCATGGCCGCCTGGATGCCATCCATTTCGCCTTCGATCATGATATCCATCAGGATCAGGTCCGGCTTGATCTCGCGGGCCAACTCGATCGCATCCTGTCCGTTGACGGCAATGCCATCCACTTTGTAGCCGAGTCCTTCCAGACGGCTTCGGAGATCCATGGCCACCAGGCTCTCGTCTTCAACGATCACTATATGTTCATCGGTCATAGATGCCGTTGCGTAGAATTGGTTTTATCATTTTCTTTAGGGAAACAGATACTGACCGCCGTGCCGCCGTGCCGGTCAATCTCCAGACGTCCGTGCACCTGCTCCGTCAGCGCCATGATCAAAGACCAGCCCAGCGAGTCAGATTTTCCGGATTCGACATGCTCGGGCAAGCCACAGCCGTTATCACTGACGGCAAGCCAATACCCTATGCCAGGTTCTTCGTGAAAAGCAATCAATATCTCGGCCGCCGGTCGCGATTCCATAGCGCCTTGCGAAGCGGCGCCAAAGGCGTATTTCAACGCATTGGTAACCAGCTCATGAATGATCAGCGCGCAGGGAATTGCCACCTCGATGCTCAGGCGAATGTGCTCCTCGATTTCCAGCCTGATTCGGACATCGCGCGTTTTAAAAGCGTGCAGGAGTTCGTCCGCCAGGGTATGAAGATATTCGGCAAAATCGGTCTGCGCCAAATCCTGGGAGCGGTATAAAGTTTCATGAATAAGGGCCATGGTGCGCACCCGGCTCTGACTTTCCTGGAATAACCGGCGATCGCGGGGATCGGCGATATGCTGGGACTGCAGGCTGAGCAGGCTGGAAATGACCTGTAGGTTGTTTTTCACCCGGTGATGTATTTCCCTAAGCAATATCTCCTTTTCCCGCAACGAGGCGCGGAGCTGGTCTTCGGCCTGCTTGCGTTCGGTGACATCCTCGTAGGTGCCAAGCATGCCGATCACTTGACCCATCCCGTCGCGCATGGGCGCCTTGCTTGTCCTCAGCCAATGCTGTAAATGATCCGCCTTAATCAACGGTTCGTCATACCCGATTTTGGGTGTGTTGGTTTCCATTACCTTAAGATCGTCGGCGCGCAAGCGCGGGGCGTGCTCCTTCCACGCGAAGTCCAAATCAGTTTTATGGACCACATCCGCCGTGTTTGTCAATCCGGCGTCCTTGGCGAAGACCCTGTTGCATCCCAGGTAAACCGAGTCCCGATCTTTCCAGAAAACGGTGGAGGGAATGGTGTCCAGCACTAGTTGCAGCATCTGTCTGGACTTGGAAAGCGCCTGTTCCGCATGTTTGAGATCAGTGATGTCAATCATTAAGCCGTCAAACAGGATGCGCCCATCGGGCTGGCGCTCGGGTTGAGCAAAGCCCTGCATCCACTTGCATGTGCCACAAACCAGGAATCGCCCATCCCAACTCCAAGGCTGCATGAGTCGCACCGCTTCCTCGATGCCGGCAACCAGGGGCGTCAGATCGTCCGGATGCACAAATCCTAACCCCAGGCCGACATCCCGTTGAAGGGCATCGGCATCCACGCCGAACAGTTCCCGGCACTTCTCGCTGATAAACGAAAACTCCCACGTACCATCCGGCTTGATCGTCAACTGAAAGGCCACTCCCGGCAGATTGGCCGTAACCTTTTGAAAACGTGCCCGGCTTTCCCGCAACGCACTGCCGGCCGCCTGCAGTTGTGCCAGAATCTGTTGTTGATTCACAAAAACGCGGTACAAAACCAATCCAGTAATGATGACCAGGCTGATACAGCCTAAGCTAAAAAAAGCGTGATGCGCATTTTTCCAGGCCAGGTATGGCTGAAAAACTTGTCCCTGAAAAAGGTAATGAGCAAGGCCGTATTGCAGCACCCAGAGACCGGTTAAGAGCGCCATGAGCAGCATCAATAAACGCGTCTTCATAAGTCAAAACCCGCTGGATGGCCTTGTCACGTCAAATCAACGTAAGCTGTCGGATTTATTCAATTTTTATATTAGCCGCAATCTTCTTGCATGTAAAGGACAATTATTACCATGTGAAACGCACGGACAGGGATTATGCATGAAGCTCCTTTTTTCCGTGTATTTACGCGACACCCTGACGGTGTCGCCTTGGAGTGCGACAGTTAAACTGCCGCTTTTCAGCGGTGCCGCGGTGGGGTCTTCTCCGCAGCCATCCGCTCATAGAGCGGGGCTACAACCAATACCGCTTGGTCCTGCCGACCGTCTCGTCTGCTTCAGATAATGAACGGTACACCATGCCTGTTTTTGCCTTCATACCAGCCATGATATAATACTCCCAAGGGAATGTGGGCAAGCAATCTAAATTCCGCATTGCGAAATTCATCGGCTAAACCGCGCTAACCACACTCAGCGCCGGCGTCGGCTCCCGCCGCCGGACTGCAAACGCGGACGCCTGAAGGGTGCGCGTGACCCGACTCCGGCAGCCACTTTTGGCGCCATGCCCTGCGGGAGTTTCAGCCAGCTTTCCTCCGGCTGGATACAAGCCAAGGCGCGACCAATGTATTCTTCGATAGCCGGCACGTTGAACGCCCCTTCTTCGCAAGCAAAGGTAATGGCGATCCCTGTGGCACCTGCCCGGCCCGTACGGCCGATGCGATGCACATAATCCTCGGCGTCCTCGGGAATATCGTAATTGACCACATGACTGATGGCTTCCACATGAATGCCACGCCCGGCGACATCGGTGGCAATCACGACTTTGATTTTACCGGCGCGGAAGTCTTCCAGGATCCTGATCCGTTTTTCCTGGGGAACCTCCCCTGAAAGCTGGGCGCAGGGCACGCCCGCCAGCGTCAATTTTCGGGCCAGGCGGTCGACCCCATCGCGCCGGTTCCGGAACACCAGCATCCGAGTCACCGGCTCACGTTGGATCAGGTTGTAAAGCAGTCCGAATTTATCCCGCGCCGTGACCGTGTAGACGCGTTGCTCGGTGGTTTGCAAGGTAACTTGATCCGGCTCGATCTCGATCAGCAAAGGGTTTTTCATCCAGCGCGAAGCCAGGCCGAGGATGTCCTGGCTCAACGTGGCGCTGAACAGCATAGTCTGACGTCTGTCCTTGTGCGGCAGGCTGTAGACGATTCGTTTCACGTCCGGGATGAACCCCATATCCAGCATCCGGTCCGCCTCGTCCAGCACCAGCACTTCCACCCGGCCCAGGTTCAACAGGCCCGAGCTGCGAAAATCCAGCAGCCGGCCTGGTGTCGCCACGATGAGATCGATATTCGGACTGCGCAACTGGTCCTGCTGCTTTTTGTAATCCATTCCGCCAAAGATAACGAGGTTGCGCAAACGGCCATATTTACCCAGCTCCTGGGCATCCTTGAAAATCTGGAGCGCCAATTCGCGGGTCGGAGCCAGCACCAGCGCCCGGGGCATGCCGCTCCGGCCGGGTGCGGTCAACGGATGACGGATTAAATGGGCGAAAATGCCAATCAAAAAAGCCGCCGTCTTGCCCGTGCCGGTTTGCGCGCGGCCGCCGGCATCCCGGCCAGCCAGCAGGGCCGGCAAGATTTGAGCCTGGATAGGAGTACAATATGAGAATTTCTGATCGGCAACAGCATGCAGGATGGAATCGGGAATGCCCAGGTCATGAAATCTGATTTTGCCGGGCTGCGGTGGCACTTGGAAACTGTCAGGAGTCCATATCGGTTCCGGGTCGGCGGGGCGCCGCTCATCATGAATTGCCCGGCGATGCGAGACAGCGGGCCCCGGTGTGGGGGGCGCTGTCTTGGCATCCGCCTGGCCAACCGGCGCGGTTGTCGTTTTGAGACACGCGGGGGCAACTGGTTGCACTGGCTTTGTGTCCCGCCCCATCAAGTTCTTTTTGATTCTGTGTAATAATGTTCTAATTTTAAAATAATCCCTGTACACGCCCGGTTTTAACATCCACATCGATTTTGCGAAAAGCGGGGTTAGACGCCGTGCCCGGCATCAGCTTTATGGCGCCGGCCACTGGCACAACAAAGCCCGCGCCCTTGTAAATCAAAATATCACGGATCGGCAAGTCCCAATTACGCGGGCGACCTTTCACATCCGGATCGTGCGACAGGCTGAGATGCGTCTTGACCATGCAGGTGCCCAGCCCGGCAATAGCCGGATCGGCTTCATAAGCCTTGGCCTTAGCCAGGGCCGCCTCCGAATAAACGACGCCCTGCGCGCCATAGACTTCCTTGGCAATCAATTCAATGCGGCGGCGGAGCGGCACATTCAAATCGTAAAGGAACTTGAAGTGCGATTTTTCGTTGCAGGCGGCCATAACGGCCTCGGCCAATTCCAAGGCTCCTTCCCCGCCCTTGAGCCAGTGCTGGGAAAGGGCGGCAAGGGCGCCGTTGGCCTCGGCAATCCGCTTGATGAGCGCCACCTCGGCGGCCGTATCGGTATGAAAACCGTTGATGCAGACCACCGGGCGCACGCCACTTTTTTTAACCGTCTCAATATGGGCCACCAGATTCTCGCAGCCTTTTTCCAGCAAACCCAGGTTTTCCTTGGTATAAGCCTCGTCCAGGGGCATACCCGGCTTCACACTCGGCCCGCCGCCGTGCATTTTCAGCGCCCGGACCGTGGCCACGATGACCACGGCGTTCGGGTGAATCCCCGAGAAGCGGCACTTCAAGTTCCAGAATTTTTCAAAACCGATGTCGGCCGCGAAGCCGCTCTCGGTAATATGGTAATCCGCCAGACGCACACCCAGCTCGTCGGCAACGATCGAACTCTGGCCGATAGCGATGTTGGCAAATGGTCCGGCATGCACAAAGACCGGCTGGCCCTCGATGGTCTGGAGCAGGTTGGGATGGATAGCGTCCAGCATCCAGGCGGTCATGGCGCCGTCCACTTCCAGGTCGCGGG
Organism: uncultured Verrucomicrobiota bacterium; assembly: GCA_964486075.1. Taxonomy (GTDB): domain Bacteria; phylum Verrucomicrobiota; class Kiritimatiellia; order JAAZAB01; family JAAZAB01; genus JAHIJO01. Next base: position 6,789 of record CAZALU010000032.1, read on the forward strand.
TGGTAACATCCCGCCCCTGCTTGTCGAGCGCCACGACGATCCGACCCATGCGCTCTCGCAAATCCTTAAGATCCTTTGCCACGGCCAGGATGGCCATGATTTCGCTGGAAACCGATATCTGGAAGCCGGAATCCATCTCGAAGCCGTCCATTTTATCGCCTTGGCCAATGGTGATATTGCGCAGGGACTGGGCACAAAAATCGATCGCCCAACGCAGCGTCACCCGCTGCGGATCGATGTCCAGCCGCTTTAAGCCGCTTTTGGCCAGGCGGGCGTCGTCGTAATTGCGCTCATGCTGCATGCGCGAGGTCAGGGCCACCATCGCCAGGTTGTGGGCATTGGTCACCGAATCGATATCGCCTGTAAGGCGGATCGACAAAGGGGTCAGCGGAATGCACTGGGCCAACCCGCCGCCGGCGGCGGAACCCTTGACATTAAAGGTCGGCCCGCTGCTGGGCTGGCGAATGGCGCCGCAGACGCGTTTGCCCAACCGGCCCAAGCCCTCGATCAGGCCCATGGTGGTCGTGGTCTTGCCCTCACCCAAGGGCGTCGGCGTGATCGCCGTGACATCCACGTATTTGCCCTTGGGCGCCTTATCCAGACGCGATAAAACCCGCATAAAGTCCACTTTGCCAATCTGGCGTCCCATGGGAATCAGCTCGCTGTCCTGCAGACCCATTTCCCCGGCCAGCTGCGGAAAGGATTTCATGCCGGCTTCCGCCGCCTCCGCAATTTGCCAATCCTTCATCTTGATCGGATCGAGTTTCATAAACAGTATCTCCTGAGGTGAAAAAAATGTGACCTTAGCATATTCCAACCGAAGATCAACCCAGATTTTAGCTTGTTATCGGACAATGGTATAGAGTATTTTAGTTGATAAGTTACGTGTGATCAAATTGTCATGGAGGTTATCATGGATTGCTCCGTCATGCCGCGCCGTCATAAATATTTAGCACGCCGCACTGCCCGCGCCGCAGCGAAACGCCTGCTTCTCACGGCCTTCACCATGAGCCTGGCCTTGTGCGCCGGCGCCCAGCAATTGAATAACCTGTTCTTTCTGCATCATTCCACGGGCCAGGGCTTGATTAACGGTGGCATGCGGAACACGATTCATGCCTATAATTCAGCCCATGGCACCGCCTTCGCGTTCTGGGATCACGGATATAGCTCCGACGGCTTGCACAACCAGAATGGAGAAAATACCGGCGTTTCTTATGGATCGCCGACCGACAACACAAATCCCGATGGTCTGCATTATATTTTCACCTCCTCCCAAGCCGATGCCCAATCCTGCCGGAACCAGATACGGGACAATCATCAGGTGATCGCCTTCAAATCGTGTTTCCCGGCCTCCGAAATTCCGGACGCGCAAACGCTGGCCCAATATCAAACGTATTACCTGGAAATGCGGATGGTCTTCGACCAATGTCCTGACAAGCTGTTCGTCGTGATGTCCACCCCGCCCCTGCACCGCCTGGCCACCAGCGCCACCTCAGCCGCCTATGCCCGCCAATTTGCCAACTGGCTGAAAAGCGACGAGTACCTGAGCGGACACTCCAACGTAGTCTGTTTCGATTTATTCAACTACCTGGCCGGCAGCGCTAATTTTCTTAAATACGAATACGAGGGATCGCATTCCGGCACCGATTCCCATCCCAACGAGCTGGCCAACCAGGCAGTCGCTCCGATCTTCGCCCAGTTCCTGATCGAATCCGCCCTGGCTTATAGTCCCTCGCCCTCACCGACGCCCCCCGCTCCTCTCACCATGACAATCAAGGCTAATGGCGGAACGGACGAAATCACCGTTAACTATCCCGAAACGGTATCCGTCACCGTGGAAATGAACGCGGGAGACTATGCCGACACGGACGCCGACTGGTGGGTGCTGGCCTGCGCGCCGGATTCTGGGGAATGGTATTACCTGAACAGCGCCATGGAATGGACGATCTTCAACGGCGACCTGACGTTTTGCCGGCCCGTATATCAGGGGCTATTGTGCGACCTGTCTCCCACTACGGTACTGCATGAATACCCGCTCCCGTACGGCAATTTTATTTTCTATTTTGCCGTTGATCGAAGGGACGACATGTTGAATTATCCCGAAGGCCCGATTCTATACGACAGCGTGGCGGTGAGGATGCAATAGCCGGAGGCAGCGGGTCTATGCATGTCGGGGTATCTTCCAAAGTGCGCGTTGCTGGCCGCCCAGAAGCACGCAAGAGGATAACCCGCCCCGCTCCAACAGGGGGATCGGGGCACCCCTCCCTGAAGGAGTCAGGGGTGGGTTACAATTCCACTCACCGCGCAAAGTTACCACTCGGGTTGCGGGCATCTCCGCCTTGATAATAAAGCCAAGGCTCACGCCTGCGGTCCGGGCTTGGCATAGAACGGATAGGCAGCAGGCGACATGCCAGGCGGGATATGTTTCCAGCGCTTATACATCCACAGCCATTGCCCGGGATGCTGCCTGATTTCCTGTTCGAACAATCCGGCAATGGTCCGGGTAATTGCCAGGGCGTTTTCCGACTTCGCCAAGGCACTTGGCCTGGATGAACCGTAGCCGGCGAAGGTTTCCGGCTTCAGAGGTGGCAGGGCATACACGTAATAGGTGCCGTCCGGACGATTCATGCAGAATGTCGCCACGATGGGCGTGCCAGTGCGCTCCGCGAAAAGAGCGGCGGCGCCGGACATGGGCACGGGCAGTCCGAAAAAGTCCACGAAAATGCCACCATCCTGCGGCTTGACATTCTGATCCAGCACCAGTGCTACATTTTTTTTCTGTTTGATGGTTCTCAGCACTCCGCGCAGCGCCCCGGCCTGGGGAATAACTTCCATGCCGCTCATCAGGCGGGAGCGGTTGAAGAGACGTTCCACGCGCGGATTGATCAACGGTGCCACCACCGCCGCGTGCGGATAGCCGTTGACCACCAGCCAGCGGCTGAGCAGTTCCCAGCTGCCAAAATGGGCCGTCAGGCCGATCACCGGTGTGGTATACACATAGTCGGGCATTTGCGGATCTGACGCCACGTAACGGGCCAGGCGGCGACGCGTGTCCCGGCAGAACCAGATCATGTCCAGTACTGTGCGCGCCATGGTGGTGAACGACTGCCGGGCGATACGGCGTTTTTCGAGCGGCGTCAAGGAATCCTGGAAGGCCAAGTCAAGGTTTGCCAGCGCAATGCGCCGGGAATTACGCGCCACAAAATACCCCAGCGTCCCAGCCAACCGGGCGAGCGCCAGAAGAATACGGCGCGGGAAAAAAGGGATGGTCACCAATCCCAACCTGACCAGCAGGACCTCGCCGGCCAACCGCGCTTGTTTGAGCAGATGCATAAGCCGCTTGTTTAAACAGGCATGGTGAGCCGGGCGGGATTCGGACCCGCGACCCCAGCATTAAAAGTGCCGTGCTCTACCAACTGAGCTACCGGCCCACCATGACCGCATTTTTTCGACGCACCCCGCGCGTTTACCTACTGCTTACACCGCGCCAAACCTGCCGAAATCAGCACACCCTAAACTAAGCAGCCATTGTTGTCAAAACATTATCACTGTAAAAAATAAAAGATAAAAGAAACAAAATGATGTTGCATTTAATAATTACCCTGCTAGAGTGCAACTCCGTTTGCCCTGACAGGCGCTGGATTTTATCCCGAATCAATTATTATCATGAATCTTAATGGCATATTGACACTGATGGTGATGGTGCCGTGCGTCGGGTCTTTCCTGCTCCCGGTGATCGGGCGCTGGTCGGAACGGGCGCGCAACGGGCTGGCCCTGGCTTGCGTAGCGGTCTCGCTCGGCGCCGCGCTGGCCCTGATTCCAGCGGTCATGGCCGGTCAAATTGTCCAGGTGCAGCTGGCCGGTTTCACCCTGTTTTACGCCGACACGCTGGCCGTGTTCATGGCCTTTGTCTCCTCGCTGGTCGGCACGATCATCGTGTTGTATTCCTTTGGCTACATCCGCCATTACCCCTGGCGCAATGAATATTACTTCATGGTGGTGCTCTTTCTGGGCGCCATGATGGGGCTGGTCTGCTCCCGTAACCTGTTGATCCTTTATTTTTTCTGGGAAATCACGGCCATCGCCTGCTGGCGGCTGATCGGATTTTTCCGCGAAAAAACCTATGTGCTCAAGGCCGACAAAGCGTTTCTGGTCACCGTGTTCGGGGCACTAGTGATGCTGCTGGGGTTCATCGTCATCTACCAGCAGGCCGGTTCGTTTGACCTTGGCAAAATTCAACAGGCATTCCAGGGTAGGCCGATCCCCAATCTCGCGGTGACGCTGATTCTGGTCGGCATCCTTTCCAAATCCGCCACAGTGCCCCTGCATACCTGGCTGCCTGACGCTGGCGTGGCGCCATCGCCCGTTACGGCGCTACTGCATGCCGCCGTGCTGGTGAAAATCGGCGTCTATGTATATGCGCGGCTGTTCTTGGCCAGCTGGACGATCGACCCGATCTGGCACACCATTGTTCCGGCCATCGCTGCCGTCAGCGCACTGGTTTCAGCCGGCGCCGCCCTGCTGGAAACCGATCTGAAACGCCTGATCGCTTATTCCACGGTAAGCCAGATCGCCTTCATTTTTCTGGGCTTGGCCATCAACAACGAAATCGGCATCGCCGGGGGACTGCTCTACATAATGATGCACGGCATCGCCAAGGGCGGGCTGTTCCTGTGCGCCGGGATCATCGAGCAGAACACCCACACCAAAGACATCACCAAGATGGGCGGCCTGATCACCAGCATGCCCATAACAGCCGTCTCGTTCCTACTCTGCTCTTTTTCGGTAATGGGCATTCCGCCGTTTGGCGGCTTTTTCAGCAAGTACATGGTTATCACCGGCGCCGTCACTAGCGGGCAAATCGCCATTGCTCTGACCTTCTTGATCGGCGCATTCCTGACAATCATATACCTGTTCCGCGTCTTCACGCTCGTATTTCTCGGTGAATCCAAGCTGGCGGCCAGGCCGTTGCCCACCGAAGGCTCGCCCGTCATGCTGTTCAGCGTGGCCTTGCTCGGCGCGCTCTCGATCTTAAGCGGGGTGTTTATCAACCTGGCCTCGCAATTTGCGCAAGCGGCGCTGCAGCAAATCACCGAAGTTCAAGCGGTTATGCACCAGGTGCTGGGGATTATTTCATGAATGTCAATTTGTTATTGTTGGTCCCGATCTTCCTGCCCATCGCGGCGGGAATTCTGGCCCTGCTGTTCCGCAACCGGCAAGGACGGGCCTGCGCCTGGTTCTGCACCGCGGTCGCGGCCATCAACTTGGCCGGAACGGCCTGGCTCTTCGGGCGGGACTTGAGCCTCAACCTTCCCTGGGCCGCCTTCGGCCTGCAGTTCTCCTTAAAGCTGACGCGATTCAGCTCGTTTATCGTGCTGTCGGCGGCGCTGTTCAGCTTTCTGATTGCTTTCTATTCCACGGCCTTCATGAGCGCGCGCCGTTTCCTGAACCAGTTTTACGCATACTTCCTCATGACCCTCGGACTGGTGACCGGCGCGGTCCTGGCCGACAATCTGATCGTGATGCTCTTTTTCTGGGAAAGCCTGCTCCTGACCCTCTTCGGCATGATCATCATCGGTCAGTCCAAGGCTTTTTCCGCCGCAGGCGGATTCGCCTCAGGGGGGAAAACGGCGGTAAAAGCCTGCATCATTTCGGGTGTTGCCGACCTGTGTCTCATGGTCGGTATCGGAATGACAATCTACTACGCCGGCACGGCAACCATGTCGAAAATCAGCTTGACTACCGGCGGCTGGCACAGCGTAGCTTTTATATTCCTAATGATCGGGGCCATTGCCAAGGGCGGGGCTATGCCCTTCCAGAGTTGGATTCCGGATGCCGCCATGGATGCCCCACTGCCCTTCATGGCGCTGGCACCCGCCGCGTTGGATAAACTGTTGGGAATTTATTTCCTGGCCCGTATCACGCTGGATCTTTTCGTGCTCAAACCAATTTCCTGGCTCTCCCCGCTGCTGATGGCCATCGGCAGCATCACAATTCTGCTGGCCGTCATGATGGCCCTGATCCAGAAAGACTTCAAGCGCCTGCTCTCGTTCCACGCCATCAGCCAGGTCGGTTACATGATTCTTGGCATCGGCACCTGCACGCCCGTGGGCATCGTCGGCGGCTTGTTCCATATGATCAACAATGTGATTTATAAAAGCGGCTTGTTCCTGACCAGCGGCGCCATGGAAAAACAGGTCGGCACCACCGATCTCAATAAACTCGGCGGATTGCGCGCCCGCATGCCGGTGACTTTCGTTTGTTTCATCGTGCTGGCAGCGTCTATTTCCGGCATGCCGCCCTTTAATGGATTTTTTTCCAAGGAACTGGTCTATGACGGCGCGATAGAGGCGGGCCGGACCTGGCAAGTGGGCTGGACCTTCTATCTGGCCGCCTTACTGGGCTCTTTCTTAACCGCCGCCTCGTTCCTGAAATTGGGCCATGCCGCGTATTGCGGCAAACCGGCCGCCGACCATTCCAAGGTTCGCGAAGCGCCGGCCACAATGCTGATTCCCATCGTCCTCATCACAGCCCTGTGCGTGATCTTCGGAGTCTGGAACTCCCTACCGCTGGAACGTCTGATCCAACCGAGCTTGGAGGGCGCGCGCCTGATGGAAGGACATCATGTTTTCGCAGGCTGGCCCACCAGCATGACGCTGGTTGTGCTGACGGTTGTGGTGCTGATCGCGGCGTTCCTGAATCATATTTGGGGAGTGAAACGCTCGGGCAGCGGACTGGGTGCCTCCGATCACATCCATTATGCGCCGGGCCTGCATGCCCTTTACGACCGGGCGGAGCGACGCCTGTTCGACCCCTACGAAATCGGCCTTAAGCTTGCCGGAGGCATTGCCCATCTGGCCAAGGTCATCGACCGGGGCATCGATTACGTGTATGATACAGCCTCGGTCAAGATAACCTATACCCTGACAAACGCCATCCGCCGGGTTCATACCGGCAATCTGGGCGCTTATTTAGCATGGTCATTGGCCGGCCTGATCATAGTTATAATTTTGATCATGAGAGGAAACTGAACGTGCCCGTACTGTTAATCATTGCTCCATTGCTGGCGCTCGTGGCGCTGAATCTGCCGCTGAAAAGCCTAATGAATCGACTGGCTTTCTGGATCGGCATGGCGCTGTGTCTGGTCCAAATCGCTCTGGCCTTGCAGCCCCACTCCCATTTCTGGACATCGCCCTCGCTCTGGCTCGGCAACCTGCTCTTGTTCGAACCAACGGTGGACAACCTGTCGCTGGTCATGTTCCTGGCCATCGGCATCGTGAGCCTGGCCACCCTTATGGTCTGCCGCTATTCGGAAGCCTGCGCCGGCAACCGATTCATGGTCATCAACCTGCTGATCCTGGCGCTGGCGGGGATGAACGGCATAGTGCTCGCCAACGACCTGTTTTCGCTCTACGTTTTCCTGGAGATCACGGCCGTGGTGTCTTATATTCTGATCGCATTCGAGAAAGGCAAAGATGCGTTCGAGGGTTCCTTCAAATACCTGATCCTCTCCGCTGTGGCCACCGCTTTCATCCTGGCGGCCATAGCCCTGTTGATGCTGGCCGCCGGCGACCTGTCTTTCGAGGCGCTCCGGTCGGCCATAGCCGCATCCTCCCATAGCGGCGTGATTCTGGCGGCCATAGCTCTGTTAATGGTCGGACTGTTCATTAAAGGCGGCTTGATCCCCTTCCATGGATGGCTGCCGGACGCATACTCCGCGGCGCCGGCCGCCGTTTCCCTGCTGCTGGCGGGGATTGTCACCAAGACCACGGGCATCTACACCTTGATCCGTCTGACAACAGCGCTGATCGGAACCAGCCATAACCTGCAGGCGCTGCTGCTGTTCCTGGGCGCGGCCTCAATGCTGGTCGGGGCCCTGGCAGCGCTGGGCCAGAGTGATTTCAAGCGTATGCTGGCCTATTCCAGCATCAGCCAAGTCGGCTACATCGTCCTCGGATTGGGCGTCGGCATGACCCCCGGTCCAATCGGCGCCCTCGGCTTGGCCGGTGCCGTCTTCCATCTGTTCAATCATGCCATTTTTAAATCTCTCCTGTTCGTCAACGCCGCAGCCGTGGAACAGCAGACGGGCACGCGCGACATGAACCGTCTGGGCGGGCTGACCGAAAAAATGCCGCTGACGGGCTGGACCTCGATGATCGCGTTTCTCTCGACGGCCGGCATTCCACCCCTGGCCGGTTTCTGGAGCAAGCTGATCATCATCGTGGCGCTCTGGCAGGCCGGCTATAGCACCTATGCGAGCCTCGCCGTGCTGGCCAGTCTGCTGACCTTGGCGTATTTCCTTTCCATGCAGCGGCGCGTATTTTTCGGAAAACTCGCTGCCGGCTTTGAAAACTTGAAAGAAGGCAACTGGTGGATCCTGTTCCCGGCCTGCGTACTGGCGCTGATCACGATCGCTCTGGGCGTGGGCATCCCGTGGCTGTTCGAAACGTTCCTGCTTCCAATCCGGAGTCTGCTGTGAAAAATTTTCGAGTTGCGATTGACGATTGAAGAAGGCTATGATGATTCCAATCCTATTTATTACATTGCTCTTGATCCTCCTGCTCGCCGGGGTCTGGACCGTCATGACCTTGGACCTGCTCAGGTCGGCGATCGGGTTGGCCGTGACCAGCGTGATCCTGACCCTGCTCTTGTTCCTCATGAAAGCGCCCCTGGCCGGGGTATTCGAATTATCGGTTTGCGCCGGACTGATCACGGTCGTCTTCATCAGTGCCATCAGCCTGACCAAGCCGCTGGCCGGTCTGGAAGCCGCCGCCCGGGATCGCAGTCGTATTCAACGTTTTATTTTTCTGCCGATCCTGATTGCGCTGCTGGCCTGGGGTCTGTACGCCATAGGCCTGCATTCGGACCTGCCGGCTTTGCCGTCCGGCACGGAGCTCGATGCGCGCCAAGCGCTTTGGAATCTGCGCCGCCTGGACCTCGTGGGCCAGATTCTAGCTATCCTGGCAGGGGTCTTGGGGGTTGTTATCCTTTTCAAAAAACGGCCTGAGCAGAAGGAGGAACCGCAGCCATGATCGAAAACCTCCCGACGATTTTTTCAACGGGCATCCTCTTTGTTATCCTGCTCTCGGTGGCGGCGCTCTACTGTGTGCTGATCAGTCGGAACCTGATCCGAATCCTGATCGGGCTGGAACTGCTGATCAAGGCCGTGACCCTGCTGATCGCGCTGGCCGGGCATTTGACGGGGCGTATGGCGCTGGCTCAAGCTTTCATTATCACCATGATCGTGATTGAGGTGGTCGTGATCGCCGTGGCCGCCGGCATCGTCATCGGCGCCCATCGGCACAACCTTTCGCTGGATGTCCGGCTGTTGAGAAATCTGAAGGGATAGCATCAAGGAGATGGTTTGCATGAACCAATGGTTATTATGGCCGCCAGTCGCTTTCCTGCTGATCTTGGCCCTGACCCTGCTCAAGTTGAGGGCTTTGACGCTGTTGGCGCCCGCCAAAAGGCGCCGGCCCGACGGCCAGCTCAAAGCCTATTCCTGCGGCGAGACCATGCCGGAGAACCGGGCCCAACCCGATTACGCCCAGTTTTTCCCGTTCGCGTTTTTCTTCACAATCATGCACGTGCTGGCCTTGGTGGTGGCCACGGTGCCTGCCCACGATTGGTCGGCCATCCAGATCGCTGCCGGCTACCTGATCTGTTCGGCAATCGGGCTGTTTATTTTATTTCGGAGATAATTCTGAGGAAACTTGGCCGCGGATGAAACGGATAGCGTTTATAAATGCAGAACATTTTATCCGTGACATCAATAAAATCCGTGGTAATATTAATACTTTAAGATTACGGATGCGTGGAGGCGGTGTCTTATGAAGTGGATGCAAAAAATTATAACCTGGGCCCGGATCAAGTCGCCGTGGATCATCCACTTTAATACCGGCGCCTGCAACGGCTGCGATATTGAGCTTGTGGCGGCGCTGACGCCGTGCTTTGATGTTGAAAGATTCGGCATTCTACTAAAAGGCACGCCACGGCATGCGGATGTGCTCGTATGCTCCGGCCCGGTCACCCGCCAGATCCAGGATCGGCTGGTCCGGGTTTATGAACAGATGGCCGAGCCGAAGTTTGTAGTGGCCGCGGGCACCTGCGCCTGCTCCGGCGGCGTGTTCAAGGGCTGTTATAACGTCAATGGCGGCATTGACGCCGTGATCCCGGTCTCAGCCTACATCCCCGGCTGCCCAGTGCGGCCGGAAGCCATCATTGACGGGGTGGTCAAGCTGCTGGCAAGTTTGCAGGACGCCCCGGCGCCGGCGGCGAAAACGGAAGCGTCAAACGCCATGTCTCAGGACAGTGCATTGGCAAAGGCGAAATGATTAACGGTATAATGGATCAAATGTGTCACAAAGAGCTCAGAATTGCAGCTGCCTTCTATGAAAGCAAACTTCGCCGGTTAAAATGAGAGATCCGGATCCGCTCATAGAGCAGGGCTACATTATTCTGGCACACGTTCTGACGGATTACTTCAGCACAAAGATGGAGATGGACGCGCTTTGACGTGTCCAATAATCAAATCATGACCAACGAAGAAAAAATCAAAACAGAGCTGGCAGAACAATTTGGCTTCAGCACGGAACAGATCCGCGTGGCACGCGAGCGGCGCATTTTTATGGAAACGCCCCTTGATCGCTTCCGCCAGGTATTAGAACATGCCGTGCACAAGCTGGAATTCCGGCACCTATGCACGATCAGCGGGCTGGATGAGGGCGAGAGTCTGGCCTTCATATATCACCTATCCCGGCCGGACGGAATCGTCTTGAATCTGAAGACCCGCGTGCCGAAAGCCAATCCCGTCTTGCAGACAATTTCGGATGTTTTCGCCGAAGCCACTGCTTATGAACGCGAGTTGGTAGATCTGCTGGGAGCGCAGGTTGAGGGACTGCCGCCAGGCAGCCGCTATCCCCTGCCCGACTCCTGGCCGGAAGGAGCTTATCCCCTGCGCAAGGACTTTAACGTCAAAACACTGGACGAGGCACAAACTCCGAAGGAGGCTAACCCTTATGGCTAATTTCAAGATACCCATCGGACCTCAGCATCCGGCCTTGAAGGAACCGGAAAACTTCACCATTACCCTGAATGGCGAAACCATTATCAGCATGGACATGCGTTTGGGTTACAATCATCGCGGCATAGAAAAGGCCTGCGAGGAGCGCAACTATACTCAGGCCATGTATATTGTCGAACGGGTTTGCGGCATCTGTTCCCACTCGCATGCCACCTGCTTCGTTCAAACGGTGGAGGAAATCGCCGGCTTGGCAGTTCCGCCGCGCGCGCAGTATATCCGCACCATCATCGGCGAGTTGGAGCGCATGCACAGCCATCTGCTCTGGCTGGGCGTGGCCGCTCATGAAATCGGATTCGACACCCTGCTCATGTATTCCTGGCGGGATCGCGAGGTGGTCATGGATACCCTGGCCGCCCTCTCCGGTAACCGCGTAAATTACGGCATGAACACCATCGGCGGCGTGCGCCGCGATCTAAGCCAGGAACAGCTGGCCGATCTGCTGAAGGCCATGGACATCCTGGAAGAGCGCACTAAGTATTATATCGAAGTGGCTTCCGAAGAAACCACTCTCATCAAACGCCTTGCCGACGTGGGCTACCTTTCGCATGAAGATGCCGTGTCCCTGGGCGCCATCGGCCCCACTGGACGCGCCTCCGGCGTTGACTCCGATACCCGGCGGGACGACCCATACCTTGCCTACAAGGACTTGGAATTTAAGGTCATTACGGATACCCATAACGATGTCTACGGCCGCACCCTCGTGCGCGTGGGCGAATTAATACAGTCCTACAGCATGGTGCGCCAGCTGGTTGCCAAAATACCTGACGGCCCAATTACGGTCAAGGCGCCCAGAAAGATCCCAATCGGCGAAGCATTCGGCCGCTACGAAGCGCCGCGAGGTGAGGATGTTCATTACGTCAAGGCCAACGGAACGGATAAGCCCGAGCGGGTTAAAATCCGTGCGCCAACCCTGGCCAACGTGCAAGCGGTAGCTAAAATGATGGAGAATAACCGCCTGGCGGATGTGCCGATCATTGTAGCCGCCATCGATCCTTGTTTTTCCTGCACCGACCGTATGATCAGGGTCAACGGGGCGGCGGCCGGGCAAAAGCAAATTTTCTCCTGGCAGGATCTGCACAAATACAGCCTGGACTGGTACCGCAAGCAGGGAGTTGATTTCACGGACCTGAACAAGAAACTGCAGCAGAAAAAAGGGTTATTGAAATAGTTTTCTGTCATTCTGGACAATGCGCATAATCTCCACCACGGCCATCACCGTTGAGATTCCCTGCTATGCTCGGAATGACATGCCGCCTTTTATCAAGCGCTGGGCACAGAATAGAGAGCTGAATACATCATGTTATTGTCATTGTTCCAGATGTTTATTTTTCCAGGGTTACTGTTTTTGTTAATCTTCGGGCTGGTCATGGAATTCGCGGATCGCAAGATTCATGCCCGCTTACAGAACCGGATCGGTCCGCCCTGGTTCCAGCCTTTCGCCGATATAATCAAGCTCTGCGCAAAGGAAGACATCATCCCGGGGGAAGCGGAACCGATCATGTTCAAACTGATGCCGGTCTTCGCCCTGGCATCCGTCGTAACCGCCTTTTTCTACATCCCCCTGGGAACCACACAGGCGCTTTACTCATTCAACGGGGATCTGATTGTGGTGATCTACCTGTTGACGATTCCCACGCTGACGTTTTTCCTGGCCGGATGGCATTCCACCTCCCTTTTTGCCATGATCGGTGCGACGCGCACCCTGACCCAGCTGTTCGCCTATGAAGTACCGTTGTTCATGTCAATCCTGGCCCCCGCCCTGCTGGCCGGCACCTGGTCATTGAGCGAAATGGCCGTCTTCTATGACAAACACCCCGCTTATGCCGCGTTCAATATAATCGGACTGTGCGTGGCCTTGATCGCCCTGCAGGGCAAACTGGAGCGGGTGCCTTTCGACATCCCCGAAGCCGAGACCGAGATCGTGGGCGGCACCTTTACCGAATACGGCGGACGATTCCTGGCGTTTTTCCGTATGGCCATTAATATCGAAGCAGTGGTCGGCGCTTCACTGATCGCCGCCGTTTTCCTACCATTCGGGTTCGGACTGGGCGCCGGGCTTGGATTTGTTTTTTACCTGCTGAAGGTGCTGGCGGTCATAGCCCTGCTGGCGCTCCTGCGTACGCTTCTGGCCCGCTTGCGAATCGAGCAGATGGTCATTTTCTGCTGGCGCATCGTGGCCCCGGCCGCCCTGCTGCAACTCCTTATTAACCTGATCTTAAGCGGAGCATTGCCCTCATGATCAAACCTGGAAAAATGCTCCGCGAAGTCCTGAAATCCTTTTTCATGAAGTCGGCAACGGTGCTTTACCCATACGTCGAAGTCCCGATGCCCGCCCGGTTCCGGGGTCGAATCCGCTTCATAGCTCCCAAATGCATTGGCTGCAAGCTGTGCATGCGGGATTGTCCGACCAATTGCATCACGATCACCAAGGTCGGCGAGAAACGCTTTCAGGCCGTCTTCGACCTGGATCAGTGCATTTACTGCGCCCAGTGCGTGGATAGCTGTCCTAAGAAGGCCTTGGAAATTACCGCGGACTACGAGCTGGCCCAGCTGTCAAGGTCCAAGTTGAAGCTGACATACCAGGCCGCGCCGCCTGCGCCTGCGCAACCCGCAGCGCCGGCCAACGCTGATCCGGTTTCGGGACCAGTCGCTGCCGAAAAACAACAAGATGATTCACCAAAGAACGCAAAGACACAAAACTAAAAGAACAATATCGATAGTGGTCCTTTGCGATCTTTGTGGTCAATGGAAACAAAACGCTCATCGCGGGATATATGCGGGCTGAAAGCCAGCCTGCGCGAAGCACGGCGCGTAGCCGTCGTCGGCATCGGGTCCGAGTTACGTGGCGACGATTGCGCCGGACTGTTGGTCATTCACGAACTGCGCCTTGCATCCAAGCGCAACCCTTCTTCAGCCGCTCGCGACAAAACTTCGCCACAAATCCGGTTATTCGAAGGCGGAACTGCCCCGGAAAACCTGACCGGCGCCATCCTGCGCTGGCAACCTTCACATATATTGCTGATCGATGCCGCCGGCCTGGGGCTGAACCCGGGCACAGCGCAGTTGATCGAACCGGATCAAATCGCCGGCCTATCCTTTTCGACACACGCCCTGCCGCTTAAAATGCTAACCGATTACCTGGTCCAATCGCACCCCTGCCAAATCATATTGATCGGCATTCAGCCCGAGTGCACGGACTTCGGCAGCGTAGTATCCGGGGAAGTCAAACAGGCCGCGCGGCGAGTCGCCCAGGAAATCCTGGACGCGGTCATGGAATAATCTTGAAAACCTGATCGTGTTCGCGAGCATGCTGTGGGACCTTGACTCCGATACCGTCTCCCTTTTGGGCCAGCATAACGTTTTGATGTTCCGGCTGCATCGTCTCAACACGGCAACTGAAAGCGCTGGGGTGGCCCTTGATCCGAATGGTATGACCCGCTGCCAAACAGTCCGTAAAAAAACTTGAATGCCGTCCAATTATCTGGTATTTTTACATACAGATTCTGCGGAATACCCCAAGAAAGATGAAAAACGAGGATGTACCACGGACGGAGAACAGGAGACACGGAGATCGATCTGTCTGCGCGATCTCCTTTCATCTCCCCACCGAGTGTTGCGCGCATTTTGCGTAGGGCGCAGCGCCCTGCACAAAATACGCGCAACGGTGGATCGGGAGGGGAAATGTGCGGAGAGATTCTTTCTCCGTGCCTCCAGCAAAGCGAGTGGTGAAAGGCTGGGGTTGCCACATCTGTGGCAAAGTGGCCACTTGCACTTAGCGACGTGGCGGGCACAGCCCGCTTTGGCCAGACAATCCCATGAAAACGGCAGCATTCTGGCAGTCAACGGTAGCCGGTAAAATTCAATGCGAGCTCTGCCCGCATCACTGCCTGCTCAGCGATGGGCAGACCGGGCGTTGCGGCATCCGCACCGCCTTGCATGGCAGTCTCCAGGCACGCGGCTATGGCTTGCTGTCCGGCGCACACAGCGACCCGATCGAGAAGAAACCGCTCTATCATTTTCACCCCGGAAGCACGATCTTCAGCATCGGCGGCTGGGGCTGTAATTTCGTCTGCGACTTCTGCCAGAACTGGAACATTTCCCAGCAGGTAGATTTTAATTCCAAGACAACATCCCCCGCCCTGGTCGTTCAATCCGCCCGTCGGGCAAGCGCCATCGGCATCGCCTACACCTATAACGAACCGATGATCAACATCGAATACGTCCACGATTGCGCTGAGCTGGCCCGCCAGCAAGGGCTGCTCAATGTGCTGGTGACCAACGGCTATATCGAGGAAAAACCAGCCGCATGGCTCCTGCCGCTGATGGATGCGCTAAACATCGATATCAAGAGCATGGACGAAGAGTTTTACCGGAAGCAGTGCCGCGGCACCCTAAATCCAGTGCTCAAGTTTGCGCGCCAGACCATCGCCGCCGGCTGTCACCTTGAAATCACCAACCTGCTCATTCCAGGGTTAAACGATGCCGAGCAGCAAGTCGGCCGGCTCTCCCGCTGGATGCTTGAGAACCTCGGTAAATCAACGCCGCTCCACCTGAGCGCGTATCGCCCGGAATTCAACATGAACCTCCCGCCAACCCCGATTGCCGTCCTGGAACGGGCCGACGCACGCTGCCGTCAGGATTTGGATTATGTGTACATGGGCAACGTGCGCAGCGCCGATGGCCAGAACACCGCGTGCCCGCAATGCAATAATATCCTGGTCGAGCGCAGCGGGTACAGCATCGCAATCACCGGCATCGTCGGCAACGCCTGCACAAAGTGCGGCCGCAAGGTCGATCTGCAAATCAATCAGGGCTGAGGATAGCCGGGATAAGCTCGGCTAAACCAACTGAATGTATGAATTAGACGCTGCGGCGGATAACTCCGACTGTAGCCGACCACGTTGGGGTCGGCTCCGAAAACCGCGCCCAACCCGGCAGCTGCCGGACTACAAAAAAACGTCCGCCAAAGCTATGGCGGCAGCGAAAGGCGGATTCGCAGCAGATAGAAAACTCCTATACATTAAAGGAGAGCAGGCTGTAAGCCTGCTATTTTCAAAGGAGGCCTTATGCAACATCGTATCTTGTTCGCTTGTCTGTCCCTGCTTACTCTCTCGGTGATCAGCGCCCAGGCCCGCGTCAAGCTGGTGGCACTGCCGGAGCGCGCGCGGGTGGTCGTCTCCTTGACCAATCCGAATGCAACCCTGGTCGAGGAGGAACGTATCCTGACCTTGCAGAAAGGCGTCAACCAGGTGGACTTCTCCTGGCGCGGGGTGAATATCGATCCCAGCTCCATCCAGGTCCGGTTGTTGGGGCATCCCGAGACGGTGCTGGTCCTCAATACAAGTTATCCGCCGAATGAAAACGCCCTGATCTGGGAGATCAGCAGTCCGGCCGCGCAGGAGGAACGCATACGCATCTCATACCTGCTGAACGGACTGGGACGTGATGTGGTTTACAAGGCCGTGGCGGAGTCAGACGAGAAGGCGCTCGCCCTTCGTAACTACCTGCGCCTGCGGAACGATTCGGGCGAGGACCTGGCCGCCGCCGAACTGGATATCGGCTACGGCACAGCCTTCACCCGCAGCGTCGAGAACGGCGAGATCGTCGAACTGCTCTCGGAGCAGATCAACGGCGTCGCGATCAAGAAAATCCTCACCTGGGACGCCGCGCTCCAGCCGTGGGATCCGGAATATCAGAAGCAAACCATCGGCCTGCCGCTTTCCTACGAAATCCGGAACGACAAGGCGTCTCAACTCGGCGAACACACGCTCCTGCCCGGCAAGGCACGGATATTCATCAAGACCGGCGCGCAGGGCGAAGGCGTGGCCTTTACCGGGGAAGACTGGGCGCAACTCACGCCAGTGGATCGCGATCTGAAGCTGTATATCGGCCAGAGCCGCGACGTAAAAGTCACCCAGCGCAAAACCCGGGATGATAAGACCAATCTCCGCCGCAACACCAACAATAACGTCGTGCTGTGGGACACCGACGAGATCATCAAGATCGAGATCGAAAACTTCAAGAAAGAGGAGGTCGCACTCGTCATCGTCGAGCATATCCCCGGCTACTGGAAAATGGTGGAAAGCACCCACGAGTTCAAACGAAAGGACGCTTTCACAATCGAATATCATTTGACATTACCGCAGGAATCCAGCGGCGGCAAAAAGACGCTGATCACGCTCAACTACACCCGTCATAACGTCCAAGGTAATGAACCGGCCACCTTCTGAGGGATAAACCATGAAAAACACTCTACTGCTGACCCTTAGTTGCTGGTTCCTGGTTTCCGCTGCGGAAGCCCGGATCAACGTTGTCACCCTGCCCGGCCGCGACTCGGTGCAGTTGACAATCTACAATTCCGCTGACCTGACAATGGTCCGTGAGACGCGCTTTTTGACGTTCCGTAAAGGACTGAATAAACTGGAGTTCTCGTGGGCCAACACCCTGATCGATCCGACATCCGTCGAGCTCCGGACGCTGGACCCAGCCGATAAAGTCGAAGTGCTGGACGTGCGCTTTCCGGCGCGGGTAACGAACACGCTCGAATGGCGCCTCAACAGCGAAGTGGCCGGCGAGGTCCAGGTCGAAATCCGCTATTTCACGAGCGGGATCAGTTGGGCCGCCGATTACGTGGTCGAAGCGGACAAGCCCGAAAAGATCATGGACCTGGCCGGGTCAGTTCGCGTCAACAACAACAGCGGCGAGGATTACGAGAATACCCAAATCCGGCTGGTGGTCGGCGTGATCCGGCTGGTGGAAGATATCGCCGAACTGGCCCGCCAGGGGCGCCCCGGCGGGCAGCCCGTCGATGAGAAAAGGGGCTCCGTCACTCGGCCAGAGTCGAAGCTGCTGACAGCGGGGGCGGCTTTGGCAGAAGCGGTTCATGTATCCTTAGAGAGACCTAGGGAAATCGTCAAGGAAGGCGTATCCGAGTATTTCCTGTACACGGTTGAGGGACGCGACACGATCCCCACCGGCTGGTCGAAGCGCCTGCCGTCGTTCAAGGCCGCCGAAGTGCCGATCGTGAGCTACTACAAGTTCGAGCGTGAACAGTGGGGCGACCAGGTCATCCGCTTTTATAAGTTCAAAAACGACAAACCCGACAAACTGGGCAACGAACCCTTGCCGGATGGCCTGGTCAAAGCGTTCCGCCTGGTGACGAACGACAAGCTTTATGCCTTCGTCGGGCGCACAGCCGTGAAATATATCCCCATTGGCGAGGAAGTGGAATTGAATCTCGGCAACGACCGCGAGGTGCTGGTCAAGCCGACCTTGATGGACTGGCAGAAGACCGCTATCAAGTTCAACCCGGCGGGCGATGTGACCGGCTGGACGATCAAGGAATCCTGGCAGATCGAGGCGCAGAACTCGAAGGATATCGACATCGTGCTCGATGTCCGCCGTAATTTCGCCGGCGACTGGAAGCTGGACACTGACGCCAAACATGAGAAAGTCGACGCCGCCAAGGTCAAGTTCGTGATGCCATTAAAGAGCCGTGAGAAGCAGGCGTTTACGTATGAACTCACAACCCATTTCGGCACGAGCGCGACGCGCTGATATTATGACCGTCCAACTTACCAAAGCCCAAAGATCGTTCTTCCGGATAGCTGCGTTGGCCACTCTGGCGCTATTACTCGGCTGTGTGTCACCCGAGATGCGGGCGGCGCGGCAGCAACAGCGTAACACGGCGGCCAAGGAACTATTCGATCATACGGTCAAGACTTGCCACCTGCCGTCCGCCGAAGCGCAGGGCGCGGAACGCGACCGGCTCCTGCAGCAAGCCGCAGCGGGCTATAAACTATTACTCCGCGACTTCAGCGATCAACCGGCGTGGTGCGCCCCGGCCCTGCGCAGCCTCGGCAACGTGCGTGCCACGCAAGGGCAACTCGATCAAGCGGTCGCTTGTTACCGCCAGGTGGGCGAAAAATATGCGCTCTACGATTGGGAAGTTATCCAAGCCTGGAAATCGGCCGCCGACCTTTTGTGGGAGACGGGACGCCAGGCTGAAGCAAAAACGTTCTACACCCAAATCGTGACACGGTTCGACAATGCGGCCGCGACGCCAGTGATGGTAATCATCGTCCGGGCGGCGGCGGCGAAAATACAGCCGGGGAATGGGCCTTGAGAAGCCGTTAAAGAAGTCCACGGACGCGACCCGATTCTTAAAAGATCGGGACGTCCTTGCATTAAACAAAAATCTTTTGGAAGGCCACGTTTCATCGTGGCCGGTATTTCAGCGTTTTTCAAGAAGATCCGCCTTGATGTCATGGCACCGTTCTTTAGCAGCGCTGGGACAGCATTTATGAAATCATGGCTAATCATTGACGGCTACAATCTGATTTACAAACTACCGCGCGGACTACCCAACCTGCCTCAGGATATGGCCGGCAAGCGCCAGTTTCTGCTCCGGATGCTGGATGAAATGGCCGGGGAGCTGGCTGAACGCGTCACCGTGGTGTTCGATGGCGCGCAGGGCGCCGCGAGCGAGCGCATATCCGAATCCGGCACCGCGCCGGAATTTTCCCCTGTCGAAATCCTGTTTTCACCGCTCGGCAAGACGGCGGATACTGTCATTGAACAGATGGTCTGCAGCGCGAAACATCCCGAAAATATTACCGTCGTGACCTCGGATCGGCCCGAAATCGATAATATTATTGCGGCCGGTGCGGAAGCAATGTCCGGTGCAATGTTCCTGGATCAACTGGCCTCGGCGCGGGAGCGCTTGGGTGAGCGCATCGCCCGCAGAGCCACACGCACGCCGGGTTTCAGCCTGGGAGACCAGTTCCCGGAAATAAGGTAGCCTCGAGTGGCGAGGAGTTAAGCCAAACAAGGGAACCCACCCCTACCCCTCCAAGGAGGGGAACTGATTTGTTTGCAATATTTTAATGCTTGATCCCCTCCCAGGTTAAGAGCTTACGAGTTTTCGAGTAAGCTCTGTTTTCTACTTATCCAATTCGCCCTTCGCCAGGCCGGCCGGCACGGCCGGCGGACGGGCACAGGTGCTCTTCAGCAACACGTGCTTGCCCTTGGCCGAGGCATCGTGAAACGCGTGCATGATGTCAAGCACATGGAAAGCCAGTTCGCCGCTCGCGCGGTGCGGACGTCCGGAGCGCAGGATCGAATAGGCCATATCGGCCACGCCGGTCCCGCGATTGATGTCCGCCACATGCGTCAGGGGCACTTCGATCCAGTCCTTGTCACCCAACTTACGAATCTTTACCACCCCGCCAAATCCGTTCGGATCCGGCACCTCGAGCGAGGCTTTACTGCCGTGAATCTGGATGCACGGCAAAGTGTGCGAAACGACATCGAATGAAGTGATGATCGTGCCCACGGCACCGTTGGCGAAGTCCATAACACCCGCCACGTGAGTCGGAACTGCCACCGGCACCACCTTGCCGTTCTTCTTGGCGCTGGTGATGGTGCGGGTCGGGAAGCTGATGCGGGCCGAACCCGTGACGCGCTTGACCGGACCCAGCAGGTTCACGAGCGCCGTCAGGTAATAAGGGCCCATATCGAACATCGGGCCGCCGCCAACCTCGTAATAGAACTCAGGATCAGGGTGCCAGCCTTCGTGGCCGCGGCACATCATGAAGGCCGTGGCCGCCACCGGCTCACCGATGACGCCGTCGTCGATCAGCTTGCGGCAGGTCTGGATGCCGCCGCCCAGGAACGTATCGGGGGCGTTGCCCACGAGCAGTTTTTTATCCTGCGCCAGCGCCAGCAGACGCTTGCCCTGAGCGCGCGTGATTGTGAGCGGCTTCTCGGTGTAGACGTGCTTGCCGGCTTTGAGCGCCTGCATGGCCACGGCATAATGCGCCTTCGGAATGGTCAGGTTGACCACGATCTTGATTTCAGGATCGGCCAGGAGCTTCCTGACCGACATAGCCTTGACACCCGGGTTATCGGTCGCCTTAGCCTTGGCGCGTTCCATATCCAGATCTGCGCAGGCCTTCACCTCGAGGACATTGTTGTACACATCGCGCATCATCTTGAAATAAATTCCGCTGATGTTGCCGCAACCGATTATGCCGACTTTTACCTTGTCCATGGCCGTTTCCTTTCTTTTCAATCCAATACGATCGTGTTTCTCGCACCGTCATCTCCGACCAAAAACGCATTAGGATAATGCGTTCCTCCTTTCCGCCGTGTGGTGGAGCGGCTTGTCCCCAAGACGCTCTGCTTCTTTTACGTATATTTAGCCGGCAAGGCCCGGCCCTGTTTGGCGCTCCGGCAAGCCAGGTCCAGGATATGGATCGGCCGCCTTGACCACTCGGGCGTAATGACCAACTTTGCGCCACGGACCAGATGAGCCGCGACGTTCTGGTAAGATGTCGGTCTTCGTTTCCCAGAACCGCGACCAATCCGGCAGCTACCCATACGCGTCAACCTAATTATATTCGCGGAAATACCGTGAATATGCTTCGATTACCCAGCCCGCCCCGACGGGGTCAGGACGACCCTCCTGGGAGGGTACCCGGAATTTTAAAGCTCCCCTCCTGGGAGGGGTTGGGGGTGGGTTGCAACAACACTTCCGATAATATATAAAATCGAGTACGGCACTTCATTATATTGAGGGATCTATGATCGCGTTGCTTAGGTTGACGCGTACGGGCAGCTGCCGGATGGCTATAAAAGACTCAAAATACCTATGCCTTAAATTTGATTCCAATCAGGATGTCGTACTGCCGCCATTTATGAGCGCGCGGCCCAGAGCATGCCGCGAGTGGTCATCTCCACCACATCCGGATACTTGAGCAACTCACCGGCCGAATGTCCCAGCGAGGAATAAAACACCCGGCCCTTGCCCCAGGTCTTGGTCCATATAACCGGCATCTTACATTTCTGCCCTTCGAACTCATAAGATGTAAAAGCCAGGACTGTCACAGCCGGGTCGATGCCCATGTAATATTGTTCCGAATTATATTGAAAACTTTGCGGCATGCCCCGGGTAATGGGACTGTCAACCGCCGTCAGTTCCACCGTATATTCGCCGACGTACGGATGCCCCAAAAACTGCCCGCCCACCAGCCATTGATACTCAACGCGGCCCCGAAAAGCGTCGCCCATGCCCCCATGCACCCCCGCCAGGCCTACGCCCGCCTCATGGACGGCCTGGTGCAAGCCAGTCCACTGCTCGTTCGACATCTCGCCCATCGTCCACATCGGCACAATCAGGTTTAACTGCTTCAACGCCGCCACATCCTCCAGCGGCTTCAAGGAATTCTCGAAGCGCACTTCAAAACCGTTTTGCTTCAGTTGCCCTGCTAAGACTTCGCCGGTTTCCTTCGGCGTATGGCCAGCCCAGCCACCCCACATGACCAATGCAGATTTACCCATGACCGGGTCTCCTTTATAATTATAATTATTGTTAGTAACTGCTCAGGATCCCACCCGTGGCGGGCGGATGCCTGTAGGAATTGGCACCAGCCGATTCCAACAGCACGCAGCATAGTCCGTCCCCGCCGAAACGCAACCGAAAAAGTGTTTTGGGGTTAAAGTAAGCGCTATTCGTGGTTAAACTTCAGACTCCGAGTTGGAATTTTGAATTAGACTCTGATCGCGCTACGCGCAGGGACGACTTTACTGTAGCCGACATCGAGGATGTCGGTCTGCGCTCCCCAAAGACCACGACCAAACCCGACTCTCCGAGAGGTCGGGACGGCTACAAAAGATCGGAATTCCTATCCATCGAATTAGGCTCTGCAGCGGGACAACTTTATCCAAAGGCAGGGCGAACGGTGAGCCGTTCAGGACCGGACGGCTTGGCCGGAGACCTCAAAACTCGCCTTCCCGCCGGCCGGGCCCCTATTCCTCTGCCGCCGCCCGGCGCTCATCATCCACCCGGTAATACTTATCCATGCCAAACGGAAAATCGTGCAGTTTGACGTTCTTCACCCAGGACTGCTGGAGGGCGTAGGCCAGCGGCAAATGCGTAAACAGCCAGGGACAATCCTCAATGACCAGGGCCGCCATTCGCCGGTAGAGCGCGGTCCGTTCCGGCAAATCCGGCATCAGGCGCGCCTGCTCGTAAAGTCGGTCGAACTCGGAATTAACGTAGTTGGTCCGGTTGGGCCCGGGCGAGGCGTTGGCGCTGTAAAACAGTTGCAGAAAATTCTGTGCGTCGGGGTAATCGGCCGACCAACTCAGACGGAACATCTGCGCCTGCCGGCGCTCGATTTTATCGAAAAACGCAGGCTTGTTATTATACACCGGGCGCAATACCACACCGATCTTATCCATGAAATCTGCCAGCAATTCCGTGGACTGGCGGAGTTCGGCGCTATCCGCCGAGGCCAGCTCCAAGGTCAGTTGCAAGCGCCGTCCGGTTTTCGGATCGACGCCACCGGGATAACCTGCTTCCGTCAGCAGACGCCTGGCCCGGTCCAGGTCGAATGCAAAAAGCCCGGCACCGGTATCCGCCCCGGCCAGGCCGGGCGGAATGGGCGAAACCGGACGGATAACCTGCCGGTTATGGAAGCGCACCCAACTTTCGGTATTAAAAGCGCAAGTTAACGCCTGGCGCAACAGGCGGTTGGTCCCGACCACGGGATCATCCATGTTGAAGCCGATGTAATAAATCTCCAGCGTCGGACGGGACATCATACGGATGCCGCGCCTTGCCAGTTCCCGGTTCAGCCGTAGATCAGAGGTCATGACCGCTGCCCAATTATCACGGGAAACAGCGCCAAACCGGTCCAATTGGCCATCCATGAACATCATCCATTTCGTAGTGTCGTCGGCAACGACATATTCCACGATGCGATCCAGGAACGGCAGAGGGCGCCCGGCATCGGCCAGCAAGCCGGCGGCGCGGTCCTCGTCGGGAGCGGTCTGGGAGAGCCCAGTCCCGCTCGAGGCGGAGCGGTTTGTCTCCAAGACGCTGGCTTGAGGATATCTCTCCATGCGTCCGGTCCCGCCCCACTTAGAGTTGCGCTCGTATTCCACCCGGTAATTGCGCCGCCAGGATTTCAGGACGAACGGGCCGCTGCCAACGGGATGGTTGACGAATTCCCGGCCGTAATACTCCACGGCCTCACGCGGCACAGCGCAGGCGTAGGGCATGGTCAGCACCCATAGAATCTGGGGATAAGGGAGCTTGAGGATGATGGTCAGCGTGTGGCTGCCCGTCGCACGCAGGCCCGGGACTGATTGCGAATAATCGGTCGCCCCGGCCCCGGCCGATGCCGCCCGGAATTCATCCAGGCCGACGATGCGATCCTGGAAAGCCCAGTAGCCGGTTGAAGCGTTTTTACGGTCCGCCACGCGCAGGATCGAATAGACAAAATCTTCGGCGGTTAGTTCACGGCCCTTGCCGGCGGCATTCGTGAAGCAGGGATCGTCTTGAAAATAAATCCCGCGGCGGATTGTGAAAACATAACTGAGCCCATCCGCCGACACCACGGGCATTTGTGCGGCCAGCAAGGGTTCCAAGCGGTAAGGCCGCTCCAGGTAGGCGTATTGCAGAAGACCCTCGTAAATCCGGCTGACGGCCAGGGCGGTCGTGAAATCGCCGGCCTTGACCGGATCGAACCCGCGGATGCGGCTGGTTTCGCCGAAGAGTGCCGCAACCTCCGATCCGGCATCGCGCTCGGGCCGGCCACAGCCGGTCAGAGCCAAGCAGGCCGCCAGCAACAGCGGCAAGATGACTCCGACGATCCTCGTTTGAGATGGACCTGACTTCAAGCACATGCCGGACAGGATAACAGTATTGGCGGCATGGAAAAAGGACTTTTCAAGAAACGCGGTTGTGTATTAATCGTCGCGCTACGAACGAGACTACTACTATAAGCGCGCCGCCCAACGCGCCATTTGAATTTAGCGTCAAGACGACGCCTGTTTTCACCTGAATATTGCACGATCATCATGCAATATTCAGGTATGATAAAAAATTAGTAACTACTCAGGTTGCCTGAAAAAACCCAGCTAAGCAAAGATTGTCATTTCGAGCGTAGCGAGAAATCTCATCTGTCTGCCAACAAACATGAGACCCTTCGCTACGCTCAGGATGACAACCTGAGTAGTTACTTCGGCTCCTCGGCATAATTAGTGGGTCACGCATCTGCCATGAATGCTTCAATATGTTGTCGCATAGCTGGTGATGGAGATAAGCATAGCGTAGCGGCTTCGTATCCGAACGAACACACCGATCACCGACAGAAGATTTACCACGGAGAACACGGAATATACAGGACACCGAGACGCGCAAACGCCTGCCCCGCACAGCCGGGGCAGACGTTTGCGCGCTGTTGC
>CAZALU010000033.1:0-31373 GCA_964486075.1 uncultured Verrucomicrobiota bacterium
GGGGGGGGGCGTGCCCACCCTATAAATTTTATTGCAGCAGAACGGCCTAAAAAACTGCCGAATTATTTGATTTTACCATGCAGCCGAATCGAACATCCTTATGAAACCAACTCGTCCATCCGAAGTTCGCGCGCTCCTGGAAGAGCTCCGCTTCCGCCCGTTAAAATCGCTCGGGCAGAATTTTCTGATCGACGCCAACATCCTCGCGATCATGCTCGACACAGCAGCGATCACGCCGCAAGACGAGATCCTGGAAGTGGGCGCCGGCCTGGGTGTTCTAACCGAGCCGATGGCGGCCAAGGCACGGCGTATCGTCACGGTGGAAAAGGACCGTCGCCTGGGAGATTTTCTCAAGCAACGCCTGGCCCGCTTCCCAAACGTAGAACTGATCTGCGCCGACATGCTGAGCTTGGATCACGAGGCCTTACTGGCGTCCGGAATCACTCAGGTCGTCGCCAATCTCCCCTATTCGGTAGGCAGCGCTATCCTGGTCAATTTGTTCAACGCCAAGCTACCACCCCGCCGAATGACGGTGACCCTCCAGCGCGAGGTGGCTGAACGCCTAATCGCGACCCAGGGCCACAAGAACTTCGGGCTGTTAAGCCTGTGGAGCCAGCTGATATACGACGTCAGCATCCAAAAAATAGTCAATCCTTCCTGCTTCTACCCGGCACCCACCGTGCAATCGGCAATTCTGCGGATGGTCCGGAGGGAAGCGGATGAATGCAATCTGCCCGAGCGCAAGTTTTTTGTGGCGTTGACTAAGTTCGCGTTCGCCCAGCGGAGGAAACAGCTCGGCACTGTTTTGCGCGCCGCCCCCAGCCAATGGAATTTCACTCCGGATCGCATCCAATCCGTGTTCAAGGAGCTTGAGCTTGATCCGCGGTCCCGTCCGGAAGCGCTTTCGGTATTGCAATGGCGCCGCCTAGCCCGGTCCTTGAACCGCGATGCGAGCTAACGCCAGCAACCCAAGTGGATCGGATTCGGTTCGTGCATGCCATATCCGCTTGGCGGAAAAATGCGGCGGAAGTTTAGTCGGTCTGACTTTTCAGGCGCGGCAGCGCGCTAAGGATAACGCGCTCCACCTTTGCGTCTATAGTGTTTCAGATAAATAACGTTAACAATGCAAACCGAAGTTCCAAGGGAACCCACCCCTGGCCCCCTCAATGAGGGGAACTGATTTGGTTGGAGTTAAATACCTGAACATCTATAGCTGGCGGCACGACTTTTTTTTAAGCCGCTACCCCTGTACCTGCTTCATTTCGCCTGAGGCGCGGGAGGCGCGTTGGTAAGCAGCGTGATGTAAACATGATAGCGGTCGCGGATCTGCCGCACATAAGCCACGGGCTCCTCGCCGCGCACATAACCATAGCGCGCTTTGCGGGCATATTGCGGCTTGGAGAGCAACAACATTGCCCGTTCGACATTTTCGAACCAAAGCTGTTGATTCCACCCCTTCAGACCGGCCAACCTTCGGGCGTCGCCGACATGCCCGACACCTGCATTATAGGAGGCCAGCGTAAACCACATTCTTTCCTGGTCATCGAGTTCCGGATCAAAGGTATTGCGCACCCAATCCAGATATTTCACGCCCGCATGGATGCCGGTTTGCGGGTCATCCAAGCGCTTGAATCCCATGTCTTGCGCCGTGCGGGGCATGACCTGCAGCAGCCCTTTCGCGCCGGCCGCTGATTTGGCCTTGGGGTTGAATCGGCTTTCCTGGTATACCTGCGACGTTATCAGCCGCCAATCAAAATCATATTGATCGGCGTACAGTTTGATGAGGTCGTCGTAAGGCGATACCCGACCAAAGCGCTTGAGGCCAATCTGATCCTCGATTAATTGCCGGACCTTGCGGGGATTCTTGAAGTATTTTCGGCAAGTCATATTATACAGTTTACCACGATATTCCTTTTTCCAGAAGGCATTGACGGCTGCCAGAAGTTTTGTATCCTTAGCGCGCACCGCCCAGGCTTGGGGCCGGGGCGTCCCCAGCGGGAATGCCGCCCGGATGCCGTCATTCCAGGCCAGTTCGATGTCCAGGATATGACTATCGGCAACGGAGAGGTCATAGTCGCCATCAGCCACCATCCGCAGGATATCCTCGGTTTCCATGGTTTCAGGCGCGGGTTGGAGCCGAAAGTTAGCCCCGCCTTTTTGCAAGTCCTGGAGCGTTTGCCAGTAGGAGCTGGAGGGACGGACCACCACGGTGCGGCCGGCGAGATCGGGCATCTGTTTCAGTTCACGGTCTTTGGCACGAGCCACAAGGGTTTCCGTGGCATAGAAATAAGGCATGGAGAAGGCCACTCCCTGACGGGCCCGCTCTTCGGTGGGAACCAGGGAAGATGCGATGATATCGCCCCGCCCCTCCACGAGCATGCTTGTTAATTCCGGCAGATTATTGGCAACCACCATTTCCAGCCGCAGTCCGTTTTGGCGCGCGAACTCCCGCACCATTTCGTATTCAAAACCCAGCAGTTCCCCGCGTAACATGAAATAGGACACCGCGTTGTTACGGCTCAGCACTCGCAGCGTCTTACGTCGTTGAATGCCGGGCCAGTCATCCCGGTAAAGGTTTTCACGAGGGAGCGTGGCCGCCTGCCGGACCAGGTAGTCGTTCAAGGCAGACAACAACCGGGGATTCCCGGGGCGTACACCCCAAGCCAGCGGACGCTCGGCGGTCAGATTGAGTACGGGCTTGATATCGGACCGGTACTGCAGGCTGATTTCCAGAATATTGCTGTCCATGAGGGTCAGATCGATCTTGCCTGCAGCCAGGCGGTCCAAGATGACGTCGGGGCTGAAGCGGCCGGACAGCCTTTGAATTTTCAGACCCGGAACGCGCCGGACAAGATCCCGCGCGGTTTCCTCGAACGATGTCATTTTCTGGACCGCGATGGTCCGGTTTTTAATATCGGCCAGCTTTTGAACAGCGCGCTCATTGGAGCGGGCCACAAGCTGTTCACGCGAACGCCCCACCGGCGTGGTGAAAGCGATCTGTTTTCGGCGCGATTCGAGGACTGTCAGATTGGCAGCCACCAAATCGCCCCGTCCGGCCAAGAGAGCCGGAATCAGTCCCTCGAAACTATTCACCGTTACCCATGTCGGCTTGAGCCCGATGGACTGCGCAAAGCCGGTGGCCAGTTCGCGTTCGCGGTCATAAGGGTTGCCGGCACGGGGCAGATAGGTATCTTCGAATTGCTGGACTAGAATCCGTAGAACACCACTCTTTTGGATGGCATCCAAATCGCCGGTTGCGGCGGCCATCCTCGCGGCGGAAACGGTCGGCGGCAGTTCGCACTGTTCGTTATCAACAGGACGGCAGCCCTCGCCCAACGCCAGGAGCAGAATCCACACCCAGGACAACCACCCCAACCAACGATGCACATTTCTTATCATGCCGGATATCTTCCGGAATTAACGCGATTGAGCAAGACTTTTTTAAACAGTTGACGGCAGCAAACGAATATGTTTTCCTTGGGAAGAAGATAAGTTGCAAAAGTTCGCTTGCCATCCTGAGCTAAGCGCAGGATATGCCAATTCAAAGTTAGCGCTTGGGTTTCTCTCAGCCTGATGGCGGATGGAATGGACAGAGCTGCTTGTGGGGGCGTTTTGAGCCGGGGATGGGGATATGCTATTCCTAATTAAGCTATTAAAACCGTCACGACGCGAGGGACAAGCGCTGGTGGAATATGTCGTGGTCACCGGCATGCTACTCGCTTCGCTGGCGATTTTGGCCTTGTTCCTCGTCACCTTCAGGGAATACGGACAAAGGATACTGGAAATGGTGGGATCCGATTATCCATGATCGTGGTCGAGCCTTCCCAGCGGGCGGCCGGGTTCAAAGCCACCGGCGTCACGATATTCCCGGTTTCAACACAGACCATGGATTGATACTCGTCGGAGTCTAAATCCTGCATGCTCCGTGATTTTTCAATCCAGGGATTCCACACCACGACATCGGCCAGGCCTTTTTTTGCGATAGAGAATGTCCGACACCGTCCGCCGTCATTGATCGTCAAAGCATCTGGGGCGTTGATGTAAATACGGTCGGTTTCCTCCGTGAAACCGATGCGCTCCCGGCTCTCCTGCTCGCGGGCGCCCGCCCGCAGGCTATCGCTGAATTCAAGGCCTTGCAGACCCGACACGCCGACCCGGCGGATATCGGCGACCCGGAAATAAGTATGCAGGGCTACTTGGAAGCGGAACGGCAGGTCACCCGTATTGGTCACCGTCAGCCGGACGCTAAGGCGGTCGGAGAGCAGCACCGAGTATTCCAGGTTAAATTGAAAGGGCCAGAGACGCAGCGTATCGTCATCGGCCGCGAGCCGGAGCGTCGCGCACACGTCGCCAGCGGGATTTGGGCCGCTATCGACCAGCGTCCATTGGCTCGTCCTGGCGAAGCCATGCTTGGGCAGAGGCCCATCGTCACAGAACTGCGGGAAGACGATGGGGATACCGCCACGGATCGGACGGCCGGGAGCAAACCACGACTGCCGGCTCAGAAACAGCAGCTCATCGCCGCGCTCATTTTTCCAGGACAGCACGTGGGCGCCGTGCCGACACAGTTCCACCCGCGATCCGGAAGGATGCGCCAGAACGATCCGGGCAAAACCTGCGCTGTTGGTATTGCTATCCGATTGCATAATAGGACCTCACAAACAGAAATCATACCATGCCCTGCTCCCGTCAGGCAGGCGTCATCCGCCCTGACCGACTGAGCGCAGTTTTCCATATTTGGCGAGTAGCCATGTATGGTCTACTCTATTAGTCCCCATGGCAGGGCAATTTTCTTGTTGTAGGGCGGGAACGCCCAACGGGTTTCCCGCCTCCGCTCTGAAGCAGATCTACGAGAGATTGGCCCCGCCCGCCACGGCCAGGCCAACCACAAACCATCGTCAGCTTGTCGTCATCATCGCGTTACTCTTCAGCCCAATTGCTTGAGCAAATCCCGCAGCCGGGGAAAGAACTGGCGGTAAAGCGCATGGCGCTCACGATAGATGGCGTGCCGCTTGGGGTCGGGCTCGAAAACGCGCTCGATCCTCACGAAACATTCCGCGCCCTCCGCCGGGCTGCGCAACTCGCCGGTCGCCAAGCCAGCCAGCATGGCCGCCCC
Source organism: uncultured Verrucomicrobiota bacterium (assembly GCA_964486075.1). Taxonomy (GTDB): domain Bacteria; phylum Verrucomicrobiota; class Kiritimatiellia; order JAAZAB01; family JAAZAB01; genus JAHIJO01. Next base: position 5,117 of record CAZALU010000033.1, read on the forward strand.
CAGCACACTGCCCTCCGTAATCCGCGGTCGCGCGAAGGGCACCCCGAAAATGTCCGCCTTGATCTGCAGCCAGGGATCCGACCTGGCCCCGCCACCAGTAGCTATAAACTCCGAAGCGCTGATGCCCAGGCGCTCCAGGGCGGACAGGCTGTCCACAAAATAAAAGGTCGCGCATTCCATGATGGACTTGAGGATCTCCCCACGCGTGGTGCTGGTTTTCAGGCCGGCAATCACCCCGCAAGCGTCGGGCACAAAGTCCGGCGGACCGGTTATTTCAAAATAAGGGAGCGTGAGCAGGCCAGTAGGCGCGGCAGGAATTTCCCGGCCCAACAACTCGTAGAGATCGGCATCCGGCCCGGCCAGCTGAGCGTCGGCCGCCGCAAACGTGTTGCGGAACCATTTCACCAGCGTGCCGGCCTGGTTGTAAAGGAAGGATACATACAGCCCCGGCAAAACATGATGCTCCACGTTCAGTCCGCTCTCAAGCATCGGAGGCGCGGCGGGAATACGGTCAAAGGTCGGCGTGATACACGCGAACGATCCGATACCACAGACTGCTCGTCCGGCCCGCACAATGCCCGCGCCCAGGGAATTACAGCACTGGTCATGGCCGCCCACAACGACCTTAACTTTTTTCGGCAGGCCCAGCCTGGCGGCCATGGCGTTCGCAACAATTCCGCTGACCGTGCCGCTGGGCATAATCCGCGGCAATTTAGTCCGCTCGATCCGGCTCCAAGTCAGGAGCCGATCGGACCAGTCCTCAAGGTGAATATCGAACAGCAGAGTGCGGTTGGCATGCGCCGGATTGGTAACCGGGTCCGCGCCCAGCATGAAACCCACCATATCCCCCCACAACAAGAATATGTCGGCGGCCTCATATTGTCGGGGATCGTGTTCGCGCAGCCAAAGCAGTTTCGGCAGGGCATAGTTCGTTCCCAGTATATTGGGATTAATCTCGTAAAAGGCCGCCTGACCAATCTGTTCTTTCAGCGCCTGGATATAATCGGCGCCGCGGGTATCGGAGGAAAGAATGCTGGAGCCGACAATCGTCCGATCATGTTTGACCGGCACCATGGCTTCGCCCATGGAGCTGGCGCACAGCGCCGTGACCGGGTCGGCGGCGGAGCGCGCAGCGCTGTCGGCGATCACCTCCATAACGCTCTGCCAGACCTGACGACTGTCGAGTTCCGACCAGCCCGGGCAGGGATGCAGCGTGGGATATTCCCGGTAGGCATCGGCCAGGCAACGGCCATCCAGTGCAAACACACCGGCCTTGCAGCCGCTGGTTCCGATATCGATGCCCATCAGACTCATAAGTGAGGGTGTTCAGGGTTAATGGTTCAGGATTGACTCGCACAATCGCCGACGCTAATGCATGCAGCCCTATTTTGACCGGCAAAAGCCGCTTCGCCGCAGATAAAGCTCAAGCACCAGCTTGCGCACTCCATATCCCCCTTTGGAGTGCGGTAGTCAGACTGCCGCTTTTGCTTGGCGAAACTCGATGCGCCACGGAGCAAGTGCAATCCGCCACAGCGGATTACGCGCCCGTTAAAACAGCCTTGTTACCTGGTATTGCAGGTATTTTTCGAAGGCCTCGGCCACCGGGGCGGCGAACTTGCCGCAGGCCACGCTGACGTGATGACGGTGGCCCTGGTAGCCGATGATCTGCAATTTCTCCTGCAGGCGCTCGAACTCCGCCACTCCGGCGCAACCGAAATAATCCTTCGGCACGGGATCGTCGGTGAACCGGGCTTCGCCGAGATAAGCGCAAAGTTGCCCGTCACGAGTCAACAGACTGCCGAAGGTGAAGGGCGTGGGCGCTATGCGGCCAACGTTGCATCCGAAAGCGCGCCCCTTGCCCACGGCATTGGCCAGGATAGCGTGGTCAACGATTTGGCCCGGTGCCGTCATCAGGGATTGCGGAACCGGTCCGCAATGGAAAAGAATGCACTTATCGGGCTCGTCGCCATAGTTGTTGTTCCAGTCCAAGCAGGTGGCCGGCCCGCCAGCGGCAAGGCCCAGGGCCCGCATCACAATGGCGTTGCCGATATCCACTTCGCAGGCCACGGGTATCCCGCGATTATTCATCTCGCTCAGCAGGACGCAAGGCGAAATCCCGAACTGGGTCTGCATTTCCACCCAGCAGCGCACAGCCATGGCATCCATGCGATATTCAACAAGCACTTCATCCAGCACCACACCCAGGCGTGCCAGGTTTTCAAATGCCGCCTTGGGCACGCCCCGCCAACAGGTGTAACGCGCCAGTATTTTTGACTTGGCCGCAAGTTTCTTATCGCCGGCTTTCAAACCGCGCATGCGATGAAACACCTCGGAGAGATCCAGGGTTTCCATGGTAATTCCGTGCTTTTCCAGAGCCAGCTCGTCAATGCGCACGGTCTTAAAGGCCGTGGTGCGAGCGCCTATGGCGCCGACGACCATCTTGTGCATACCCTGATGCACCCGGCAGAGACGGTCGAAATAGTCAACATTCTCGGTAAACTCACGGCTGGCCGGATGCGCGGTGTGCGGCGGCAAGGCGGTAAAGGATAAACCGTGTTGCACAAAAACATCCATGATGGAGAATTTGCCACAAAATGCGTCCCGTCGAATTTCCGGGGCCATGCGTTGGAGTTCATCCGGATAAGCCTGGACCAGGATCGGTGTCCCGGCTTCCTTCAAAGCCGCGATAGCACCCGTTTCGTCTCCAAAATTAGGCAGGCAAAGAATAACTCCGCCATATTGACCCCGGTGTTCGCGCAGGAAACGGGCGAAACGTTCGCCCTCCACAGGAGTTTCCACGGCGCCATAACGAGTGGCCTTGGCGTCAAGCACCAGCGTTTTGTGGCCCAGACCGGCCAACGCTTTCGTCATTTCACGACGCGCACCAGCTTGCAGGCTGGCCGGGAAAAAGCCGCGGTTTCCGAAAAATACTGCGAATGTAGTTTTGCCGTTGGCTTGCATCTGTTCCTCCTCAAGCAGGCTATGCCCGCAACCTATTATTAATACCTGAATATTACACGATCAGCGCGCAATATTCACTTTCGCCTAAGCGGGCATTGCCCGCTGGCGCAAAACGTAAATTTTTGAAACTAACGCAGCCAGCGTCACGTGACCGCATTGGCACGTGGAACGTGACTCACATGGCGGCCCTTTGGTTGAATTGTGCGCCGGCTCGGCACAAAATTCAGTTATCAACAACACCTAGCAACTGTGCCGCTGTCCCCCGGATGCCCAGCTCATCCAACATCGTTTGGCGGGCGGACTGGTAGACCGCTTCGCGCGCCTGCACGCCGGACTGGCCGGCCAATTTTTCATAAGGCTGACGGATTGTGGTGCAGATGTTTATCTTGGCGATGCCGTGGCGGATGCTTTCGCGGATGCAAGTTGACTGAATGCCGGATCCGCCATGCAACACCATCGGCGCCGGGGCCTGGCGCTGAATTTTATCCAGCTGTTCTATATTCAGCCGGGCGGCGACTTTTTTCTGCGATTTACCAGCCGCCGAAATAGCGCCGTGGATATTACCAATAGCCACGGAAAGCCAATCCGCACCCGTTTCGCGCAAGAACTGCCCGGCTTCGTTGGGATCGGTAAACCCCTTGCCTGATTGAAAAAGCTCTTCATAGGGCGGCAAGGGGCCGGTTTCATGTCCAAGCACAGCGCCCAGCTCGGCCTCAACAGCAACACCGGACTGGCGCCCAAGCTCGACGGCTTTCCGAGTTTCGGAGATGTTTTCTGACAACGGCAGGCGCGATCCGTCAATCATAAGAGAGGCATAGCCCAGTTGAACGGCTTCACGCAAAACAGGTAAAAAATCTACCCGCTGCCCGTCCTCGTCCACGACCGGCACATGATCCAGATGCAAACGCGTGAAATTCGGATCGCCATGGCGTTCATATTCATCTCGGACGGCTTTCAGGCTTTGGGCCTTAAACTTGAGCCATTCCAAGCGCGCGACCTGAATCAGTCCGAAATTGCCGGTGTCCCGGAGCGCGCAAACCACTGGCTCCATCATGGGAAGATAGGGAATATTGAACGCCGGGATGATGGTTTTTGCCCGCCAGGCGCACAGCATTAGCTCTCGAGTAGTCAGTGACATATCAAATCAATCCTGTTATGCCGGTTCCGTGCCCGACCGTTAATAAGAAAGATCACTATAACATTTTATAAGCGTCGGGCAAGTTGATTTTTACCGTTTAATAATAGATCCCTCCCGACCGGTTACGATTGTTCTTGATTTGCGCGGGTATGATGTGATTCTGATGCCAAGCCTCAGAAATATAAAGATTCACAAGACACCGGATACCATTGAATATTCAACGTTTACGAGCTGAAATTTCCGGCCGAGTACAGGGGGTCGGTTTTCGCCCCACGGTCTGCCGGCACGCCCGGGAACTGGCACTTTCGGGATTTGTTAAGAACACGCCGGACGGTGTGCTCCTGGAAATCCAGGGACCGCCGGCAGCCGTTGGCGAGTTCGTCACGCGTTTGCACGCGGCCCCGCCGCGCCAGTCCCGCATTGATTCCATCCGCACGGCTATTATTCCGGCTGCCTCCAAAACCGGGCAATTCGAAATCCTGACGTCCAGCCGCTCCGGAAATCTGCGGGCAGGCATGCCACCCGATCTGGCTACCTGTGAAGAATGCCGGACCGAGCTCTTCAACCCGACCGACCGCCGCCACCTTTACCCGTTCATTAATTGCGTCAATTGCGGACCGCGCTTCACGATTATCAGCGAACTGCCCTACGACCGCGAACGCACTTCCATGGCATCCTTCACGCTCTGCCCACAGTGCCGCCAGGAATATCTCGACTCCCTAGACCGCCGATTCGACGCCCAACCAAATGCCTGCCCAATCTGCGGTCCGCAACTGAGGCTGATCGACACGCAGGGGACGGCCATGCCTGCAGAAGTGCTTAAGAACGGACAGGACGGCGGGAAGGCCGGTGCCCATTCCCGCCCTACAATACCGGATGAGGCGGCCATCCGAGAGGCGGTGCGGGTGCTGAAGGACGGCGGGATTCTGGCGCTTAAGGGACTGGGCGGTTATCACTTGGCCTGCAACGCAAACAGCGATGCCGCCGTGGCCCGGCTCCGCGCCCGAAAACTCCGTCCGCACAAATCCCTGGCCGTCATGTTCGCCACGCTGGATCAAATCCACCGGCACGCCGAGGTGTCCCGGGCTGAAGCGAACTGGCTTAGCGACTGCACCGCACCCATCGTGATCCTGCATCGCAAAAACACTTCGTCCCTGTCGTACTTGATTTCACCGGATACCGAAGACATCGGCGCGTTTCTCCCCTACTCACCCTTGCATCATCTCCTACTGGCGGGGATCAGTCCGCTGGTCATGACCAGCGGCAATCTGGCGGAGGAGCCGATTGCCATGGACGAAGCACAATTGAAACGAATACTAGGAACGATCGCCGACGCCACCCTGACCCATAATCGTCCAATTCTGCGACGCTGCGACGATTCGGTGCTGAAAATCGTCAGAGCACCGGACGAACTCGTAGAACGGCCACGATCCGGCGGCTGCCGGATGGCCCTCCCCGATCAATCCGAACCTGAAATGGAGGGACGCGCTCCGTCGCGTCCGGATGATGTTTCGGTTTCACGCCGCCTGTTGTTCCGCCGCTCGCGGGGATTTGTTCCGGATTCCATCCGCCTGCCGCTGGCGGGCCCGCCGGTACTGGCCTGCGGGGCCGACCTGAAGAACACGATCGGCCTGACCAGGGGCGCTGAGGCGTTTCTTTCTCAGCATATCGGCGATTTGGAAGATTTTGCGTCTTTCCAGTTTTATAGGGAAACGATCGCAGACTTGGCCGGCCTGCTGAAAATCCAACCGGCGCTTATCGCACATGACCTGCACCCGGATTATCATTCAACCCGCTTCGCTTTATCTCCAGAAGCCGGTTCCGGAAAACGCGTGGCAGTACAGCATCATCATGCGCACATCGCCGCCTGCCTGGCGGAACATGGACTCGCGGAGCCGATGATCGGGGTGGCGCTGGACGGCACCGGCTATGGACCGGATGGCACGATCTGGGGCGGAGAATTCCTTATCGCTGATCTCCGGGCGTACCGGAGGGTCGGCCATTTCAAACAATACCGCATGCCGGGCGGCACAGAAGCGATCCGGCATCCGGAGCGGATGGCCTTCAGCATGCTCCTGGATGAAAATCTCGCGGAAGCCTTCGATTTATTGACTGACCTGGACGCCAATCAAATAAATATGCTGACCGCCATGTTGGGGCAGGCGCTCAACTCACCGCTCACCTCAAGCGCTGGACGCCTGTTCGATGCCGTGGCCGCCCTGCTGGGCGTGGGCGAATCGATTTCCTACGAAGCCCGCGCCGCGATCCGTCTGCAGACTCTGACGGATCGCAATGCTTCCGATCATTACCCGTTCGAGATTGTGGAAGATCGGACATCGGCCGATTGTAGGGCGGGAACGCCCAAGGGGCTTCCCGCCTTCGCTCTTTGCCCTGGGGCAGAGCTACGGGGGACAAGTCCCGCCGATCTTGAAAAGGGAAGCGGCGGGCAATCCGGCGCTCGGACATGCCCGCCCTACAACCATTCGCCGAAGGAGATGGACGGCGGGCAATCCACAGGAGCGGACATGCCCGCCCTACAACGGATCCCGGACATTCTGAATTGTAGGGCGGGAATGGCCTTGGGCCTTCCCGCCGATTCCGGAATCGGGACGTGCCCGCCCTGCAATGGGCTGATCCTCTCATTCGGCCCCATGTTTCGTGCCCTGGCAGCCGATCTGCGCGGCGGCGGCAACCGCTCCGCCATGGCCGGAAAATTTTACAACACGGTCACGGAGAGCCTGGTCGAGATGTGCCGCCGGATCCGGGAAAAGGAATCCCTGGAACAGGTTGTTCTTTCCGGGGGAGTGTTCCAGAACGACCTCCTCTTAGATCGTGTCACAAAAGGTTTGCAACGGGAACGATTTAAGGTCTACAGTCATCAGACCGTGCCTCCCAATGACAGCGGTATCGCTCTGGGTCAGGCAGCGGTGGCCCTGAATAATTGCTGATTGCGGACTAATTCATGAAACGGCTCGTCTATCATTTATCATAAACTCCCATGTGCCTAGCAATTCCAGCTAAAATTGTGGAAATGAGCGGCGAAAACGCGGTGGTAGACGTTCAGGGGGTAAGCCGCACGGCCATTGTGTCGCTCATCCAGAATCCGCAAATCGGCGATTACGTTTTGTTGCACGCCGGCTTCGCGATCCGCAAATGGTCGGAGGAAGATGTTCGGGAATTCAACGAGATTACCCAAGGCCTCGATCTGGGAGCAGGGTGAAATCGCAGTATATATAGTGTTCCAGATAAACAACTACATTTACTCAGCTCTCAAGTCTCGTTAATAAATATAGCGATACCGCTATTCACCGCAAAGAACACAAAGATCACATAGCACATGAATCATTCACTAGCCAACCCATCCGACGACGCCCCAGCGGTTATTGCCCATCGGGGCGCTTCGCATGACGCGCCGGAAAACACGCTCGCCGCCTTCAACCTGGCCTGGCAACAGGACGCCGATGGCATCGAGACGGATGTATATCTTTCCAAAGACGGCGCCATCGTCTGCATGCACGACTCCACCACCCAACGGACGGGAGGGCAGAACTTGAGGCTCGTCGACGCAACCCTCGCAGAACTGCGCCGCCTCGATGTCGGCCGCTGGAAAGGCGATCAATGGATCGGCGCCCGCATCCCAACCATCGACGAGGTGTTGGCCACGGTCCCGGCGGAAAAAACGATATTCATTGAGATAAAATGCGGCCCGGAAATACTGCCCGCTCTGGAAAAGGCCCTGGCAAGTTCCAAGCTCTGTCCCGGGCAGGCGGTCGTTATCGCCTTCGACGCAAAGGTCATCGCCGAAACAAAACGCAGGATTCCCGATTTGAAAACGCTGTGGCTGACCGATTTCAGCACAGACCAGAACACGGGAGTAACGAGCCCGTCCGCAAAAGAAATCCTTGCCACACTGGAGCAAATCGGCGCCGACGGGGTGGACTGCACGGCACACGCCAGCGTGGATCATGACTTCATGCAAGCTTTTCGGGCAGCTCATAAAGGGGTTAATATATGGACAGTGGACGATGCGGCTACGGCGCAACGTCTTCTCCGACTGGGCATCGATTCCATCACAACCAACAGGGCTGGCTGGCTGAAAGAGTTAATCTGTGGGAAATAAAACAACAAGAAAGGATAACATGCAATTCGCCAATCCGTTCAAACAAAAAGGACTCTGGCTCAAGGGCAACACGCACACCCACACGCGCGCCTCGGATGGCGCCCTGACGGCGACCGAGATCGGGCAAGCCTATGGCCGGCGCGATTACGATTTTGTCTTTTTAACCGATCACTGGAAGCGCACGGTCCCGCCGTCCGGGCTGCCTCAAAAACCACTGCTCATTCCGGCGCAGGAATTGGACTTCACGGTCGAGGGTAATATCTACCACGTGGTTTGCCTCGGCCTGCGGAGCGAGTGGAAAGGGAAAGGCTTGCTAACTTCGTGGAAAGCGCTGGGCCGCAAAGCGCAAAACGAAAACGCAGTACTGATTCTGGCGCACCCCTACTGGTCGGGCACCCGCAGCGAGCAACTGTTGGCGGCCGCTCCCGTGTTCCTAGGGGCGGAGGTGTACAACACGGTCTGCGACATGGGCATTGCCAAGGGCTATAGCGGCGCCCATTGGGATGACCTGCTGGATGCCGGACATCAGCTCGCCGGCTTCGCGGTCGACGACACTCACGGAGCCGCCAATATCGGGCGCGGCTGGATCATGGTCAAAGCCAAAACATGTACGGCCGGCGCCGTCATGAACGCTATTCGCCGGGGCTGTTTTTACGCCACGCAAGGTCCGGAAATCAAGGACATAACCGTGCGCGGCCGTAAAATAGAGATTACTTGTTCGCCAGCGCGCCGGATAAATTTCATCTGCAACCGCTACAACGGTTGCACGCTAGGCACTACCGGACGTCTCTTGACCACAGCCGCTTGGGAAGTCTACAAGGGCCCGACCTATGTACGCGTCGAAATCGTGGACCGTCAAGGCCGCACCGCCTGGAGCAACCCAGTGTTCTTTTGAGAATACTCAATTAAGCTTTGCAACTACGAAACACGCGAAATACACGAAATTTATGGAGTGTTTTTTGCGTGTTTTGCGTATTTTATACTTAAAAATTCTGGTTATGTCCTCCGCCCCGCATATTGAAACCCTGAAAACACTGGCAACACAACTCGCACGGCCGGTGCACATGATGGAAGTCTGCGGCACGCACACCATGACCGCCTTCCGCTCCGGACTGCGCTCGCTGCTGCCGGGCAACATCAGCCTGCTTTCAGGGCCGGGCTGCCCGGTTTGCGTCACCCCCACCGGCTACATTGACCGCGCCATCGCCCTCTCCCGGATCAAGGACGTCACGCTCGCCACGTTCGGCGATCTGCTCCGCGTGCCGGGAACTGAGAGCTCGCTGGAACTAGAGCGAGCACGCGGCGCGCAAATCAAGGTCGTTTATTCCCCGCTGGATGCGCTCCAGGACGCGCACGAGCATCCGGAGCGGCAGGTGATATTCCTGGGCGTGGGCTTCGAGACCACGGCGCCCGCTGTGGCCTGGACGATACAAAAGGCGGCGGCAGAAAAGTGCCTCAATTTTTCAGTTCTCTGCGCGCATAAGACCATGCCACAGGCCATGGCCACCCTGCTGCAAGGCGGGGAACTGCGGATCGACGGTTTCCTGTGCCCGGGCCATGTCAGCTCGATCATCGGCAGCCGGCCATACGAATTCATCTGCCGCGAATACGGCATCCCCTGCGTGGTAGCGGGCTTCGAAGCCGGCGACATGATCCTGGCTATTGAAATGCTGCTGCGCCAACTGGCGGAAAAACGGGCCGCAGTGGAAATTCAATACACCCGCGGCGTCGGCGCCACTGGCAACCCGCAGGCGCAGGCGATCCTGCGGGAAGTATTCGAAGAAGGCGCCAGCGAGTGGCGGGGACTGGGAATCATTCCGGGGAGCGGACTGAACTTGCGGGATGCCTTCCGGGCGCACGACGCCTTACGGCGCTGGCCGGACATCGCCCTGCCGCAACCCGCGGAGCCGGCGGGCTGCATCTGCGGCGACGTGCTGCGCGGCGCGCGGGCGCCAACGGAGTGTCCACTATTCCGGAGGCGCTGTACGCCGGAGACGCCGGTCGGCGCCTGCATGGTGTCCAGCGAAGGCGCCTGCGCCGCCTATTTTCGCTATGCACAAGCTTGATTTGATTCGATATTCAGACAACATCCCCACGAATTTGAGAGGGGTATACGTCTCAATTGCTGGCCAAGTCCGCCTTAATAAGGATAAAGCAAAATGAAACGCGATTATTCGTTTGACGGCTCGATCTCCAGGGGTGTGTTGGAAAATTACCTGTCCCGGGCGAATACATTCGCCGAGTGGCTGAGCGGTATCGGAAATCCGGATGACAACTTGCGCCTGCTCGTCCATTGCGGTGCCAAGTTTATCGGACGCTCCATCTACCGCTGGGGCAGCGAGAGCGGACTGGAGGCACTACTGGCAACCGCGATCCCCATTGCCGCAAAGGCGCATCGGCGTGATCCCGACCTGATCCTGCAAGCGTCAATTTTCGAGATTGTGACGCGGGACATCGAAAAGATTCCGATCCCGACCTGGCTTTTCGCGGAATTCGATTTGCCGCCGGAGAACAGGAATTTTTCCTACGCAGCCATGATCTACCCCGAAGGGTCCTGGAAAGTCGACCACTGGGCACCGGGCTCTTCCGTGCCCGACATGAGCTGCCTGGAAACGCGCATGTGGTTCGTCTATGCCGCAGCACGCTATTTTCAGGCCGGCATCGAGGCGATTCATTTCGGGCAGGTGGAGCTCATGGATCACCGGGACCCGGACCACCGCCATTGGGCTGACATGCTGAGCCGCGTCCGACGGCTGGCCGTAAAGAATGCACGGCGCCATTTCGTCCTGTGCGACGCCCACGTGCCCAGCGGCGGTATCGTCCACGATGGGCGCCTGCTCTTCGATTTCCATTCGTTTCCCCTGCGCCTCGAGGAAGTGCCGGACAAGCCGGAAGAAGCCGTTTTCCTGATGAACCATCTGGACAGCATCTATGGCCGCAGCCGGGGCGGCCTGACGCCCAGCGGCTGGACCTGCGAGCACCTGCCGTACCTCGTCGAATTCGATAACTTTGAAGAAAGCGGTCGCGCAGGACAGAACACGGGACGCCACTGGATCTGGGGCTACGACGAAATCAGCTGGTTTGCCCACCAGTCGGCGGAGTACCGGAACCGCTGGTTGCGTTACGCTTGGGACTGGGTGCGCGCGCACGACCCCAACGGTTACCTGCAAATGCCTGGCAGCCGCATGATCAGCCCGCCGGTCCGCGGAATGAAGTGGTACTGGGCGAATAAGCCAAGTCCAGCCGTCCCCGGCGGCTTCGGTCAGGAAGACACGATCAGGGATATCTGGGCCAGTTGCTCAAGCCCAACCCTGAATTAGATCCCACGTTGGAGCGGCTTGTCCTCAAGACGCTTTCCCAAAAGTTCCACACCCGCTTATCTGCCGCGCTGTGAGCGGCAAAGTCTTTTTCTTTCCGGATGCGCCGCGCATAGCGCGGCGCGTACTTTACCGGCTTCGTCAACAAAATACGTCGCGACACGTCCGGCAGTATCCGCGTGATTTGCTAAAATCATGCCTGCTCTTTTTCGTATGCCAATTACTTTCAACAGCCAAGATCGACATCATTAATTTTTCCCGGTCCGAGCGCTGTTGTTGCCCTGCGCATGGGGAACAATACACGCGACAGCTGCCCATACGCTCCAACCTAAAGTACATTTATTCGAAAATACTGTGCCTTACATTCAGCACCCCACCCCGGCCCGCCCTCGGAACGGAGGCGAGCCGACCCTCCTGGGATGGTATCCGGAATTTTCTCGATCCACTCTAGGCCTGCCCACTGTCGCCAACCAAACGCAGGCGGGCCATCCGCGCTGCAAAGTATTTCCGTTCTCCATTGCTTCCAGGCACTGGCTAGCCATGTCTGCATCCAAGACAATAAGGCCGCCGCGGCGGTCAACTCAGACTGTAGCCGACATCGATGATATCGGTCTTCGTTCCCCAAGACCGCGCACCAAGCGGATCCGCCTCTGGCGAAAGCAACGGCGGCAGACGGATCCGCATGTAAATTCTCAAATATGAAATAAATCTCCCATCTTGTCTTCTCCGTGCCTGTGGCAATATAATGCCAATTGTTGAACCTTCTTGACAAAGATGTCTGAATATCAGATTTTTCATGAATAGAAACAATGCCAACCCGATGAGCGCTTTTAATTCAAACGATATTATTCTCCTCTCCCACGGCGGCGGGGGCGTGCGCTCCCAGGCGCTGATCCACGATATCATTCTGTGCCGGCTCGGCAACCCGATCCTGGCACGGCTGGACGACAGCGCCTGTCTGACGATCCCAGAAGCGGAGTTGGCTTTCACGACCGACTCTTATGTCGTCAACCCGATTTTTTTCCCGGGCGGCGATATTGGCAAACTGGCCGCCTGCGGCACGATCAACGACCTAGCCATGCAAGGCGCCGAACCCCGCTACCTGAGCTTGGGACTGATCCTGGAAGAAGGGCTACCCCTTGAAGATCTGGACAGGGTTATCCGCTCGTTGGCCGAGGTTACCAAACAAGCCGGCGTTCAGGTCGTGACCGGGGACACGAAAGTAGTGGAGCGGGGCAAAGGCAACGAGATTTTCATTAACACCTCGGGCATCGGGGCGCGCCTCCCCGGCACGGACGTGTCCGCAGGAAACGCACACAACGGCGATGTGATTATCGTCACTGGCAGCTTGGGCGATCACGGTGCCGCGGTAATGAGCAGGCGCCTGAATCTGAAAAGTGCGCTCTTGAGTGATGTCGCGCCGCTCTGGAACCTGGTGGCGCCCTTGCTACGCGAAATCCCCAACCTGCATTGCCTACGCGATCCCACGCGCGGCGGCGTAGCGGCAGCGGTCTGCGATATAGCCGAGAAATCCCGGGTCTGCATCCGCTTGAAAGAAGCCGCCCTGCCGGTCCGCCAAGAAGTACTGGGCATCTGCCAACTGCTCGGCCTGGATCCTCTCAACGCGGCAAATGAAGGCAAAGCCCTGGTGATTTGTCCGCAAGCGGACGCCGCGGCGGCGCTGCTTCTCCTGCGGGCGCATCCCCTGGGGCGAAATGCCGCCGTGATCGGCGCGGTATGCGCCGAGCCGGTCGGCATGGCTCTGCTGGAGACCACCGCCGGCGGTGAACGCATTATCCAGATGCCGCTCGGTGAAGACCTGCCCCGTATCTGCTGATGTGCTCGGCGTTTATGCCCTGCTTGATCCCCTCCCGGGAGGGGTTGGGGGTGGGTTTGGCATTATCTTAAACCACTGACGATGCGAAGGCACTTCCGGGACACAATACTCGTTTTTTCACACGGTCCACCCCCTTGACTTTTTTTACAGATTTCTTGTTGCTTTCCCCGGGCAGGATCGGTAAATTATTCGAAACGATTTATTCTAAAGGAGCGAGTTTGCCCGCACCACGGCGCTGCGGGATGGAATGGATTGAAAATAAAAGCATAGCCGGGATAAACCCGGCTCTACCAGTGCAAGCAACAAGGTAGAGCAGGCTTTACGCCTGCTATTTTCAGGGGGAAACTACTATGAAATCGAAATCTCTGCTTGTGGCGACGGCGCTGTTAACAACGGCATCCCTGGTGTATGCCCAGTCGGAAACCATCCGGCCGCTCTTCGTTAAAGAAAACAAAGTACCAGAGCTGCATGCTTTTGAGGTGGATCTGCTGGGGGCTTATGTACGCTACGACGAATCCCGGAACGTGACCAATCTCAAGTTAAAGCGCAGCGAATACACGATCGCCCCCCAAGTGCGCTTCGGAGCTTACGAAAACTTGACCCTTTACGCCAACGTGCCCTTCCGCTCCATTAAGTCCGACTCCCGCGATAAGAACATGAGCGGCTTTAACGATATCACCATCGGCGCCGAATTACTGGCCTACGAATACACCTACAAATATCCATGGGTCATCCCCTACGCCGAAATTAGCTTCCCGACAGGCGATGACGAGGACATGGCTCCCATCCAGAAAACCGACACAATGTTCGGTTATAGCCAGGGCCAGGTTAACGGCATTTTCGGTGTAGCGGTGGGCACAACCGTCGATGATGTTTACCATTATATTCTCGACGCCCGCTATGACATCAATACGGGCGACAGCGGCACCTTTTACGGCTCCGCCTGCTTCATTTGGGATTTGAGCGACCAGTTCTCATTCCTGGCGGAAGCCAGAATATCCCAAGAACCCGACAACAATCCCTACAGCGGCGTACCCGCCTTTTTCAACGGAGGTTTGAGCTATGCCCCGCATGAAAACCTGCGCTGCACCGCCTACGGCGGCACGGCGGTCAACTGCGCCGAGGAAGGCCACGGCGGCCTAAAAATCGCCTATATGTTCTAATCTGGAGGTTTACATGGCAATCGAATTCAACGCCGCTGAAGTTTTTGAAATGGCTGAACAGATCGAGCGTAACGGCGCCGCTTTCTACCGAGCGGCGGCCGGTCAATATCCCCAAGCTGGTTCGCTCCTGACCACTCTCGCCGAACAGGAAGACAACCACTTGGCCATTTTTAAAGACATGCGCCAGGAACTGGGCGCCCGGGAAATCGAACCCGTGATTTTCGACCCCGACAACGATGCCGATCTATACTTGAAAGCCATGGCGAATCGCCGAGTCTTTAAGTTCGACGAGGATCCCAAGAGCCTGCTCGGAGGAAACCCCTCGCTGGAGCAAGTCTTCGGTATGGCCACCGGCATGGAAAAGGAATCCATCGTTTTTTATACCGGCATGAAAGCCTTGGTATCGCCGGCGCAGGGACAGGACCGGCTCGACGCCATTATCCGGGAAGAATGGAAACATATTACTTTCCTGAGCAAGCTAGCCGATGATTTCTCTCGTCCGGCCTGATGCATCCCACCTACCTGGCCGGCGTCTGCGACTCCTGCGCGGAACGCGGCTGGGGGGGGTATGCGCCCTCACCACACCGGCATTTTTGCCAAACCTTTCCAGCGAGCTAACGTGATTCCAAGCAGTACAGGAAATAGGGCATGCGGGCCAGGACGCGCCCGTTGACATGCTCCAGCTTCTGACAGGGAATCCCGTCATAGCGCGCGATCCTTTTCCAGAGTTCCATGTAAGACAGTGCCGCAGCCCCGCCTTGCATGTCCCCGGCCAGTGATACCGGGTTGAGGCTGGCCTTGTCCTTGCCAAACATCTCGTCCAGCCGCGCCTGCACAAATTTCCGGTATTTTGGATCCGGCTTGATGGCATTGGCCATCACCATGGCCCGGCCTTGAAAGAGCGGCGCGTACTGGTCCTGGGGCCCCGCTCCCCGCCCGGCAAGAACTTCATCCGCGGCAGTCTGGAGGAATTTTCGCGCATACTGCGCGTTCGGCGAGTCCGGCGCCTGGGCCAGTTCGTAATATTTAACGCCTTCCGTCATGGGGCACTCGGCTACAAAATCCAGCGTTTCGGCCTTGACCTTTGTCTTCAGTAGTTCCGTGGCCCGGTTCAGCAGCACCTCAGGTTTATCCAGCTGTTTTTCAATATCCAGGTAGAAGTTCGCCGCCTGCACGCACTTGCCCCAATTCTTCTTCTGGGCGGCATCCTTCATGCGCTGGAGACGCGCCAGCCGCTGCTTGTGTTTTGCCTCAAAGTAGGGATCCGATTCCTGCAGACCTTTGAAGAGTTCGTATCCCAGGGAAAGGGAACCCACCATGGTCCAATTCTCGTAGCTCCAGTAGATCCACTCAAAATACAGACCCTCGACGATCACGTCAAAATAGCGCGGTTCGCCCGTCAGGAGATAGAAAAAATATTTTCCGTACGCGTTCGCCCCGCGCGAGGAAATGTAATCACCCCACGGCTGGGCGTTATGCCGGCGCGAACCGCCAATGCATGGACGTCCATTATTGGAAGCATAAACTAACGGCTCCGTATCCGCATGGACACAGGCGATATCGTTGACATAGTTCATCTTGCGCTCGACAAAATCAAAGTAATCGTCGTTGCCGGAACGTAAAAAACAGAGCAGCATCATCTGGCTCGGATTACCATCATCCATAAGCCACCCGGAATAGCCTCGGCACATCCAGGTGTTTGGCACCTGTGGCCAGCCGCGGACCGCTGCCCAGTTGAACTCCATAAGACTACCGCCGTCGTTTAACAAGCCGTACCATTGGAATTCGTCCGGCGAGCGAATGATCCAGTATAACAGCGCTTCCATCGCGCCCTCGTATTCCGGAAACTTCTGGGGATTATAGGCTGAGACCGTACCGAACACGCCCGATTTCAGGTATTGGTGAGGATCGGCCTTGAGCAGCAGGCGTTGCGCATGTCGCGCCAGCAGTATGTCCCCGCGCGCCTTGCCCGAGAAATCGAACAGCATCCGTTCCGTCATTGCCGTGCCCTCAGCCCGGCCCTGGAGGGCTTCCCATCTTTTACCTTCCGGTCCCTGAGGTTGATGACCCCAGCGGTAATTGCGCGTATCGAGCACCTGCTGCGTGCTCGACGGCCAGAGCGAATAGACGATGCCTTTGCCGGTCGCAGCCAGTTCCTTGGGAAAGCGCTGTTTAAACCTCTGGCCCCCCATCGTAAAATTAATTTTAGGCCCTTTGATATTCACCCAGCCCGCTGCACCGGGACAATCCTGCGTCTTCTTGCGTTGCTCGCTCGCACCCCGCTCGATCCAGCAGCGGACCGGCTTGACGTCTGCCCGTTTGACCTGATGCACCCGCGCGTCGTCCTTTGTCGCCAGCAGGCTTGCGCCATTGGTCTTGCCCAAGGGAATAAAATCAGCGGCGTCAGCGCCCGAGAAGCTCGCGCTGGTGCCTTCCAAGTTGGCCGGAAAACGCAGTGCGCACAGGCGCAGAAAACGGCCGGTGGTGTCGAATTCCAACACCACGGTGTGCTCCAGTTTAACTTCGTAACTACCCTTATAGAGATAATAGCGCAGCACGAACGAAGCCATGCGCTCGCCCGATTCCTCGTGGACAATCGCACCCTCCTGGCATATCACCAACCGGAACGGCGTCTTTTCCTCCACATAACAGGCTTCCACCTTGCCATGCGATTTAAGCAGTTCCCCGGTCGGCGCGGCATCCCGCAACCAGTTCTCTTCATCCGTCGGACCCGGTTTAGTCTGGTCCACGTCGAACAGCATTTGGGGCTCGCCATCCGCCTGAAAGACGGGCATACCCTTGACCCACAATCCGCGGACCGGTTCCGTGCCCGATTGCGCCAGCGCCAATTCCAGCAAGCCGTTGCCCGCGCGGACCCCATTTGTCCCTTCCTGCACGTGCCAGTCGTCTTTCACGGCGGGGCCGTTGCCCGTTTTGAGCGCCAGTTTTTTCTGCTCGCCTTTGGCCAGCGAAAGCGCTGTCTGAATTTGCAGCCACTTGACCGAACCGTCATCCCAGCGCTCCATTGACCTCAGGCAGGCGGGCAGCGCTGTTCCAGAGTTGTCCACCAGGGCCAGGGTCGCGCTCTTCAGAACGCCACGCGCAAACGGCAAGCCCGAACAGATGAAAGCATTCTCCTGACCTGTTCCGGCCCTGTCTTCCACCGTCAACGGAATATTGATCTGAGCACTCGCTGTCGTCGCGATTGCCAGCGCCGCCAATAGGCGCCAAAGTTTTTTCTGATGCATAAGGCATTTTCTCCATATTGCAGGTGTAATAAATCAGTCCCGGCGCCAGGCATGGGGCTTAGATCGCCATGCCTTCAAGGAGTAGAAGGTCGCGGTCCAGCGGACTGAGATCAAATTGGAGGTCAAGATCGGCTACCAATTCAAGCGGCAGCACATCTTCCATAAGCAACATGCTTAATTCATCGCTGCCGGCGACAGCCGTGAATACCAACTTGGTTACCGCCTGTTCCCGGGCAACCGCTGATCCGCCTGTTGACGGGACGCAGTCAACCAACCAGAGCCATCCTCCCAGGCAAAGCATAAGCAAAGCTGCTGCGGCCAGCGCTGGACGCCACACCAGCCGGATCCACTTCGGAATCCGCTGCACAGGCTTGCGCGTGCACGCGGTTTCCAGGATCGCGGCCAGAGCCCGCTCCGCTGGTGCGCCCGCTGGCAAGCTCCGCCGCACCACCGCAGTCACACGTTCCAGATCGTCCTGATAAGAACGGCAAGAAGCGCAACCATCCAAGTGGTCTTCAAGCCGCAGCCGGTTCCGAGCCGGCAACTCACCGGCATCCTTCAACAACAGCCATTGTTCTGCCTGTTGGCAATTCATTACAAGCATCCCCCAATAAGTTCTTCCCGCAGCACTACCCTCAACTTGGCCAGAGCGTATTGCATCCGGGCCAGGGCCGTATTGATGGAAACACGCTGAATCTTGGCTATTTCCTTGAATGCCAGATCACCTTCAATTCTCATCAGAAACACTTCCTTCTGTTCTTCCGGCAAGCTCGCGACAGCTGCCGCCACGCGCAGGGCTATATCGCGATCGACAACCAGCATCGCTGCCGTACGACCCGGAGCCGGGATGGCATCCTCCAAAGTCACACCATCTTGATTCTCGCTCGCCAGGCTAATCAGCGCCTTTCGGCTCCGATACCTGTCAATTATCAAGTTGCGCGCAATCCGGAACAGCCAGCTCAAGAAGCGGTCCGACCGATAACGATCAATGGCCTTAATCGCTCGGAACCAGACCTCCTGAAAAACATCATCCGCTTCCTCCTGACGACCGATCATGTTCAGAATGAACCCGAACAGCGGTTTACGGTAGCGCTCCACGAGCTGTTCCAACGCCGGGATATTGCCGTCGCGGTACCGGATCAGCAATTCATTATCGTTGTCTTCCATGATAAGATCCGCACGGAACAGCGCCACACCCTATTCATGCAACGGCAGAGCCCGCGTTTTATTGCAGCCTGTTTCTTTGAATATGCTCAAATTATTGACGAAATATGGCTCGTCAACCGAAGAAAAATCAACCTCCCCGGGACCGTGATTGTAACGGTTTTAACGCCACGCAACGGGGCAACCACTTTCGCGACCACTGTCGCATCACGCGTTAACAGCTATTGATGTCCGGATCCCTTTCAGTGATCAGCCACCTACGCCACCGCTCAAGACCTGCTGCAACCAACGAAAAACGGCTATCGTGGCCAAGCCACAAACCTGATAGACGCGGATAATGTCCCCGATCAGCCGGGTGCCAAACTGCTCAAATGTCAGCGGCGCCGTCAAAACCAACACCAGCCCGATCAACAACAGGTTGAACAGGTAGATCAGCGAATATGAAAACAGACAGCCGTAACGCCGGATATCGCTCTGAGACTGGGCCAGCGAGTTCAGCGTGAAACACCAGTGAAATCCAAGAGTGAGACCGATCAGACCAAGCCAGAGCATCTCCCAGCGGCGCATGTCCAGAACCAAGGCCAACAGGCCATACACCAACAATACAACCACCGTATAAAAGGGAAAAAAATATGGCGCCAGGGCCGTCAACCAATTGACTTCGGAGATACAGACACTGCCACCGCTCCTCGACACCTTCAATCCTGAAACACGGGCGCCTGCCATGGCGCCCCAGAGGGCATGGGTCAACTCATGGGCCAGAACATAGACACGAACCGGTCTGGGCATGAACAAAAAGACAATAGCCCACAATACTACACCGCCGCCCAACACCAGGGACGGCAGTAATTGCGCCAAGCCCGGCGCCGACCCCAGGCCGGCCACCAAGGCTAAAATTGTCAGGGTGAGCGCCGCGCCAACCGGGATCAACAGCAAGCCAACAATAGCGCGCATAATTCTCACAAGCCCCTCGTTCTCAAGCTCGCTCGTGCGAGTTCAGAGTATGAATCATGAATGAGCAAGAGGCCAGTGTCAAACGGTTTAATTGAGTTAAAATCGGCTTGACTCCCGGCAAGCCTTGGCCCAGAGTACGAATCGTTAGTTGGCAAATAACGCAAAAAAATATCGTGGCCGGCGGCGCATGGCACTGCCTGTTCCGGCTGAAACGGAAATGTCAAGGAGAGAAGGAAATGCCGAATCTTCACAGCGCCGTGAAACGTGTTCGTGTTACCGAGGCTGCGCGCCTGCGCAATCGCTCGACCAAGGCAAAAATCAGCACCGTTCGCCGCAAGGTGTTTGAAAATGTTGCCAGCAAGGAAAAGGAACAAGCACGCCTAGCCTTCCGGGAATATTGTTCCACCCTCGACAAGGCGGCCAAAACCGGCGTCATCAAGCAAAACACTGCTATTCGACGCAAGCGCCGCGCCGCCGCCAAGCTGGCAGCGCTGGAAAAAACCGCCTGATCACCAGACCTCGACGACTTGTTCTACAATCCGCTTGGCCAGGTCCTCGGAAGCTTTAGGTATGGCGCTCCGCCTGGCGCTCGCCAAATTGCCGGCATAGATAAACGTGGACTCTCCGATACATTCTCCGTCCCCGATTATTTTCCCGGTCTGGTTCCGTTTGAGCACGAAAGTCGCATTCATTATCAGCCGGTATTCCTTGGGCTTGGCAACATCCGTGCGATCGTAACGCAGTGGTTCAAGGGTAATTGTGGTCAAAGTTGTTTCCAGGATAACATCCGCGTCGTCCACCCGTCCGATCCTCAAGGTGCCGTCCTTCTGGAACTCGGAAATGGTGGCATTGGTGGCATCGATCTCGACCAGCGGTTCCTTGCACTTATTGATGAAAGTGCGCACAAAAACGGATTTAATATCCGGCGGCAGGGAACTCCCCAGTCGATAGCCCGCGCACCCCAAAGCATACGCCAGCAACAGCGCCATGATCGGCAGCCCGATCCACCCTCGCATTGTCTTATTGATTATCATGATATGATTCCATTCTTTCATTAATCCGATTGATGTCGGCGCGAGCGGTCTGCGCCAAAAGAGACAGTGGGTAGTCATCGATAACCCGCTGGTAAGATATTCGAGCGGCGCCCAGGGCGGCCATATTTTCCTTGTTAAATAAACTCCCCTGAGATTGGCGGTCATAGATCGTCGCCTGCCGGTATAGGGATGTGGCCTGGGCCAACTGGAGCTCATTTAAATGCGCCCGAGCCGTGTCGGCCATGGCGCTGCGCGGATATCGCTCCAGGAAACTCAGCAGTATCGCTTCCGCGTTCTGGCGCAGATCAACAGCGTGGGGATTTTCCCGGGCATATTTATAGGCGCATACTCCTTGTCCGAACGCTGCCGGCTCCATCAGCGCACTCAGCGGGTATTTCTGCTGATAAAGCGCATAGGTGTCCAAGGCCAAGTCGTATTGCTCCTTTTGTTGATAGATGCGAGCGATGCGGAACTGGATTTCCGGGGCACGTTTCCATTGCGGACCGTTCTGGATCAGGGTTTCAAACAAAGGAATTGCATCCTCGGGGGACTTATAGCTGAAGAAGAGGAAATAGCGATTTTCCGTGGCCAGGCGGTTGGCAATGTCGTACTGGCGTTCGAGCACTTCCTGGTAGGGCACAAAACCGGCATAGGCCTCAAGGAGATACTGATATTCCTCAAAAGCGTATTTAGTCTTGCCGCGCTGGTCCAGCAATTGAGCAAAACGGTACTGGGCCTGCGGGGCTTCCGGCGACTGCGGCCAGGCATAGGTTAGTGCGCGGTATTGCTTGCTGGCCAAGATCAGCCGGCCCTGTTCCCGCAGCGCGTCGGCATAGGCCAATTGCTCAGCCGACGTCGCCTTGGAAGCGCGCGAACTTTCCCACCAGGAAAGCTCATGCTTCGGCCTGGTCTCAGAAGCGGATCCCGCCGCCGTGGACGGCGGCCCAACCGCCGACGCGCCCAGCGCCAGCGCCAAAAGCAGCGCGGTTAATCCGGCAGTTTTGGTGTGGGCTCGAGCGCCGACCCTAAAAAGTTCATTCATGGTAAATATGGTGCGAAAACAAAGCCGGGATGTCAAGCGTGGTAAAATACCAGTTATTGAAGAGGCCGGAATTGCCGTAGCCACTACGATGCGCCGGCATCGTTATCTGAAGCGTGGCGGATCAAGCCAACGCCGCCTAGATGGATCAACGATAGCCGGCACAGGAGCCAACTACAGTCTCATGATCGAGTTGCCCCACCAAAAAAAACTAAAGCATCGGCACGCGTGTCACTCAACTCGCCGCAGAATGCGCGCCAGTTCACACCGGAGTTGTTTCCGCGCCGGCTCGGACTGGACATAAATGGCATCGGCTTTGTGGAAATCCAAAAGATCGATACCGGCTATATCCGGCCTGATGTAAATGTCCGGCCGACTTTTAGCCAACCGCTGGGCAATGATCGAATTCTGCATGATATCGAACATTCCCAGCACAGCACGAAACAGATTGGGCACGTGAAGATCTGGCGCCCGCATACGTCCCATGACATCAATGGCCACAACCAGATCGCAATCGTCCAGCAAGTCGTGGGGCACCGGGTTAACCCCGCCCCCGTCACAAAGGATTCGGCCGTTAAGGGATATCGGGGGGAACACGCCCGGCAGGCTCATGCTGGCCTTAACGGCAGGCAGCAATGGCCCTTCATCCAGCACCACCTGTTCCGAGGTCCAGAAATCGGTGGCCACGACACGGAGCGGCACCGGCAAGGCATCAAAACTGCTCACTCCCATGGAGTTGTAGAGGTAATTGATGAAACGGTCGCCTTTGAAAACGGCGTGACGCCCGAATTCCAAATCCATGAATTCGATCCACTTTGGAATCTGCCATTTCGGAATCCGCTTACTCCGCCACGCATCCCGTAACGAAGTGCTCCCAACCGCCAGCATACGCTGGACATGATCGCGGATTTGCCGACCGGACATCCCGGAGGCATAGAGCGCACCGACTACGGCGCCGATGCTGGCGCCGGCAATCCGGTGCGGACGGATGCCCAAATCGTCGAATACTTCCAGCATCGGAATATGGGCCAGCCCCTTGGCTCCGCCCCCGCCAAGCGCCACACCGATTTTAATCATGCTTCCCTCAGAATTGCAAACAGGGGTAAAAGATGGCAGTCAAAACGCCTACAGCGGCAAGCGTCCCTGGTTATCCCTGATTTTCAGACCCAGGCGCCGGTAGCACAACTCCGTGGCCACCCGCCCCTGCGGCGTGCGCTTCAGGTAACCTTCCTGAATCAGGTAGGGCTCGTACACCTCTTCGATCGTGTCGGCTTCCTCCCCCACCGATACCGCCAGCGAATTCAGGCCGACCGGGCCGCCCGCAAACTTTTCAATGACGGCCAGGAGAATGCGTTTATCCATCTCGTCTAGGCCATGCTTGTCGATCTCCAGCATCTCGAGCGCCTGATCGGCGATGGAACGTACGATGCGATTATCGGCTCTGACCTGGGCATAATCGCGCACCCGGCGCAGGAGGTTGTTGGCGATACGCGGAGTGCCCCGCGAACGACCGGCAATTTCGTGGGCGCCTTCGTCATCAATATCCATATTCAGGATGCGTGCCGAACGCAGGATAACTTCCTGCAATTCCCCGGCGGGATAGTAGTTCAGGCGCACGTTCATTCCGAAACGGGACCGCAGCGGCGCCGAAAGCAATCCGCTGCGGGTCGTCGCGCCGACCAGCGTGAACTTGGGAATGGTCAGGCGCACCGATCGGGAGTTCGGTCCCTGATCGATCATGATATCCAGAATGAAATCCTCCATCGCCGAGTAAAGATATTCTTCAACTGATTTCTGGATGCGGTGTATTTCATCAATGAAAACTATATCGCCGGGCTCGACGCTCGTCAGAATCCCGGCCAGATCGCCCGGCTTGTCGATGATCGGACCAGACGTGGCGCGGATGTTAACGCCCATAGCGTCAGCCAAGATATAAGCCAGCGTGGTTTTCCCCAAACCGGGCGGCCCTGCCAGGAGGACATGTTCGAGCACATCCTTGCGCCCCCGCGCAGCGTCCACGAAGAGCTGTAGACGTTCCTTGACTTTGCCCTGACCGATAAAATCCCGAAACTTGGAAGGGCGCAGGCTGATCTCGAAATCCGGGTCTTTTCTGGACAGCTCGGCTGAAAATTTCTCTTTTATTTTTGTCGCCATAGATTGTCGGACGCCAAGCGCTATATCAATGTGATTTTGGAAAGATTAACAGCGGCGATTGCCAAGTCACGCATCCCAGCCGGTGACTTTAGCCAGGAGTTTGACATAGTGCACGAAATTCGGCCAGGAAACATCCGGCGGAATGCCGTGATCGCACGAGGGAATGTAGCCGCCGCTGCGGATCACGGGCTCCAAGCGCTCGATTTCCGCTTCGATGACTCGTCCGCCCTTGGCCATCGCTCGCTTGTCCACGCCGCCGGAATAAGCCATCCGGTTGCCGTACAGCCGCCGGTAGGCCGGTAAATCGTTCCCGGCGGCCACCTCCATGGGGTCGCAGGCGTTAAGACCGGATTCAATCCAGAGCGGAATCAGTTCGCCGACAAACCCGTCGGAATCCACGTCGTACACAGGACAGCCGGCGCCGCGCACAATGTCGCCCCAGCGTTTCCAGGTCGGCATGAGGAACTCGCGCACCATTTGCGGGGAGATCATGGAAAAGCTCTTGTAGGCCATGTCCTCGGAAATATGCACCCAATCCGGCACGCAGTGGACCAACGCCCGTTCCATGAGCCGGGCAACATGCTCCTCCCAGAAAGCGATCATTTCCCTGATAAAATCCGGATCGTCATGGAACATCATGCAGAGACTCTCGAACCCGAGCCATTCTCGCAGCTGCCAGAACGGGCCTGAAAAGTTGAACCCGAAAGGATAATCCCGCGTTTTCAACTGTCGCCCCAACGCCTCCGCATCCTTGGGCAAACGCGCAGGGTCGTCGGGGTTGTAGCGGCGCTTCATCGCCTCCCAATCGTCGCGGTTTTCGACCGGGCATTTGATCCAACGGCGAGTCACAAAATCAATGGCATTGCGCAAATGCTCAACCGTGAACTCCTTGCCTATTTCGCAGATGTTGCCTTTCCAATCCTGGACTACCCGGGAGTTGGCTTTCTCCTCAATCACCTTTTCATCGAAGATCGGAATCATTCGTTCCTGAATCCAGAACCACGGCCCGCCGCGCGGCGCGCGACATTTAAGCCCCGCCTGGGCATAGGCGTAATCCAGCAAGTCCGGACCGCTATCCTTGATATGCGCCGGCAGCCCCTGGCTGTGCCACGCTTCCAACGTGGACTGCCGCCCGCCTCCCGGTTGCAGGGGTGTTTTGTCCGGATGACCAAATAACATCGTGTTCAGATACCGTTCTCTATCATTCATGTGAAGCTCTCTTTCATAGCAAGAACTATTCAAGCACTGACTAACAGCGGACGGACGCTTTAAGGAATTGATCCCAGCCAGCTCCATCGGCACAGAGCATAGTCTACCCCTCCCGAAACGCAACCGAAAAAGTTTTGCGGGGGCTGCACCGGGGTGCTTATCGTATGTTCCGGACATGGCAAGCGCCATGCTCGGGAAAGGATGAAAAGGAGCAGAGCGGATGGGAAAGGAATTATCTCGCACAGAGACGCAGTGCCGCAGGGTTCAGATGTAAAACAGATAACTCCGATACGCCGTTGTTTCCAAGCACCGTTACGCTTTCTCTGCGTCGACACGCCTATACGCCGATACTTGTAGGCGTCTTTGTGCATCTGTGTCTGCGGCAACTCTTCTTGGCGATCTTTGTGTTCTTTTGTGATAAAAAAACCTTCACGCCTCCCATCTTATCTTCTCCATGCCTTCGCGTAACTCCGTGGTGAATGCTTGCCTTGACCCACGGATTTTGTGGAAGAACAAAATCCAGGCGTGGCCAATGGGCGCATCTGCGATTAGGTGCGATGAAGCTGCCCAAAGCAACCTGAGTTCTCCGTTTTGATGGCGAATACAGACCGCCAGCAGGCCGGCAAAGCCCTTTTTCATCCAAAACTGTCCTACGTTCAGACTTCCTGATCCGGGCGGAACATAGGCTGGCGCATTCGTAGACGCGGCGCCATCGCCGCGTTCTTATCCGGCAGCAAAAGCGGCGAGAGCGTCGCTTCTACAGCACTGCCATAAATTGGTTTAATGCCAATCCGCCCGGATCAGGAAATCTGAATATAGGAAACCGGCAGAAAAAATAGTCCGTTCCACCAGATCAGCTATAGCTGTTCAGGTAATTAACTTCCGAGGATCAAGGAACCCACCCCTCGCCCCTCCAGGG
>CAZALU010000034.1:0-31245 GCA_964486075.1 uncultured Verrucomicrobiota bacterium
TTTTCGTCACCCGGAAACAAATGCGCGGATGATCTCTGCGCTTGTCTAAACCGCTCAAAGGTGCCATCTTATTTTTCGCCCGGATCAGGAAGTCTGAACTTATTTAGTATGCAAAGCTCTTTGACTATCAGAAACGTTAAATTTACGCCGGCGTTGTTTTGTGCGCCGATGGCGGAAATCACCCATAGCGCCTTCCGTCGGCTACTGGCGGACTTCGGTGGCTACGGCGCCTTGTACACCGAAATGCTCTCGGCCCGGGCACTCCTGACGGAGGTGTCTTCCTCGCCCTATGTCAGGCGGCGTCCCGCGGAAGGCCGGGTGATTTATCAAATCCTGGTCAACGGCTCGGAGCCGCTGGAGGGAATAGTTGAGCGCCTGGGCGCTTTCGGAGCGGACGGGATCGATATTAATTGTGCGTGCCCGTCGCCCTCGATCAAGGCTTTGCGGGCGGGCGCGTTTCTGTTCGAGGATGAAGTCCGGCTGGCGCATGTCCTGCGCACGCTCCGCCGCCTCTATGCCGGCCCGCTGACCGTCAAAATACGCCTGGGCAAACATCAGCCTGATTGGCGGGAGCAGTTGATGCGCCGCTTGAAACTGATCGAGGATTGCGGGACGGACGCAATCACGCTCCATCCTCGCTTTCATGATGAAAAGCTGAAGCGTGTTGCCCGGCATGAGCTTTTTGCCTGGGCGGCTGCACAGACCCGTTTGCCGGTTATCGCCAATGGCGACATTGCGGGCCCGGCCTTGATTCAGGCCAACCCGGCACATTTCGGATCCACGGCTGGGATTATGGTGGGTCGTATGGCGGCGGTCCAGCCGTGGATTTTTGCCCACTGGCAGAGTCCGGCGCCGGTGGATTACGCCGCTGTGTGGGATAAGCTGTTCCAGTACGTTTGCGAGGATTTCATCCCGCGCAAAGCCCTGTTCCGAATGAAGATATTTAGCGCGTATTACGCACGAAATTTTTCTTTCGGGCATACATTTGCGACCAAGGCGCAGAACGCGAAAACCCTGGAGGAGTTGTGCGAAATTGCCCGACAGTTTTTAAGCGCCACCCCGCGCCTGGTACCAGCGCCTTCCGCCTCCGGGATATGACCTGTTGGCCCGCTTCCGCATTCAAGAGAGAGTGAAGTGCGATCCGCAGCCCACCGCGGCGGCCGGGCTTTGTTGCCGGCCCTGTTCATGTCTCCGCGCAGGCTGCCATTCGTGTCCAGCGTCCATGCCTCATGCAGATCGACAAGATCGATAAGGATTTGCGGTTCCGGGATTTAACAGGGATATACAGGATGGATGCTCTGGTTATTGCTACCGATCCTGTGCATCCTGTTTATCATTGTAAATCTGTTCCGCGGTGAATGCCGGCCTGGGCCGTTTTCTGCGGAAGAACTTGATTTTTCTTCCGCAGTGCCGCTGAGGCTCTGAGTTTTTCCGAATTCCGACCCCTGCGTCCCTGCGCGAGATAATTCCTCTCCCCCCCGGTCTTCAAGCAAGAGAAGATTTTGCGTCAGGCCGTGACGCACTACAGCTGTGGCGCCGCACAGTGTGCGGCGGTTTTGGGCTGCGTTCAAGCCCCGCATTGGCAGTAAAAAAACGTGAAAGCTTTTATCAAATCAGGCCTGCGGCTCCACGTAAATTGGAGATGAATAGGCGCGACGATCGTCCGCAGCCGTCGTTTCCAGCCGGTAATACGCCCGCCGGGACGTGGCTTTAACCCGGAAATCTCCGCTGAGCAGGTTTAGGCCGCCGGCCTGAAAAGACTTGATAACGGTGCCGTTAGAAATGAGCCTGGCCGAGTTAAGACCGCCCGCATCCGCAACCTTGAAACGGAATAGCAAGCTTGCCCCGCGACGCTTTTTCAGCGTGGATCCCATTGGCTTTCCATCTCCCTGAAATCCAATTAATGACGACTCCGAGGCAAAACAGCATCCCGCGTTCAAGGCCCGTATGATCGCGGAGGCCGAACAGGTTCCGGTGCCTATGCCGGTCCAGGCCGATCCGATTTCCTCCGGACAATGCGCATCGCTGCTGCCCAGCGCCGTGACTTTTTTTCCATCGCACAGCAGGCGATCCCAGACGGACTGTGCCTTCATGTCGAAAGCGTCATAAGCCCTGGCTATTTTGTTGGCGCCGTTCATGACTTCGATGGCGAAAGCATCGCCCAGCGTCCAGAGAGATTCGATGCTTTCCGCAGCATACCAGGTTTGCGGATACCAGCCGGCTGGATGCGGGATCCAGGCGAATTCCGCAAGGCGTTTGGCCTGTGCAAAGTCCGCGGCGATCGAGCGCAGGCGCGGCCTGAACAGGCGCGTCGGCTGGAGCAGGCCGATATGATGCAGTCCGGCGACCGGCTCCTGGCCCCAAGATACGTTTTGCCATTTCTTGATGCCCGCTTTTTGCCTCAAGCTCCCATGGTCGGTTGCAAAATAAAAATCCACGCCGGCGTTCATGGCGGCCGCATAGTTTTCTGCGAGCGTTCCGGTGCCATCGCTGAACTTGGAATGGGTATGGATATCCACGACCATGACCTTGGCGCCAAACAAGCGTTTGCTTGCCTGGATCCGCGTTGCCAGGTCTTTCTTATAAAAGCCGATCAACTGGACCAAACGGCCGAACCGTTTCTGAGCAAGTTCTGTTTTCTTTTGCATGCCAATATTTGTACTGTATGAACTTGCATCCAGTCAATGCTTATATCTTCCATCAAAACCCGCGTGACCATCGAATCTAAAATATGCTGGTGTAACCGCTTCGGATGTCGTATAAATATTAGGTTAACTCGGCCCCGCGCTGCGGGTGCGAGCAAGCGTGTTTTATCGAGGTGAACAGAGTTATGGATGAATGCGGTAATAATAGCCTGAACGTCGCGGAGTCAGCGGGCGAAGACCCTGATTCGTGTAGTATCAGGCTGGCTGAATTGCGCGGAACAAGTCTGACGATGGGAGGGGAGATGTTTTAGCCTCGCCTGACACTCTCCGGCTGCCTTCTGGGCTTGTCCGTTCCGCTTATGCGGCCCCGCCTTTGGACAGAAAGGAAGACAGTCATGACCAATCCTATCCTTGCGCCCGAACTTCTTAAATTGATCAATATCGGTGATGTCGCCGGGTTTCAAAAAGCGGTGGGGTCCGTGCATCCGGGCGAGATAGCCGATTCTGTCGCCGCCTTGCACGACACGGATATCTGGCGTCTGCTGGCTGTGATCCCCGAGCAACAAGCCGCCCAAATCTTTTCGCGCTTCGACTTGGATCGACAGGTGGAGTTGGTGCATGGCGCAAACCGTCAGGCCATGGCGCGGTTGCTGGAAAAGTTGCCGCACGACGACCGGGCAGACCTTGTGCAGCGGCTGGACCAGCAGGTTGCCGAGCAGATTCTCCCGTTGGTTGCCCGTGCCGTGCGCGAGGATATCCGCAAGCTCGCCAGCTACGCCGAGGGCACGGCTGGCGCCCTGATGAGCAGCGACTATGCGACCCTGCGCCCGGATGTGACCGTAGCTCAGGCCCTGGAGCAAATCCGTATTCAGGCTCCGACACGCGAGACCATTTATAACATCTATGTTGAGGACGAGGAGCAGCGGCTCATCGGCCTGGTATCACTGAAAGGCCTGATTCTGGCCAAGCCGGCGCAACTCGTGCAAGACATCATGCACGAGGAGGTTATTAGCGCCGACGTGAACGAAGACCAGGAGCCGGTTATCCACAAGATCGAAAAGTATGACCTGCTGGCGATTCCTGTCACCAACGGCGACCGTAAACTCGTCGGCATCATCACCTATGACGACGCCTTAGATGCCCTCCGCCAGGAGCAGCAGGAGGAGTTTGAGAAGTTTATGGCCATCAGCGGCGGCCATGCGGTGGGGGGCTACATGCGCACTCCGGCCCTCGGCCATTTTCGCAACCGCGTGACGTGGGTGGTGATTCTCGGTTTGCTCGGGCTGGTATCGGGCTGGATTGTGCAGAACTTTGAAGGACTGTTGCTGAACTTCGCCATTTTGGCCGCGTTCATGCCCATGCTCGCCGACTCCGGCGGTAATACCGGCAGCCAATCGGCCGCGTTGATGGTTCGCGCCTTGAGCTTGGGGGAGGTTCAGCCCAGGGACCTGTTACGGATCCTCTTTAAGGAGCTTAAGGTTTCCGCACTGCTTGCGGTCGTCCTGGCGGCGATTGCGTTTGGACGTGTCATGGTTTTTGGAGGCGGATCAACCATGCCGGCTGGCGCATCGCTAGTCTGGATTGGCACAGCCATATCCATCGCGATGGGCTTGCAGGTTGTCTCGGCGACGCTGATCGGCGCGATCTTACCGCTGGCCGCGGCCAAGATGAAATTGGACCCGGCCGTCGTCGCCAGCCCAGCCCTGACGACCATCGTGGATATCACCGGTCTGCTCTTGTTCTTCGGCACGGCCACGTTACTACTGCAAATGTGACCGGCGCAATCTGGGCAGTGGAGATTTCCCGAGCCGGGGCGCTGTTCATCCCGCGCACGCATTCAACCCAATGCGGACTATAGATGTTCAGGTAATTAACTTCCGAGGATCAAGGAACCCACCCCTGCCCGCAGTGCTACGCCCAGCGTTGCAGGCAGGCCTCACCCCTCCAGGGAGGGGATAAGATATTGCAAACCAATCAGTTCCCCTCCTTGGAGGGGATGGGGGTGGGTTCCCTTAGAACTTCGTCTCGCATTGTTACGTGATTTATCTGAAACACTATAGAGTCGGGACTGGTCGCGGTCTTGGGGAACGAGGATCGACATCATCTGTCGGCTACAGTCAAAGTCGCCCCGATTGCGCTACGCGCAGGTGCCTAATTTGACAGAACAATGGGATTTGACTCGAATGGCGCAATATCCCACCACCCTGATGTGCTGATGCCACTCAGCACCGGCTTCTTGGCCGATGTTCATAGACTGGCTTTACGGTCATCGTATTTCAGGAGCAACGTCAGCGGGACGCGCAGAGGAATCTGCGGCCGACGCTGGTTCCGAAGTCGTATCAGAGGCTTGCTTTGCCCCGTTCCGATCGGGGGTTGATCCAACGGGGGTGAGTTTCACATCACCCAGGCGAACGACAATGACCCCGGTGCTGCCGTCGTGGGGATAATCGTAGCGCATGTCTACCTCCCTGGTGGTGTAAGCAGCGTGTGTGATCTCCAGAAACCAAGCGTGGGGAGGTCGTTTGGGAATATAGTGCACTGGGCAGGCTGTGAATACAACCACCGCGTAGCGGTGCCATTCCGGCATAATATGAAAAGCCCCATCTGCTTGAGTGGCCGTGCTCGATCGTCTTTTCCCCTCGAGGTCCTTGAACGTGATCGTGGCCCCCGGAACCGGCTGGCCATTCTGCGAGTCAACCACGCGCCCGTAAACCTCCGGCGACGTATCGATCTTGCCGGGAATTGGCACCGGCACGCACCCTGCGCCGAGCAGGATCAGCAGACTACAGATGGCCAAGCCGAAAGCTTTCATCGAATACTCATCATCTCCGGCCGAACAAATTGCGATCCGGCACGCCGATGGCTAGCGTCGCGACCAACCGCCCGCTTGCCAGGCGCTGGAATGTTAATGCTGTGAATCGGCGAGCTTATGGGCCGTATCCCCGGGCGCCTGCTGGGACTGGGGTTCTCCTGTTGCATCGCCCGGTTTTGAAGGTGTGGAAATCGGCGCAGTGCGGTAGGGATGATTCTTCAGCTTGATATCAGACCGCTTTATTGGCGCAGCTATCTGTCGCTGAGGATCAATCCAGGTTTTCCAATCGAAATTCGCGATGATCTTCGCCTGATAGCTTTCTTGCAAGGGACGCATCAAAATATCATTGATGTGTTTCCATTGCTGGTAACGCATAAGATCCACCTCGTAAGGCGATGCGCTAGTCTGGCCCTTGACCGCCTTCTTTAATTCCATAACCGCGTGCATGTCTACTGCCGGTGTCCATCGGATGGATTCATCCAGCACAACCGGTTCATTCGGGATATTGTTGATGCCTTTCTTCCAGGTAGCCAGCACTGCCACCTGGGTGTCCTCGCGATACAAGAGCACGGCATGCCCGTATTGCGCTTCATTAAAAAAGCCGAGATTGCCGTATTGGATGCGCGCCCCCGTGATAAAGGCGACCACATCGGACCAACAGGGCGATGGTCCGCTTATGCCCCACAGCACACTTCTGTCGACGATGCCGTCAGGAAAGAGAACATCAAGCGCAACCTTGCAACAACAGGTGGCATGCGTGATGCCTTCGCAGTCATGTCCGTGCCACTTGATGATTTCTTTTAGACCGACCGCATACGTGTAGTCATAGTATCTCCCTTGCGTCCCTCGCGTGGCCAGGATCTCAAATACGGGCGCGTAGGGTTTGCTCAACATTGGCGCATACCATGTTGGCGCATTGTCCGGCAGGTCAACCCCGGTTTCGACAAACATGTCAACCCCTTGGCTGTATGTTGGGTCCTGAGCGCTGGCAATTGCAACAGTACTCAGCAAGCACCATAGGATCGTGGCCCGTGTCTTCATAAACATGCTCCTTTTTTTTGTTCTGTGTGTCAAATACCCCTGGCTCATGCGCGGTGGCAAGCCAGTTTGCCCTATTTTTGCAGCACTTTGGCGAGGAGGGCCACGATATCCTGGCCGCCCTTGCGTTTCGCGAACTCTACTATGATCGGGATAAATTTTGCAACCATCCCGCTGTCGAGTTTGAGCTGCGCGAATCCGCCGGCGAGGCCGGCTAGATCGGACAGACCCCGGGCTTTACTGCCGCCCAAGGCGCCCAGCAGGCCACCGACCAGTTTCGCTGTGCCGCCGTTCTGGGGAGCAGACGCAATCAACTCCTTTGCATTCGGTACAGCCGCTGCCACCTTCGCAAATTCGCCGCCGAGTTTTTCCTGGGCGAGTTTAAAGATCAAACCCGCGCCGCCCTTGGCTTGTGCTTCCTGCACGCCAAGCTTTGACATCAATTCACTGATCAGCTCCGTCATGACATGTTCTCCTTTTGTTTCTGATTTGTAACTACTCAGCGAAACCACCGTCGGCGGTCGGCGGTGGTTTCGCTGAGTAGTTACTCTGATTTACCAAAGTGGGTTATGTCCGTAACCCAAGGTGGCGCAGGGTTTTCAGCCGATAGCTGGTCCGTCACGGACGGAATCCCTGCGATCTTGGTTTTTGTAACTGTTTCGTTCGGATGAGTTGCTAATCGAGATCACATCAGCGCTTCAACGGCGCGGCCATAAATCTAAAATGTGCCAAGCCATTTTCCGGAATCCCACCATTTGCCCGTCCCGTCGTATCAGGACAAAGGGTCACTTTGTCGCAGACGTGGCCAACCAAAGCCCGATAGTCTTGCTCGAATTCATCCGTGTGCCACGGGCCGGAACCGGATTCGCCGGGGACGGTCGGCGGCGTCGCCCAGCAGCTGCCGGCGCTGCTCGTGATAGGCCTCGTAGTTGCCCTCGAACCACGTAACCCGGCTGTCGCCTTCGAAGGCCAGGATGTGGGTCGCGATGCGGTCCAGGAACCAGCGGTCATGGCTGACCACCACAGCGCAGCCACCGAAATCGGACAGCCCTTCTTCGAGCGCGCGCAGGGTGTTGACGTCGAGATCGTTGGTGGGTTCATCCAGGAGCAGGAGGTTGCCGCCGCCCCGCAACAGTTTGGCCAGGTGCACCCGGTTGCGCTCGCCGCCCGAGAGTCGGCCGACGAGTTTCTGCTGGTCCGTGCCCTTAAAATTGAAGCGGCCGCAGTAGGCGCGCCCGTTCATCTGCCGCCCGCCCAGGTCCAGGAATTCCAGTCCGCCGGTGATTTCCTCATAGATCGTACGGCGGGGGTCCAGGGCGTCCCTGCTCTGGTCCACGTAAGCCGGCACGACCGATGTCCCCAGGGTGAGGCGTCCGGAGGTCACCGGCTCTTGGCCGAGGATCATACGGAAGAGGGTTGTCTTGCCGGCGCCGTTGCCGCCGATCACGCCCACGATGCCCCCGCGGGGCAGGTCGAAATCGACGTTCTCCATCAGCAGACGGTCGCCAAAGGATTTACTCACGGATTCGGCGCGGACCACCAAGTCGCCCAGCCGGGGGCCCGGCGGAATCTTAATCTCCAGACTTTCCTCGCGCGTGTCCACCTGCTGGTCGGCTAGTTCTTCGTAGCGTTTCAGGCGGGCCTTGCCTTTGGCTCGGCGGCCCGACGGGTTCAGGCGGACCCAGCTCAGTTCCTGCTCCAGCAATTTGCGTCGCGAGGAGGCCTGCTTGCTGTCGCGCGCCATCAGGGCTTGTTTCTGTTCCAGCCATTTCTCGTAATTGCCCTGGTAGGGATAGGCATGTCCGCCCTCCAGCTCCAGGATCCAGTCGGTGACATTATTCAGGAAGTAGCGGTCGTGCGTCACCACCACCACCGTGCCCTTGAACTTCTTCAGGTACGTTTCGAGCCAGGCCACTGATTCCGCGTCCAGGTGATTGGTGGGTTCGTCGAGCAACAGGGCGTCAGGATTGGAAATCAGCAGGCGGCAGAGCGCCACCCGGCGTTGCTCGCCGCCGGAGAGCTTAGCCACCGATGCTTCGCCTGGCGGCAGGCGCAGGGCATCCATTGCCATGGCCACATTATGATCGAGTTCCCAGAGGTCGCGCTGTTCAATCAGTTCCTGGAGCCGGCCCAACTCGTTGTTAAGTTGTGCCGTTTCGGCCGGCGACGGCTTAGCTCCCAACAGATCACAGGTTGCGTCGTATTGCTCAAGGATCGCCCGCTCCTTGGCGATGCCTTCCTCGACAATCTCCGTCACAGTTTTGGCGGGGTCCAGTTGCGGTTCCTGGGGCAGATGGCCCAGCTTGATGCCCCGGGCCACGCGGACTTCGCCCATGACGTCCGTATCCAGCCCGCCGATGATGCGCAGCAGGGAGGATTTACCCGACCCGTTGGCGCCGATCACGCCGATCTTGGCGCCGAAAAAAAACGCCAGAGTGATATCGTCCAGCACGTTCACGCGGTCGTATTGTTTCGTGACCCGCTGTAGTGAGAATATGTATTCGCCGGCCATATAGATTCACAAAATCAAGACAAAGGAAAACACGATGATTGATACATTTAGATAGAAGCTGCTAAATCTGTCCGTAAGTGTTCATCTATAACAAAAACAGCGGCTTGATTCAAGCCGCGATTTGCCTGCGCAGCAATTCGCATTGTGGCTGACAATCTTTACTCGACTATGATTATTTCATTAAAAACTGGATAAAAACTTGACTTCGGAGTTAGAAATCAACAAGCTTGCATAATACTCAAGTTTTATTAACCCTTAAATCGAGGAGGAAGCCAGGATGAGTTCAATGAATGCAATGTGGGCAGCATTACAGAACGCATTGGGGGGGCATGTGCCGAAGGTGCTTGGGGCGCTGGCCATCCTGGGGCTGGGCTGGATTTTGGCGGCGGTAGTGCGGGGCATCATCCGCAAGGGATTGGGCTTTGCGGGCCTGAACAAGCGCTTTACCGAACTGACCGGCCAGACTCTTAACCTTGAAAAAGGCGTTAGCGTAGCCCTGTTTTGGGTTGTGCTCTTGTTAACGCTGACAGCGGTCTTTAACTCGCTCAATCTGGAAATGGTTTCCAAGCCATTCGCGGCGTTACTGACCCAGTTGTTCGAATTCGTGCCGCGTCTGCTGGCCGGACTGGTGCTGGCCCTGGTAGCTGCGTTGCTGGCCAGTGTGTTGCGTGCGGTGGTTAAAAAAGCGCTTTCCAAAACCACGCTGGACGAAAAGCTCTCCCAGCATGCCGATATGGAACCGATCAGCGACAGCCTGAGCCATGCGGCTTTCTGGCTCATAATCTTACTGTTTGTGCCAGCTATTCTGGGCGCGCTTCAAATGGATGGGCTGCTGAATCCGTTGCGCGCCATGGTCGCCAAGACGCTCGACATCGTGCCCAATGCCGTGGCTGCGCTCTTGATCGGTGGAGTGGGCTGGATTGTGGCCACCGTGCTGCGCAACCTAACCGCTAACTTACTGCGCACGGCCGGCAGCGACAAGTTTGGCCAGCGCTCCGGGTTGAATGAGTCGGTCAAGATTTCCCGCGTGGTCGGATTGCTTGTGTTCCTGGTCGTGTTCCTGCCGGCGCTGATCGCGGCGTTCGATGCGCTCAAGATTGCGGCTATTGCCAAGCCTGCTACGGACATGCTGGCGCTGATGTTGGCGGCGGTGCCCCGCATCATTGCGGCGGCGCTGATTCTGGTCGTCTCCTGGCTGGTGGCCTCGTTTGCCACCGGGCTGCTGGCTAAACTGTTAGCGGCCATCGGCTGCGATAGTCTGCCCCGGCGCGTGGGGCTTGCCCAGGCCTTCGACAAAACCAGCGCGTCGGTCTTTATCGGCCGCGTAGCTTTGTTTTTTGCCATGCTGTTTGCCGCTGTGGAAGCTGCCAACCAGCTCGGCTTTGCGCGGGCGGGCGACCTGATTGCGACCTTCATCCGCTTTGGTGGCGACATCTTGCTGGGCTCGGTGATCCTGGTGGTCGGGTTCTGGCTGGCCAACCTGGCCTACGCGGGTATCGATCGTGCCAGTGGACCGCATACCAAGGGCCTGGCGCGCATCGGAAGAATTGCCATCCTGGCGGTGGTGCTGGCCATCGGATTGCGCGCGATGGGCATTGCCGACACCATCGTGAACCTGGCCTTCGGTCTGACACTCGGGGCGGTGGCGGTGGCGGTGGCGTTGTCCTTCGGGCTGGGCGGGCGCGAGGCGGCCGGCAAGCTCATGGAACACTGGCTGTCCAAGTTCCGTTCCGATGAGCATTAATCCTGTGGTGTAAAGCGCCGGGCGGCAGCAGGAGCGTCGCCCGGCGCTTACGCTTTATCAAGCTCAGGATAGGACGCTAGCCGGAATGCGTGTTGAGACCCAACTCAATGATCGGCGGCTGGATATCTCGTTCCAGGGGCGTATGGATGCCTACGCCTGCATCGAGGCCCAGAACATTCTGGATCCCGCCCTTACGACTGACGTCACCAGCGCCGTGGCCGACATGGCGGGGGTGGATTATCTCAGCAGTGCCGGACTCCGTCTTCTGCTAAGCATCTCCAAAAAACTGCGGCCAAAAGGGGGGGTCCTTGCCGTGGCCGGCGCGCGGGACTATTGCCGGAAGGTGATGGATCTGGCCGGCTTCGCGCACACGTTTCCCATGTTCGAAACCGCGGCGGCGGCCCGGTCCTTCTGCGATCAGGTTTTGCGGGAAAACCAAAGCCTGGAGTGCTGGGATCGGCTCGAATGCCTGGACCTGGACGGGGGGCGAGCCCGGGTTTTGCCCGGGAGCGCCGAGCCCGGCGCCGCCGAGATTCTCGGCGACGTGAAAGACGTTCTCTATGCCCGCGTTACCCCCGCGCAACTATGTTCTAAGCGCTTCTCGGAAACTGAGTATTCGATCGGGTTGGGCGGATTGGGGGACCGGCCGGAGGATTATTTTCCCCTGATGGGCGAGATGATCACCATCGGAGGCACAATGGTCTGGCTGCCGACCGATGGGCACGATACGCCCGATTTCCTGATCCCGAAATCCGACCGGGGACAGGTTACCATGCGCACCGGGTTCAACGTCACCCTGGTCGGTGGATTCAACGAGTTGATGATGTACGAGAGCCGGGACCCGGCGGGTGTCACGGTTGCCCGGCTCTACCGGGATTTGTTTTCCAGCGCCCGCAGGCGCCGACCCGATTTCAAGGGCGTGCTGGCCCTGGGCCTGTGCGCGCAAATGGCCGAGGTCTATGGATCCGGGATCAAGAAATCGCCGATCTGCGAATTCGCCCCGGCCAACGGCGAGATGGTGACCCATCCGTCCAACGTCAAGGACTGGTTCGATTTCGACGTCATCTCGCGCCAAACCCGGGTCACCGCGCTGATTTGCGGGATTGGGGCGGACCTGACGGCGGACCTGACGGCCTACGACCAGGACCAGCTTAACCGGGTATTCTATCTCAACCCGGCCAACACCGGTGACAGGGAGGAGCTGCTTCACAACCACGCCGTGATTTTCAACGAACAACCGCTGCCTTACCGCGCGGTCAGCTTGGAGCGGGAGATTGCCGCGGTGGTGGATAACGGCGAGTTCCTCGACATGCGCCATCTGCTGGACCGTTCCACGGTTACCCGCGCCTTTCTGGGCGTCAGCTACATCCAGGAATTCCGTTCCGATCCGCATGCCGCCGGACGGTAGGCATTGACTGGCGGCAAGTGCAATCGTCAAGTCCTGCCTTGTCTCCGTCGGTACAACCTGTTCCCACATAGGCGTGATTAGAAAACCAAACTCGAATTGACCCGGATCGGCGATGCAATATTGCAAACCAATCAGTTCCCCTCCTTGGAGGGACCAGGGGTGGGTTCCCTTAGAACTTCGTCTCGCATTGTTACGTTATTTATCTGAAACACTATATTTCGTAGCGGCGGCTCTGCAGTGGTGGGCCGTACAGGATTTGAACCTGTGACTTCCACCGTGTGAGGATGGCACTCTCCCGCTGAGTTAACGGCCCTTGTGAAATGACTGCGATAACATGGCCCAAATA
The DNA here is from genome assembly GCA_964486075.1 of uncultured Verrucomicrobiota bacterium. GTDB lineage: Bacteria > Verrucomicrobiota > Kiritimatiellia > JAAZAB01 > JAAZAB01 > JAHIJO01. The sequence continues at coordinate 12,506 of CAZALU010000034.1, forward strand.
GCGGTGGAGTGTCAAGCCACTAATCTGTTCTTTTTAGGGTGAGTTGGCATGGGATAGGCGGTTTGAGGCTGACACAAGATGGACAAGGCTACAATAAAACTGCAGGTTAACCGTTAAAGGGGATGTAATCTTTTAACCAATAAAGGAGGGGAAGCTATGCGAAACTTAAAAACACCGTTGGTTGCCGTGCTGTTGGCAGGGCTGGTTGCCGGACCGGGAATGGCTGAACAGGCCGCCGCTGGGGGCGCAGGCGATGGCGCCAAACATGAGAAAAGAGCCATGCGCGCCAAGTGCGAACAAGCTAAACATCAAGAACAGAAAGGAGTCGGCCACGGGTTAGTCGACGAGCTGGGGTTGTCCTCCAATAAAGCTGCGGAAGTAAAAAACATGATGAACGAGACTCGTCGAACCATGCTCAGGTTGCGGGGCGAACGCGATAAGGCCCAAGGCGAGTTAGAGCAATTGTACAAGGCTGACCAACTTGATGAAAAAGCCATCACGGATGCCTCCGATAAATTGGCGCAGATAAATTCGGATTTGACCGTTGCTATGACCAAGGGGCGCTTGGCGGTTAATTCAGCGCTTACTTCCGAGCAGCGAGCGCGCATGCGTGAGTATCGGCAGAACGCGATGGAGCGTTTTAAAAAGACCCGCGAAGCGCGCAATGGCGAAGGGCGCGACAAGCAGGAAAAACGAGACAAGCAGGAAAAGCATGAGAAACGCGGCGCCGGACGCGGCCTGTCCGATGGCAAAACGGATACGGGCGAATAGCCGGCAGGCGATGGCGCAGGAATGTGAATTTATTTCTCGCGAGTTATGGCGGCGCCCAGGGCCCGCAGACGTTCTTCAATCCGCTCATAGCCGCGGTCAATGACCTGCGCGTTTTCGATGACGCTCTCACCCTTGGCGCACAAGGCCGCGATCAGCATGGCCATGCCGGCGCGAATGTCCGGGCCGGCCATGCGCAAGGCGTGCAGGCGTGCAGGACCGATAACCACCACGCGGTGCGGATCGCAAGGCACGATTCGCGCTCCCATGTCAATCAGGCGATCCACGAATACCATTCGACTTTCGAACATTTTTTCGAAAAACAGGACCGTGCCCCGGGATTGGGTGCCGGCCACTATGGCCACGCTCATAAGATCGGATGGGAAGCTGGGCCAGGGTCCGTCTTCGATTTTGGGTATTGCCAGACCGAAATCGCTTTGCACCCGCGGTTTCCTGTGCGCCGTCAGTTGCAGGGCGTCGTCGGTCATCTGCAAGTTCATGCCCAGGATCCGGAACGGACGCAGGATCGGGGCAAGCAAATCCGGTGTCACATTGGGAATGGTAAGTTCGCCGCCGGTTACGGCGGCGGCGGCCAGGAAGCTCCCTATTTCCACGTGGTCCGGCGCCACCGCATGCGCGGCCCCTTGCAGCGCAGCAACTCCTTGAACGGTTATATGATTGGTACCCATGCCGACGATGCGCGCCCCCATGCTGTTCAGCAGGACGCAAAGGTCCTGGACATGCGGCTCGCAGGCGGCATTAAAAATCGTGGTTGCGCCTTTGGCCAGGGTTGCGGCCATTAAAATATTTTCGGTGGCGGTGACACTTGCTTCATCCAGCAGGATCTCGGCGCCGCGCAGTTCCTTGCGACGAAATGTGTAATTTTCGCCGCCGGCTATCTCGACTCCCAGCGCGCGCAAGCCCAGAAAATGTGTATCCACGCGGCGGCGGCCGATAATGTCGCCGCCGGGCGGATAAAGGGTCGCCTGCCGGTGCCGGGCCAGCAGGGGGCCGGCGAACAGGATCGAAGAGCGAACACGGTGACAGAGTTCGCGGTCGAGCCGTTGCTTGCGCAGGCCGGCGGCGCAGAGTTTCACGGTATGCCCGCTACGTTGCACGCTGACGCCGATGTCGTCCAGGATTTCCAGCATCGTGGACACGTCTTCGATCAGGGGGACGTTGGTCAATTCCAGCGGCTCATCCGTGAGCAGGCAGGCGGCCAGCATGGGCAGGACCGCGTTTTTATTGCCGGAAGGCTGGAAAATGCCGCCCAGCTTTTGCTTGCCCTGGATGATGAAACGCGACATGTCAAACGATCATTTCGCGTGCGATTTTCAGGATGTTTTCGGTGGTGAAGCCGTACTCCCTGGCCAGCGTCTTGTAGGGGGCGGAGGCTCCGAAATGGTCCAGGCCGAAAACGCGCCCCCTGGGGCCTGTATATTTTTCCCAGCCCATGCTGGCGCCTGCCTCTATCGATAGGCGCAGTTTGCAATAGGGGGGCAGGACCGCTTTCTTGACCTTGTCGGGCTGTTGCTCGAATAGTTCCCAGGATGGCATGCTGACCACGCGTATGATCAGTTGCGGGTTCTCTTTGGCCAGTTCCCTGGCTGCGTCCAAGGCCAGGCACACTTCGGATCCGGTGGCGATGAGGATCATTTTTGGCCGACCCTTAGCGCTTTGCCAGAGCACATAGGCGCCTTGTTCGAGGCGGTTGGCGGGCGGAAATTGGGAGCGGTCGAGGACCGGCAAGTTCTGGCGGGTGAGCAGGATGGCGGTCGGCCCGCTCTTGTTTTTCAGGGCCGCAACCCAGGCTGCTCCTGTTTCAGTCGGATCTGCCGGCCGGATCACAGTCATGTGTGGCAGGACTCTCAACGCGGCGGTATGCTCAATCGGCTCGTGGGTCGGGCCGTCTTCACCCACGTAGAAGCTGTCGTGGGTCAAGACGTAGATCACGGGCAATTTCATGATGCAGGCCAGACGGATGGCGGGTTTGAAATAATCCGAGAAGACAAAAAACGTGGCGCCATAGGCGCGGAAACCGCCGTGCAGGGCCAAGCCGTTCAGGATGGCGCCCATGGCGTGTTCCCGGATGCCAAAATGGAAATTGCGGCCTTTGAATGCGCGCGGGCCAATATCGCCCATGCCTTCCATGATGGTTCGAGTGCTGGGCGAGAGATCGGCGGAACCGCCCACCAGGTAGGGCATGACCTTGGCCAGGCTCTGGATGACAGTGTGGGATGCGTTACGGGTAGCGACCGGCTTGGCCGGATCGAACTTGGGCAGGAATGCTTCCAGGTTGTTCGGGAGCGCGAGCTGTTGCGCCTCGTCCCAGGCCTTGGCCTTGTCCGGGTGTGCGGCTCGATAACGCTGGAACCCGACTTCCCAGGCGCTGGTAGCGGCCTGTGATTCCTGCAGACGCACAGCGAAAATTTCGCGTACTTCGTCCGGCACGAAGAAGTCCTGATCCTCGGGAAATCCCAGGTTTTTTTTCGTGGCCTTGATTTCCTCAACACCGAGCGGGGCGCCATGCGATGCGGACTTGCCGGCCATGTTGGGGCTGCCCTGGCCGATGGTGGTGCGGCCGATGATCAGGGTGGGGCGGTTCTTTTCCTGCCGGGCCTGGACCAGGGCCTGATCCAGGGCGGCGTAGTCGTGGCCATCTGCATCCAGAACATTCCAGTGATAGCCTTCGAAGCGTTTGCGGACATCGTCGCTGTAGGCCAGGTCGGTGGCGCCCTCGATTGTGATGCGGTTGCTGTCGTAAAACATGATCAATTTATTCAGGCCCAGGTGCCCGGCGAGGGAAAATGCCTCGTGCGAGATGCCTTCCATCAGGTCGCCGTCGCTGCAGATCCCGTAAGTATAATGATCAACGATGTTTTCCCCGTCAAGGTTAAAACGTTCCGCCAGCATGGCTTCGGCGAGCGCCATGCCCACGGCATTGCCGCAGCCCTGGCCGAGCGGGCCGGTGCTGGTTTCCACGCCGGGAGTAAGGCCGAATTCAGGATGGCCGGGTGTGCGGCTGCCAAGCTGGCGGAAGAGTTTCAGTTCCTCCAGTTTTAGGTCATAGCCGGAGAGATGCAGCAGGCTGTAGAGCAGCATGCAACCGTGGCCGGCGGAGAGCACGAAGCGGTCGCGGTTGGGCCAGGCCGGGTTCGTGGGGCAGTGTTTGAGGTGTTTCAGAAACAGCACGGCGGCAAAATCGGCGGTGCCCATGGGCATTCCGGGATGCCCGGAATTGGCTTTTTGCACGGCATCGACAGTCAGCAGGCGGACGGTATTGGCGACCAGCGCGATATTCATTGTAATCTCCCGAATGAGTTAATAGAACATTAAGAATCTATTGAAGTGGTCGCGGGATGTAAAGACTCTTGTTAATTTTTCGGAAAAATGTTATTAACCTTTTGCATTAGCGCTGGCGATAGACTTCAAACCAAGGCCGGTGTGACGCGAAGAGAAAAAGATCATGAAAATATTAGTTATCAATGCGGGGAGTTCTTCGATCAAGTTCACTCTTTATGAAACCAAGGGCGAAAAAATGCTCGCCAAAGGGCTGCTCGAACGGATCAACACTCCCAATGCTTCCCTGCGCTATTCCAACCATCGCGATCAAAAGATCGTCAAGGATGTTTCGGCCAACTCGTACGAGGCGGCGATTTCCCAGGCCTGCCTGGCCCTGGTGGACAAGGAGGCCGGAGTGATCGGCAACCTGACGGAAATCGAAGGCATCGGCCACCGGGTTGTGCACGGCGGCGCAGCGATCTCGAAATCGGCGCGCATCAACCCCGCGATCAAACAGGTAATCATGGACTGTTTTGCGCTGGCTCCGCTCCACAACCCGCCGAACTTCGAGGGCATCGAGGCTTGCGAGCAACTCTTTCCCGCTATCCCCATGGTGGCGGTGTTTGACACCGCATTCCACCAGAGCATGCCGCCTGCCGCGTATACCTATGCGATTCCCAGCGAGATCGCGGAAAAGAATAAGATTCGCCGCTATGGATTCCACGGCACGTCGCATCATTACGTGGCTTTGACCGCCGCCGGGCTGTTGGGGAAGCCCATGGAGGAACTGAAGATGATTACAGTGCACCTGGGCAACGGGTGCAGCATCACGGCTGTCGGCCGCGGCGAGGTCAAAGATACCAGTATGGGCCTGACCCCTCTCGAAGGGCTGGTCATGGGAACGCGCTGCGGGGACATCGATCCGGCCGTTGTCATCTTTTTGCGCCGCCTCGGCTACGGCCTGGACGAGGTCGACAAAATGTTGAACAAATCGAGCGGCCTGCTCGGGTTGAGCGGCATCGGCAGTAACGACATGCGCGATATTCTGCAGGCGGTCGATAACAACAACGTCCAGGCCAAGCTGGCCCTGGATGTTTTCGTGCACCGCCTGGTCAAGTATATCGGGGCCTACGCCGCCGTGCTGAACGGGTTCGATGCCTTGATTTTTACGGCCGGTATCGGCGAGAACGTGCCGCGCGTACGCGCCATGGTCTGTGAATCGCTGGGGTTCCTCGGCATTCAGCTTGATCCGGTCCGCAACAAGGCCGGCCAAAAAATCATTTCTCGCGAAGGTACTACGCCGTTGGCGATGGTTATTCCCACGAACGAGGAGTTGATGATTGCCCGGGAAACGTACCGTATTTTAATGGACTAGATTATCAGGAAAGGTGCATATCATGGCCGAAAAAGTATTGGATAAAATCAGACACAAGGCGCAAACGCTCGGGCGTAAAATCTGCCTGACCGAGAGCGATGATGTGCGCAACCTGCAGGCGGCGGCTAAATTGGTTCAAACCGGTTATGCCCACCCGATCCTTGTAGGTGATGGACAGGCCATCACGGAATTAGCCCGCGCCAACGGGCTGGACCTAGCGGGCGTGGCAATCGCCGACCTCGAGCAGCATCCGCGTTTGAACGATTACGTGGCTACGGTCGTAGAACTCCGTAAACACAAGGGCCTGACTGTTGATCGGGCGCGGGAATGGCTGAAGGATACCTGTGTCTTTGCGGCCGCCATGGTGTGCGCCGGCGATGCGCACGGCTATGTCTCAGGCGGCGGCAACCCCAAGGGCTATAACCATGATACGGCGGGCAAGACGCGGCCGGCGTTGCAGCTCTTCCGCACCGCGCCCGGGATCAAGATTGCCTCGGCCTATTTTATCATGCAATTGGCGGATCCCAAGTGGGGCTACCGGGGCGCGCTGTTTTATGCCGACTGCGGATTGAATATCAATCCAAGCGCCGACCAGCTCGCCGAAATCGCGGTGACCACGGCGCGGACCTTTGCCGCCCTGACCGGCGACGAGCCCCGCGTGGGCATGATCAGTTGTTCCACCAAGGGTTCCGCCAAGGATCCCAGTGTGGACAAGGTGATCCAGGCCACCGCCAAGGCGCAGGCCCTGGCGCCGAACCTCTTGATTGACGGCGAATTTCAGTTCGATGCCGCGGTGATCCCGGAGGTCGGCGCCAAGAAAGCGCCGGGTTCCAGGATTGCCGGACGCTGCAACGTGCTGATTTTTCCGGACCTGAATTGCGGCAATACGATGTACAAGGCCACCGAGCGGCTGGCCGGCGCTGCAGCGATCGGCCCGCTGATTCAGGGCCTGCGGCGTCCGTTCAACGACGTTTCGCGCGGTTGTTCCGTCGACGATATAGTCGATTGCACTGCCATGGCTGCGATCACGGAGTGGACGGACTGAAGTTAACTCAGATTATCAGCATGCAGTCGCCGTAGCTGTAGAATCGGTAACGTTCCCTGATCGCCGTGGCATAAGCGTGGCGGATCAGTTCTTGCCCGGCGAAGGCGCTGACCATCATCAGCAGTGTGGAGGCCGGCAGGTGAAAGTTGGTTAGCAGCGCCCCGACCACGCGGAATGTATAGGGCGGGTAGATGAACAAGCAGCTCCTGCCTTCCGCTGCCGCCACCGCGCCGTGATCGGTCGCAACCGTCTCCAGGGTGCGAACTACCGTGCTGCCCACGGCAATAATCCTGCCCCTGCGTTGTTGAGCTTCCGTAATTGACTGAGCGGTTTCCTGGGAAACGCAGTAACGCTCCGGCTCCATGCGATGGGCTTCCACGGTGGCGGAGGAAACTGGCTTGAAGGTGCCCAGTCCGACGTGCAGGGTCAGGGCGGCCCGCTCAATTCCCCGGCGCGCCAGACATTCCAGCAGTTCCGGTGTAAAATGCAGGCCGGCGGTGGGCGCGGCTACGGCGCCGGGCGCCCGGGCGTATACCGTTTGGTAACGTTTGCGGTCAAGGTCCGTTTGCGGGACATTGGCGACAGCGGCGGTGCGTTTGATGTACGGGGGCAGGGGCGGCACACCATCCCGTTCCAGGATATCCATCAGCGGCTGGTCATAAACCAGGCGCAGGAGCGCGCGTCCGTTGCCCAGCAGGTCGAGCACCTCTGCCCGAATCCGTCCATTCGCCAGTTCCAGCCAGGATCCCGGCGCCGGAGTGCGGGACGCCTTTAGCAGGACTTCCCAGACGCTGGACTGGGACAAATCGGGCTGTCGGCCCTCCGTTCCGGGCAGCGCCATATCGCGCCGTTCTTCGATCAGGAGCGTCTCGACTCGTCCGCCGGTTGTTGGCTTGCGGCCGAAAAGCCGCGCGGGAATGACCAGGGTATCGTTGAGCACCAGCAGGTCGCCCGGGCGCAGCAATTCGGGAAGATCGGCTACATGTCTATGTTCCAGTGTGCCGCTGGCGCGGCGCACGATCATCAGGCGGGCATCTGTGCGGTTGGGCGGGGGCTGTTGCGCGATAAGCTCCGGGGGCAGATAATATTCGAATTCGGATGTGTTCATATCAAATCAACCGGCCTGGATTACGGCTGCAAGGCGCTTGTGTATTGTGGGCGGGTCATGGCCTGTCCGGGGCGACTGCGGGTGCTACACTGAGGGTGGTCAAGGAATTGGCGCGGATATTGACTTGCACCAGGACTGCCGTATTGGTGGTCGTGTAATCATACTCTGCCACCTTTTCGCCGCCGCTGACCGTGTAGCTGGAGTCGGTTTTGCGCATCAGGAAACGGACGCGTCCGTCCCAGAAATCATAATCCAACCCATTGGTGATGAAGGTGGTATTGGCGAGCGCCGAGCCGTTGTTGCTGCGCAAAAAAGAGTTGGTCACATGGCAGGGCTGGCCCCAGTTGCCGTAGAGGAGGAGTTTGTTGCGCGTTCCATGAATCGCCTTATTCGGGCAAATCCAGCCGCGGCCGTTCTTGAGGAATTCAAAAATAGAGCATGCCCCGTAATCCCAGGCCTTTCGGGAAGACAGCACATAATACGGATCGACACTCAAGGTTGCGTAAATATGATTGTGTCCCACCAGCATCAAATCCGGATATTGTCCCGGCAGCGGAGCATAACTGCAATCCTCGGTGTGATAATGTTGGCCAAACAGGCGAAAGGTGATGTTGGTGTTGGCGAACGAGCCGGCATAGTCGTTGGTAAACCAGGTCAGGCTGGCGTTGCTTTCAAAATCTTTCATGCAGACGTAAAATGAGCCCAACGTGATGGAGTAGGTAGGCTGGCCGATATCCCTCTTCCAGTTATCGAAATTGCCGACGTCGTTATTACCGCGGGTGATCAGCAAGGGTACATTCAGGGTGGCGATGGCATCCAGGTATTTAGGATATAACTCCTCGAGGGCGTTATCAACTTCATCGCCGGTATTGAACATGAAACGGGGATTGATCAGGTTGATTGCGGGAACGGCCCAGTAGATGGCCTGGACGCTGCCATGCCGTCCGCCGGCGCCGTTGGCGGATGTGGCCTTTTCCTTTTCAACCTGAGGATCGGCATAGTGCAAGATATAGAAATTGGTTTCATAATTACGGAGGATTTTCACGCAATGGCGGTTGGCGGCGGATCCGGCGGCAGCGTGTTTGACCGTCAGGTTGAATAGTTCCGGCGCAATGCCGGCCGGAGTGCGGATGGTCAGCAGGTAACCGGTCTGGGAGTTGCAGTGGACAAGACGTCCGTAAGTCACCCGTTGCACCGCGCAGGTCCAATTTCTTAAATCGTTGGCCAGCAAGGCGCTCCATCCGTTGACGGCCAGCCCCGGCGCAGCCTCGATTTCCGCATTAAATGTTCCGTTGGTCAGCGGAAATTCCGGCACACCGATCTTGGGGCGAAAGATCGAGAGCTGGGCGGATAGCAGTGTGGGAATCAGCGATAGAAGACCAAGCATGCTGATAGTCGCCAGCGCCCGGCGCCATTTTTTGTTTGGGGAGTTCATAGTTGATTAAATGCTAAGGAATTTCAAAGTGTTGTAGCCGCGACCGATGGTCGCGGTCCTCGGATTAGGACCGCCATCATCGATGTCGGCTACAGTCAGAGTTGCACCCCGATCCGGATCGAGATGCCTAATTTAATGGGCCTACCAAGTCGGAGGAAACACAGCCGGATCCGTTAAGCCAGGTGTTCAGGTAGCTTCCGACCGACTGACATGGCGCCGGATTTATACCAAACTGTATTCTGCCGAACACAGCTTGTCAACACTTGAACCCGGAACGTCGGCACAGGAACAGGCAACAGCCAACGAGCAGCGATTGTTTCATCAGTCTCCTTCGGGATGTTGCGCTATCAGAACAGAATAGTTGATATTCGCGTAAAGACGCCGAGAGGCTGAGATCGAAAACAAGACTCCTTTTTCTCCTCAACCCTGCGACTCTGCGTCTCTGCGCGAAAACTATTTTCCTGCCTATTCCTGTAGATTGAAATCATACGGTCCGAATTGGTTATAGCCGTAGGCGGAGAGCCAGGCGTACCAGAGGCGGTTGTACGAAACCGCCACGTCGCCAATGCCGTCGCCGTCGAAGTCGGCGACGATGGGGACGGCCCCGGCAAATCCGTAGGGATAGGGACCCACCTGGGCATAGCCGCTATTGGAGAGCCAGGCGTACCAGTTGCCGTCCAGATAGGCGGCGGGATCGGCATAACCATCGCCGTCAAAGTCGGCGGCCAGCGGGATGGCGCCGGGGATGCCGTAAGCATAGGGTCCGACCTGAGCGTAGCCAGAACCGGAGAGCCAGGCGTAAATATCAACGCCGACATAGACCGCCGGATCGGCCAAGCCGTCGCCGTCGAAATCGGCGGCAATGGGGGTGGCCCCGGCGATTCCATAGGCATAGGGTCCGACCTGGGCATAGCCGGAACCGGAGAGCCAGGCGGTCCAATTGGCGCCGAGATAGGCCGCCGGATCGGCAAAGCCATCGCCGTCGAAATCGGTGGCCACCGGCAAGGCGCCCGGCATGGTGTAGGGCAGGGGACCCAGTTGCGCGTAGTTGAAAGTAGACAACCAGACATACAAGCCGGAATCGATATAGGCGGCGGGATCGGCCAAGCCGTCGCCGTCGAAATCGGCAGCCAGGGGCCTGCTCCAGGGGACCACTAGGCGGACGATGGCTTTGGCGGTATTACCCAGGGCGTTGGATCCGCTGACCGTTAGGACGTTGACGCCTTCGGCCAGCGACACGTTGGTCACGCGCCAAGCGGCAGCGGCGGGGAACGTGCCGCTCTTACCCGTCAGGTTGTTGATCCAGCCCATAGTGCCTGTGACATTGATGTTGGCCGTGCCGGCCAGGTCGCAGGCCACTGCGTCCACGGCGGAAGTCACCGTGCCGCTGTAGTTGGTGATGCTGATAACCGGCAGGGTCAGGTAGGCGACCCGCACAGATTCGTAGATGGAAGCTGAACCGTTGAAAACACCGGCGGTCGAGTATCCGCGAGCGCGGATGTACACATTCTGGTTAAGCGGCAAAGACAAACCCGAAACCTGCCAGCTGCTGCCGAAGCGTGTACCGGCGCCCAAGCTGGTCCAAGTCACGCTGTCGAATGATTTTTCGAACGTCGTCCGCCAAACTTCCGGGCTGGCCCCGGTGCGAGTCCAAGTAACCGCCGTCCCGGCGGCATTAACGGTCAGGGACTGCAGGGCCGCTTCCGTGTTGGCAATGCGGGCAATACGGAGCCGTCCGATGCCGCCCATGGTGTCAAAGATCCCGCTGGCAAGTATTTTTCCGTCGGCTTGCAGGGCCAGGGAATAGATGTTCTTGTCGGCTCCGGCGGGAGGGTCGAAGGTGGCATCCAGGGTGCCGTCGGCGTTGAGCCGGGCGATGTGATTGCGGGGGATGACGCCTATGTGGACAAAATCGCCGCCGACCAGGATTTTGCCGTCGGCTTGGAGCGCTATGGAATAAACCAAGTCGTCGGGATCGGGATTGAAACTGGTGTCGAGGGTTCCGTCGGCATTCAGCCGGCCGAGGAAGTTGCGGTCCTGTTCGTCCAGCTTGTGGAAAGAGCCCCCGACCAGGATTTTACCGTCGGGCTGGACCGCCAGGGTTAAAACGTTTTTGTTTGCTGCCCCGCTAAACGTACCATCCGGGCTGCCGTCGGTGTTGATGCGGGCAATAAATTGGCGAGGCTGGCCGCCCAGCGTGTCGAATCTGCCGCCGAGCAGGACTTTGCCGTCCGGCTGGAGAGCCACGGTATGGATAATGTCTTGGGAGTTCGGATTGAAGGTGGCATCCAGGGCGCCGTCGGAATCAATCCGTCCGATATAGTGTCGTGCCTGGCTGCTAAGACTGATGAAAGCGCCACCCACTACGGTGCTGTCGTTGGGTTGGAGCGCCATGGCATAAACATGGCTACCGGAGTTCGGGTTAAAGGAGGTGTCGATCAAGCCATTGGGCATGAGCCGACCGATATGGTTGCGGCCCTGTCCGCCGAGGATATTGAATGAGCCACCGACCACGATTTTTCCGTCCGGCTGAAACACTATGTTGTATACCATAGCTTGGGCGCCGGGGTTAAAATCCATATCAGTTCTGCCATCGCTGTGCACCCGCGCGATGTTTTTGCGGGAGTCGACCCCGCCCGCCAGAGAGGAGAACGGTCCGCCTAACACGATCTTATCATCCAACTGTGGGGCTATTGCATAAGCGGGGCCACTGGCCGCCGGGTTGAAGTCCTGGTCGGCGCGGCCGCCGGCATAGAGTCGGCCGATACGGTTACGGTTCTGACCGGCCAGAAACAGGAAAACGCCGCCAGCCAGGATTTTACCGTCGGCCTGCACCAGTAGCTGATTGACGGTGGCACTGGCGCCGCCCTGGGGATCAAAATCGGTATCCGAAGCGCCATCCGTTTTTAGACGCGCAATCCGGTTCCGCAGCGCGCCGCCGATCGAGGTGAATACTCCGCCAACCACGATTTTGCCGTCCGGCTGGAGCGCCAGGGTATACACGGGGCTGTTGGCGTTGGGGTTAAAGGTTGTGTCCAGTGAGCCATCGGTATTGAGGCGCGCGATGTGGTTGCGTATCTGGCCGGCGACTTTGATGAAGAGGCCGCCGACTATTATTTTGCCGTCCGGCTGGAGTTCCATGGCATGTACGGACGCATTGATATTTGCCGCAAAGGTGTTGTCCAGGGTGCCGTCGGCATTGAGGCGGGCAATGCCGGCCTGGGCTGCTCCGCCAAGCTGTGTGAAATCGCCAGCGACCAGGATTTTGCCGTCCGGCTGAACCTTCAGGTTCCGGACCGCGTTGTCCGCCGAGGGGTTGAAGGCGCTGTCGATCGAACCATCGGCGTTCAGTCGCCCGATGAAGGCGCGCGCCTGGCCGCCGAGGTTGCCAAACCAACCGCCGACCAGTATCTTGCCATCCTGCTGGATGGCGAACGCTTGCACGGGCGCATCGGCGCCGGGGTTGAAGGCGACGTCTGCGTTACCATCGCTATTCAGGCGCCCGATGCGGGAACGGGGTTGGCCGCCGATGTTGGCAAAATTGCCGCCGGCCAGGATATTGCCGTCGGGTTGAACCGCCAGGGCCGTCACGCTATTGTCGGCAGCCGGGTTGAAAGTCGTGTCCAGAGCCCCGCTGGCCTCCACGCGGCCTATATTCCCCCGCGCCACGCCGCCGAGTTTTGGAAAGATGCCTCCCACGAGGATCTTACCGTTGGCCTGGAGCGCGAGTGCATACACATTGCCGCCCGCATTCGGGTTGAACCCGTCGGCGGCGGATTGGGCGAAACCGGTTCCAGCCGCCAGCGCCAGGCCCATCAATAAAACTTTTATTTTCATAAAAAAGCCCTCCATTATTTAAGAATGAATAATCAAACCAATCAGACTCAATCAGCCTGTAAAATACAGGCAGCTAAAATAGGCATGCAAGCTTGCGGCCACGGTTCACATTCACGAATCGTCTATTTTCCTGAGTTAGCTGTCAATCGCTTAATTTTACCAGAGCTTTGGGGGAATGGCGTTGGCGAACTGCCGCAAAAGCGGCCTCGATTTCCGTGAGGGGATAGGGACGGCCCAGGTCGTACCACAGGCCGGCCTTGAGTTTGCCTTGTAGAACCAATTCCGAAACGTGCTGGTGGGCTTCGGCTTCATCGTAGGTACAGGGATGAACCGTGAACGCGCCCCGAGCCCGGTGGGGAGCGATCGTTATTTTGCCGGAATCATTCAGACCATAGGTGCCGTACTTGCCTCCGCTCTTCAGGCAAGGCAATAGTTGATCCGCCAGGCCGATCCGCCCCACGGCGTCGATAATGAAGTCGAAACCGCCGGGAAACTCCCGCTCAATCCTTTCGGTAAGGTTGCTTTGCCGATAGTCAAAATAAAGATTGATGCCGGCTCTTTTTTTTGCCGAATCTTCAAAAGACGCGGCGCCCACCATGGCCACACAGGCTGCGCCCAGGTTCAAGGCATGTACGGCATAAGCCAGTCCATTAGCGCCGGAACCAGCCACCAGTAACGAGGATTGCGCGGTGACACCCATGCGGCTGATATAGGAAAGGGTTTCCCGCCAAGTGGTGAACATCGGCGCCACCCGGGGATCGACGCCGGCGGGAACGATTTGGTTGTGGCGACTGCCGAACCATTGGTCGGCCGGGAGTCCATCCGCGCACATGGCCCAGTGGTCCCTGGCAATTCCCATTTCCGCAAACCCGCCCCACGTTACCGAGATTTTCCCGTCAGGCGTCCGGGGTGTCCCGACGCGCGTCACCAGATCGCCCAGCTGGTAATTGCGCACTTTCCTGCCGATCGCCACCACGCGCCCCACGCTTTCATGGCCCAGCACGGTTGGTAAAGGAGAAATCCAGGGGAAGGAGCCATCGATAATGTGCGTATCAGTGCCGGTGCAAGTGAGGCCGTAGAGGAGAACGCATAATGCTTCATACTCGCCCATTTGCGGTTCGGGCATCTCTTTAACGTCCACACTCCCAAATTCTTCAATGAGAGCAGCCTTCATGGTTGCCTATATATATATATAACCGATTCGAGTCAAGATTTTCTTGACTTGCGTTGGGAGTGCGCCAGCGAAGTTTCGCCGGTGAAAGCGGCAGTCTAGCTGCCGCACTCCAAGGCGATGCCGTTACGGTGTCGCTTTAATATGTGAAAAACAGGAGTGTCATGAATATGCCTTGGGGATACATCCGGCAAGAAGCATTTTCTCTTGTATCCGGGAGTGGCGCGAGTAAGCTATAGTTATTTATAGATGGCATCAGGCGATGTCGGCCTGAGTAGTTACTAAGTAGAGCAGGTTTTAGGCCTGCTGATTTCAGGAGAGGAGAAAGGTCATGCAATTTCCAAAAGGATTCGTGTGGGGCGCGGCGTCGGCCAGTTACCAGGTGGAAGGGGCTGTACGTGAGGACGGGCGTGGAATGTCAGTCTGGGACATGCTGTGCCGCACGCCGGGCAAGATATGGGACGGCCAAACCGGCGAAGTCGCCTGCGATCATTATCACCGTTGGCGGGAAGACGTGGCCATCATGCGTGATATCGGTCTGACGGGCTACCGTTTTTCCATTGCCTGGCCGCGGATTATGCCGTCCGGCGTCGGCGCCGTGAATGCCAAGGGACTCGCGTTTTATGATAAGCTAGTGGATGCGCTGCTGGCGGCCGGGGTCCAGCCTTGGGTGACTCTGTTCCATTGGGACTACCCCCACGAACTCTACACCCGTGGCGGGTGGCTTAATCCGGACAGTCCGGATTGGTTCGCGGACTATACCAGTGTCGTGGTGGATAAGCTTTCCGACCGCGTTCAGCACTGGATGACGCTTAATGAGCCGGCCTGTTTCATTGGCATGGGTCTTCAGACAGGCGAGCATGCGCCGGGCGATAAGCTAGGGTTCCCCGAAGTCCTGCGCGCCATGCACCATACGCTTCTCGCGCACGGCAAATCCGTTCAGGCCATCCGCGCCCGCGCCCGGCGGACGCCGCTCGTGGGGTTCGCCCCCTGCGGCAGAGTCTCGGCGCCCATCAGCAAGAGCAAGGCGGACATTGCCGCCGCCCGGTATCACATGTTCGAGATGTTTGACAAGGACGTGGGGAATTATGCGCTCTGGACCGATCCCGTGCTGCTCGGTCATTATCCCAAGGCAGCCTTGAAGACCTTCGGCGCGGACATGCCCAAGGTGCAGAGCGGCGACATGAAGACCATTTGCCAGCCCCTCGATTTCTATGGTATGAACATTTATAGTAGCGTCAAAGTGCGCGCCGGCAAAGGCGGCAGGCCCGAAACTGTTCCGTACGAGGTCGGCCAGAGCCTGACCAACATGGAATGGGCGGTCACGCCGGAGGCGCTTTACTGGGGGCCGCGGTTCGCGTGGGAGCGTTACAAAAAGCCGCTGGTCATCACCGAGAACGGCATGGCGAATACGGACTGGATTGCGTTGGATGGCCAGGTGCATGACCCCCAGCGAATCGATTTCCTTACGCGTTACCTGCGTGAATACCGACGCGTTACCCGGGACGGTGTCAAGATCTTAGGCTACTTCCAATGGTCGTTCACCGACAATTTCGAATGGATACATGGCGTCAAGCGCCGGTTTGGATTGGTTTACCTTGACTATCCGACCGGCCGGCGAATTCCCAAGGATTCCGCCCGCTGGTATAAGCAGGTCATCGCCACCAACGGAGCCAGTCTCGGGAAATAAGAGCTGCGCCAGAGCGTGTTTCACGCCGGTCTTGTTCAGAGAATCACGGCGTGATCTTCGCGGGCCGGGATGGCTTGAGTATGTTCCAGGTGTCCTGCGGGAGCTTGATAAACAGCTCTTCCGGAATGTCGAGTAATACTGCTTTAGGCAGTTTAGTCAGGATTTCGCGAGGCAGGGTCACCAGCGCCTCGTACGGCAGGCTCACCAATAAGTCGCGAGGCAGGCCTATTAAAACATCCTTGGGCATGGTGATCAGCATGTCTTTTGGCAATGAAAGCAACTGATTCCTGGTCAGGTTGAGCGGCCACCATTTCGGGTCTGTTGCCGTTCCGGTGAGGCGCACGGCCAAGACACTGCTTAATATCGGCGCCGTGGCCCGGGCCAGGTTGGGCAATAATCGATTGCGACCGGGCGGCTGGATCCAGACGACAAAATCCAGGTGTTGATCAAATGCGTAATAGCCCACGCCTTTGATGGCGAGATTATGATCGGACAGTACGGCGTTGGTGGTGGCGATCTGGTTGTTTTTGACGGTGAACTCGGCAGCGAAATCTGTCGGATTTATGTTTCCCAGGCCGGGATTGACAACCGAAAGCAGTCGTGAAAAACCGCCGAGCAGACGTAGTTGAAACAACTGCCCGTCCTGGATACGGACCCATCCGCCGCCCATTGCGTCGGCGGCGTGTTCCGCGCCGATCACCCCGGACAGCACGCATTCAGTATCAATCAGCCCTTCGTAATCCTCCTGGCCATTGTAGCCGAGCGTTTGCAGGAGCGTACTCAGGTTCACATCGTTGACCTTGGCGTATAGATCGTAGCAAAAGTTAGAGCCGGATTCGACTGCCGGGTAAAAGGAGGCCCGTCCTGAGAAATACCCCTCGAAGACTTCGGCATGGATATCGGTCAAGTCGAACCGGAGTTGTTTAACCGCCGCCTGCATGGATGCGTGCGTGGCCTGGAACCGTTGGTAGCCCCAGTCACGGCCCTCAATCTCGGCCCGCAGATCGGTTAGCGCCCCTGTTCCATAATCGATGCTTCCCCGGGCCGCGATGCGGATGGGGCCGGCAAAGTAAAAACCATCGAGATATTCAGCTACTTCCGGCCCGATCAGCCGGGCGATGGCCTGCGGGTTGGCCGTGTTGAGCATGTCGAGTTCCAGCACGGTTCCGTCCACGTCCCAGACTAGATGGCCGGTGACTGCGCCTTCCGGACGCAGCACGCTTAGATTGTCGATTGTTAATAATCCGTCGGCATAATCGAGCCGGCAATGAGCTGAGTTCAGCGGTATGGTGTTGTAAGTCAAGTTGGAGGCCTGCACATCGCCGTCGATCCAAACCGAATCAGCGCGGTTTGTTTGACCTGAAAAATCGGCGTTGCAAGTCATGGTGTTGGCTTGCAAAACAAGAGCATCGGCGATTTCCATCAGGTTGGAGCTCAGGAGCGGCGCCAAAACATGCGGATCGAAGCGCGTCTCGATCTGGCCCTCGTAGTCGCCAGTGTCCCAGGCGTAGTTGAGATGTCCCTGGATGGGACCTTGTTCGGCGCCGTTGCCCAGCAATATATAAATGGGGTCCAAGGCAACTGTGTTTTTGTCGAACATGAAGCCGGCCATGGCCTGTTCGATCCACACCCCCTTGGCGTCAACCAGCGCCAGGGCCAGCCAGCCCTGCAGATGCTCCATGATCTCTGTCACGGGGCAGGGAGCGCAGCGGATGTCGCACTGAATCGGGCCGGTGAAAGAACACCCTGATTGATCCAATGCCTCGCGCCAGGTCTGAGGCGCCAAGCCGATCCAGTCTTGCAGGATCAAGCGACCGTGCAGGCGAGCTCCGGCGACGCGGTTTGATAAAGTATAGGAACCGGCACAGGCCAGGTATTGCCCCTGCTGTTCAATGTTGGCCTCGTTCAGAAGCAGCAGACCGTTCTTGAGTTCCGCTTGCAGACGCCACTTATCCAGGTGGATGCCGAATGCGCGTGTGGCCGCGCCTTCCATCCGGATCGCAGCTTCATTGGCTTTGGGATGCTCCAGGTCGAGCTGGAAGGAAATGTCCGCGTGCGGTGACACGCTGAACGTGATGGCCTTGACCTGCTGGATGAGTTCCCGGATTCGTTCGCGCTGGGAAAGGGGGAGCGCCTTCAAGGCGTGCGTTATGGACGATCCGGAACTGTTTCTTGTTAGCGGAGCATCGCTGGAAGAAAACGCAGACGTTTCACCGTGGGCGGTTCGCCCCACCTTTGACGAGACCCGCGCAAAACTTGCATTCGAGGGCGAAATCTCCGGCTGCGCCTGCTGGCTTCTGGTATCCTGGCTGACAGGGGAAGCTGGCGGCTGGCCGATGCGAATCCGTCCGCGACAGGAGATTTTCAGGCCGAGCAGATCAGCCGAGATATCGCTTAAATACCAGACGTTGTTCTCGACATTTACCACCCCATAAACATTGCGTAGGACGATGGTGTCGCTGTCGTCGGCTGTAGCCTTTTCCGTCAGCTCCAGGCGCAGGCAGGCATTATACACCCACAGACGACGCAGGCCGATTTTATGCTGGAACCAATCCAGCGGATTAAAAAACAATGTCACCTGGTCCGCCTCCAGCAAGGGTCGGAGGTGATTCTGATCTTCAAACGCGCACAAATTTTCGGCCACTACGCCTGCCAGCAAATCCAGCCGGATGCGCTCTACCGTGACGTAGTAATCCTGGGCGCGGAGTGTGTCGAGCCAGTGGTCCCTGATTCGGCTGGGAACGCCATGGCTGGAAAGATAGAGGAAGCCTAGCAGACCGATCAACAGGAGGATTTCCACTGTTCGTCGGCCGAGCCGAAAAAACGCTCTTAATCTGCCACGCCAGTTCATGCAATAGGCACCTTACCGCAAAGATCGCAAAGATCACAGAAGGAAATGTTTCCTGATCATGGCAATCCCATGACATTGGATATTAAAGGATTTGAGAGAGGTCACGATAATTGATGGCAAAATGATCAGGGTAAATGATGGAGCAAATTCATCGCGTCTTTCTTCCGGTAGCAGGCTT
>CAZALU010000035.1:0-30935 GCA_964486075.1 uncultured Verrucomicrobiota bacterium
GAGAAGACCCCCGCCACTTTCCGAGTGCCGTTTCTTTGCGCCGTCCGTTCGCGTCCGCCTGTCCTCCATGCCGTTCAACCCTGATGCTACGCACTCACACCAGCCGCGTTACCCTTCGCTTGCGCCAGTGCGCGGCCATTGCGGTCTGTCGGCTGCCGCCCTCGAAGATTCGGGCGTCATCCGCGCAGCCCGCAATCGCCGCTTCGGATGCACTGGCGCAGCCCCAGGAGGGGCACGCTCAGGCAGACGCGGCTGGTGTTCGCCCTTCACCCGTCGCCGCTGCGGACGGCGTCGCCGGGTTCGGGTCAGGGTTGCCCGGCATTCCGGCCAGACAGCCGCTTCTCTCCCGTCGCCGCAGAAACGTCACTCCGAAAGTGTCGCCCAAAGAGCCGCCTTCAAAGAGCGTGTTGCTCTGCGTCGCCATCCCGGCAGCCGGGCTGTCGCCGCAGAGTGCGCTACGCCAACACCCTCTTTGATCCGCCTGCGGCGAACCGGCGACACCCCGTCACTACGTTCCCCCGTGCGGTGTTCGCTTCGCTCACTTGTTTACAGAGCAGTCCCCCGGCGCGCCTGTTTTGATTTGAGACGGCGCGCCGGGCCGTGCGGTCTGCGCAGGCTTGCCCGCACTGGGGTCGCGCTTCGCGCTCCGCGGTAGGACTCTACGAGTCCTGACAATACAACCAACAACCAGACCCATCTATCCCAAGACAGAACAGACCCCCACACCCGTAGAGAAGAACCGGACCCCGACGCTGCGCCAAGAACACTCCTCTGCGCCTGAGCAGCCTTGTTCCCGAATTCCGGGCCAGAAGACCGGCCGCCTGCTCCGCGCAACCGCGAGCAGGCTTGTTTGCCAAAGGCAAACATCCGGTTTCACTGGCCCTGCATTCGGCGGCTGCTACGGCGCTGCCGGGGCGTCGCCGGCTGCCGCTGCCACACCACCACGTCCCATTGGCGCCATTGACGCCATCAGAAAACGCTGGAGAAACTGGGAGTCATGGTTTACTATCGCCCTATTTGCGCAACACGCATACATGAAGGATGTGGCGACATGCCGAAGGAGGCGAAAGCAAGGATTCTCATCAACGACCTTCTCGGAAGGTCGGGATGGCGATTCTTTGATGGAGAAACCGGCCCCGCCAACATCGCTCTGGAAGCGAACGTCAAACTCAAGAAGAAGGCCCTCGATGCTCTCGGCGACGACTTCGAAAGCACGGCCAGCGGGTACGTGGACTACCTGCTCCTGGATGAACGGGGTTTCCCGATTGCGGTGCTGGAGGCCAAGTCCGAGAAGTACGACCCCCTTGTCGGCAAAGAACAGGCCAGGAAATACGCCCACTCCCAGAATGTCCGTTTCGTCATCCTCTCGAACGGCAACCTTCACTACTTCTGGGACCTTCAGCAGGGCAATCCGGTCCTGGTCACCGAATTCCCCAGGCCGGATTCCTTCGCCAGTTTCCACGCCTTCAATCCGAATCCCGACGCCTTGGTCGTCGAAAAGGTTGAAACCGATTACGTCGCCATCACGCAGAATCCGAACTACCGCAATGATCCCCGCTGGACCGATGCCGGCCAGCGTGATGCCTTTATCAAGGACGCAGAACTGAAGTTCCTGCGCCCATATCAACTTGGCGCTGTTGCCGCCCTTCAGACTGCCGTGCGCAACGGACAGACGCGGTTCCTCTTTGAAATGGCGACGGGCACAGGCAAGACCCTGACCGCCGCTGCGGTCATCAAGCTCTTCATGCGGACGGTCAACGCGAAGCGCGCCCTTTTCATCGTGGACAGGCTGGAGCTTGAAACCCAGGCGTGGAAAGCCTTTGTCCGGCTCCTCAAGAACGACTTCCGCACGGTCATCTATAAGGAGAACCGCGACGACTGGCGCAAGGCTGAGATTGTCGTTTCCACGGTTCAGAGTCTCCAGTTCAACAACAAGTACCGCCGTCTGTTCTCGCCCACCGACTTCGACTTGCTGATTTCCGACGAAGCGCACCGGTCCATCGGCGGCAACAGCCGGGCGGTTTTCGAGTACTTCATCGGCTACAAACTCGGCCTCACGGCGACCCCGAAGGACTATCTCAAGAGAATTGACCCAGCCCGGATCAACGCCCGTGACCCGCGCGAATGGGAACGCCGGCAGTTGCTCGACACCTACAAGACCTTCGGTTGCGAATCCGGGGCGCCGACGTTCCGCTACAGTCTCATTGACGGCGTGCGCGAAGGCTACCTCCTGAATCCGGTCGTGGTGGACGCCCGGACGGAGATCACCACGGAAATGCTTTCCGAGGAAGGCTACTGCGTCATGCAGGAGAACGCGGACGGCGAACTTGTCGAACAGACGTTCTTCGGCAAGGATTTTGAGAAGAAGTTCTTCTCCGACGAAACGAACCGCGTCTTCTGCGAAACCTTCCTGAAGAACGCGCTCCGCGATCCGCTCAGCGGCGAGATCGGCAAGACGATCATCTTTTGCGTGCGGCAGGACCACGCGAGGCGCATTGTCCAGAAGTTGAACGAGATGGCCCACGCCACGTTTCCGACCAAGTACAACTCCGACTTCGCCGTCCAGGTGACCTCCGAGGTGACCGTCGCCGATCCGCAGCAGATGGCCGCCAGTTTCGCCAACAACAACCTGAACGGCCACACCCGTTTTCTGGACGGCTACATCAGTTCCAAGACCCGCGTTTGCGTCACGGTCGGCATGATGACGACCGGCTACGACTGCGAAGACCTTCTCAACGTCGTACTGCTCCGCCCGATCTTCTCGCCCACCGATTTCATTCAGATCAAGGGCCGGGGTACCCGCAAGTACACCTTCCGCTACACCGACAAGGAAGGCGGCCAGACTCAGGAGCACGCAAAACCCAAGGAGAAGTTCAAACTCTTCGACTTCTTCGCCGTCTGCGAGTACTTCGAGAAGAAGTTCAACTACGACGAGGTTATCGAACTACCGCCACTGCGCCCGCCCGGCCCGCTGCCGCCCCCTCCGCCTCCACCGCCGCCGGGGCCGGACGGCTACACGAACGTGGACCCCGATCCACTCAAGTCGCAGATCGAGTATGCCGTCCCCGTCTATGGCATGAAGATTGACCGGAAGTTCTTTGAGCGGTTCGAAGACAAGGTCAAGGCCACGCCCGAGGTCCGCGCGCTCTACGAGCGCGGCGACATCAAGGGGGCGGAGGAAGTTGTCATGGCGACCCTCTTCAACAAGCCCGAGGATTTCTTCAACCTCGACAAACTCCGCAAGGCCGTGCAGGCCGACCGCCGCATCACGCTCCGCGAGATTCTAGCCAAGGCCTTTGGCGAGATTGACCGCTTCCAATCCAAGGACGAACTGCTCGAAGCGGAACTGGCGAAGTTCGTTTCCATCCACAAGCCCGATTCGCCGCACATGCCTGTCATTCGCCAGTTCTTCAAGGCCTACGTGACCGACGGGGCGGTGCGTGCGATTGTGGATTCGCGCGAGTTCGGCAGACTGGCCGATAACGCCAAGGTCTCGCTGGCCGACATCAAGGCGCTGAACGGGTGGCGCGACGTGATCCCGGAATACGTGAAGGACTATGTTTCGCTGAACCAGTTTGCGGCATAGGAGACACGATGGGTAAGACTCAAAAAGCGACTGTCAACGTGAAAGGAACCACAGTTACGGTTCTCGTTCATCAGGGGAAGGACTACATATCCCTGACCGACATGGCGCGGCATAAGGACCCCGAGCGAACGGACTACTTGATTTCCAACTGGCTTCGGAACCGCAACACGATCGACTTCCTCGGCGTCTGGGAAAGCCTCTACAACCCCGGTTTTAATCCCATCGAATTCGATGGGATTAGAAAGCAGGCCGGTCTGAATAGTTTCATCCTCACCACTCGGCAATGGGTGGACAAGACAGGTGCGATCGGACTGACTTCCAAACCGGGCCGATACGGCGGCACCTTCGCCCACAAGGATATCGCCTTTGAATTCGCCTCCTGGATCTCTGTCGAGTTCAAACTGTTCCTGATCAAGGAGTTCCAGCGTCTCAAAGATGATGAAAACAGTCGCCTGTCTTTGGCTTGGAACCTCAACCGGACCCTGTCGAAGTTGAACTACCGCATCCATACCGACGCCATACAAGCGCACCTGATTCCGCCCGAAGTGACCCCAGCTCAAGCCGCCATGACCTACGCCACCGAAGCGGATGTGCTGAACGTGGCCCTTTTCGGTCGAACGGCCAAGGATTGGCGCGAGGCGAACCCCGCCCTCGACGGCAAGATGCGGGATCACGCCACCGTCGAACAACTGCTCGTCCTGGCCAATATCGAAGGCATGAACGCCGAACTGATTCACATGGGACTGGCGCAGGGCGAGCGGCTCCGGCGTCTCAATGCCATCGCCATCCGCCAGATGCAGGTGCTGACCACGGCGCCCGGGGTTCGACAACTCAAGGAACAAAGCGATGCTCGATAGCGCAACCAAAGCCAAGATCGACTCCGCCCGCGACATCCTGGTCGGCAAGGTGCCCGACCCGAAGTCCCAGGTCGAGCAGATCACCATCGCCCTGATCTACAAGTTCATGGATGACATGGACCGCCAGTCCGAGGAACTCGGCGGCAAGGCGACGTTCTTTGCCGGCGAATTCAAGAAGTACCGTTGGGCGCAGTTGCTGGACAAGCGCTACAGCGGCCACGAACGCCTGCTTCTCTATGCTGAAGGCATAGAGAAGATGAACGTCAAGAAGGACATCCCTCAGTTGTTCAGGGACATCTTCAAGGGCGTATTCCTTCCTTACCGCGACCCGGAGACACTCAACCTCTTCCTCAAGGAAATTGACGGCTTCTCTTACGACCACAGCGAACGGCTCGGCGACGCCTTCGAGTACCTGCTGTCCGTGCTCGGCACCCAGGGCGACGCCGGCCAGTTCCGCACCCCGCGCCACATCATTGACTTCATCGCGGCCGTTGTGGATCCGAAGAAGAACGAGACTGTCCTTGATCCCGCGTGCGGAACGGCCGGGTTCCTGATTTCCGCCTTCAAGCATATCCTCAAGGCCAACGAGAATCTGACGCCCGATGAACGAGCGCGGCTCATGACCAACTTCCGCGGTTACGACATCGCCCCCGACATGGTGCGGCTCGCGCGCGCGAACCTCTACCTGCACGGCTTCCCGAACCCGGTCCTGCATAGTACGACACGCTGACCAGCGAGGAACGCTGGGACGAACGGTGCGACGTGATCCTGGCCAATCCGCCGTTCATGTCGCCGAAGGGCGGCATCCGGCCGCACAATCGGTTTTCGATCAAGGCCAAGCGCAGCGAAGTGCTCTTCGTGGACTACATTGCCGAACACCTCAACCCCGGCGGCCGCGCCGGCATCATCGTGCCCGAGGGAATCATCTTCCAGAGCCAGAACGCCTACAAGGCACTGCGGAAGATGCTCGTCGAGAATGGCCTCTGGGCTGTGGTCAGCCTGCCCGCCGGCGTGTTCAATCCTTACAGTGGCGTCAAGACCAGCATCCTGTTCCTGGACCGCGCTCTGGCCCGACAGCGCGACGACGTGCTGTTCGTTAAGGTTGAGAACGACGGTTTCGATCTCGGCGCGCAGAGAAGACCGGTCGAGGGCAGCCAGTTGGCGGAGGCACTGGGGATTCTGAATGGCCACAAAGAGGCGCAACTAGCGCAAGAAGTGAAGATGGCGCTGACCGTTCCGCGCAAGCGCATCCTCGAATCGCCCGACATCAACCTCTCCGGCGACCGTTACCGGGAACTGAAAGCGTCGACAACTGCCTTCGGCCTGGTTTCTGCCTGCACTCTCATGAGAGAGGATGTGAAGACAATTGACCCGCGCAAGACTCCTGATATGGTCTTCGAACTGCTGAGTATTCCCGCCTATGACTCTGGTAAACCAGAAATCTTGCGCGGCGCTGAGATTGGATCACAAAAGAAGTGCGTGTCGTCTGGTGATGTGCTTTTGTCCAGAATTATCCCTCACATCCGCCGTGCTTGGGTGGTTGGCAACAGCACTGGAAGACAACAGATTGCATCGACGGAGTGGATTGTCTTTTCTAGCAAGGGAATGGTCCCTGATTTCCTGCGGTGTGTTCTTCTCTCCGATTTCTTTCATGTTCGCTTCATGCAAACAATCACGGGAGTTGGCGGTTCACTTGCACGCGCAAACCCTGCCGCCGTAGGCGAGATTCAACTTCCCCTCCCGCCTCTTTCCGAGCAGGAGCGGATTGTGGCGGAATTGGAGGGGTATCGGAAGGTCATCGAAGGCGCCCGCCAAATCCTCGCCTCCTACAAACCCACCATCCGCGTTGATCCGGAGTGGGAGATGGTGAAGATTGGCGACATCGCGACACCTGAGTACGGGTTCACTGCAAGCGCGGCCGACAAAGGAGACGCACGCCTGATTCGCATTACTGACATCGCACCGGACGGCACTCTGCGCCAAGACAACTCGAAATTCACCTCAATGACGGATGAAGCACGCCAGTCGTTGGTCGTGAAAGGAGACGTCCTCGTTGCCCGAACGGGGGCGACATATGGCAAGACCATGCTGTTTGGTGAGGATTACCCGGCTGTCTTTGCGTCGTACCTGATCCGGCTCCAGTTCCCCAAACATCGCGTCCTGCCTGAGTACTTCTGGGCCTTTGCCCAGAGCAGCGCCTACTGGAGCCAAGCCCATGCGCTTATGACGGGCGGCGGTCAGCCACAGTTCAACGGCAATGTTCTGAAGGAGATCGAGTTCCCCCTCCCGCCTCTCGCCATCCAGCGGCAGATCGTGGCGGAGTTGGAAGCGGAGCGGAAGCTGGTGGAGGCGAACCGGGAGTTGATCGCGCGCATGGAGGCGAAGATCATGGCGAAGCTGGCGGAGGTGTGGGGAGAGTCATGATTGCCAAGATCAAACTCCTGAAGACGATTGGCAAGTTCTACGACTGTGCCGCGAAGGGTATCGGCCTCGACTGGCACAAGAACACGTTTGTCTTCGCTCCCAATGCCTATGGCAAGTCAACGCTTGTCAGTGTGCTCCGGTCTCTTCGCGATAATGACCCAAAGATCATTCGCGGCCGCAAGACGCTGGGCACGGTCGCCGCACCGGAAGCCGTGATCGTGATTGACGGTACGAACCATTTCTTCAATGGAACCCGCTGGGACCGGCCATTCCCCTCGATACAGATCTTCGACGCGCCTTTTATCAACGCGAACATTCTCGCCCACGAGATCGGCCACGACCACAAAAAGAACATTTACAGGGTCATTATCGGCGAGGTGGGCAAACGTCTGGCGGAAGAACTGGCGGCACTGAAAGCGCAGGAGAAGGCCAAGGGCCAAGAGGCGGAAAGATTCGAAACCCTTTTCACCCGAGGCGGGTTCACCCTTTCTCGGGACGCGTTTCTTGCGCTTCCGCCGGCTGAGGAGACTGCGGTCGTCGGGCGCATCCAGGCACTGCAACAGGATATCAAGTCGAAGCAATCTGAGTCGGTTGTTCGGAGCCTGGGCCTTCCCCGTGCCTTGACCGCCCCGGCATTCGACGTGAGCGCGGCAAAGACGCTGGCGGCGAATGCGCTCGCCGCCACTCACGAAGACGCCGAGAAGCGGGTTCTCGCGCATATCGCCGGGAACATCAAAGACCCACGCCAAGCGAAGTTGTTTATTCGGCAAGGCGTTGACCTTGTTCAGGCAGACTGCCCGTTCTGCGGGCAAGACCTCAAGAACGCCGCCGCATTGTTAAAAGCCTACCAGGAGTTTTTCGACGAGAGTTTCCGCGCTTATCAACAGAGTATCGCCCAGCAGGTCGCCGCTGTTGCGCAATGGAATCTCGATAACGGCCTCACCGCGCTTGTGTCAGCGCACAATGCCAATCTCGCGACGTGTCGCCAGTGGGAACCGTACCTTGGGGCGACTGCTCTGCCGGATCTTGCCGCGCAGGTTGACCGCTCACGGCCATGCCTTGCCGACTTGAAGGGGAAAGTCCAAAGCGAATTGGAGAAGAAGCAGAAGGACCCCACCACCGGTGCGGATGTTTCGCCGTTCGACGGCCTCGTGACTGAACTGGAGAGACTCAAGGGCACGGTCGAGGCATACAATGCCGCAGCTTCCGCGTTTATCGACAAGGCGAATCGGTATCTCGCGAGCCTACCGAAGTCGGATGTTGCTGCACTACAAGCGGCGCTTGCAAGAGAAGATCAGGTCAAGAGGCGCTTCACCCCGGAATGGAAGAAGTGGGCAACGGACTACCCGCCGGCCAAGAGAGACGCGGCTACTCTTCTGGCCGCCAAGGTGGCGAAACAGAAGGAACTTGAGGACTATGGCAAGACCATCTTCGACACCCACCAGAAGCGAATCAACGAACTGCTTGTGAAACTGGGTGCCGACTTCGCCATCACCGGACTGACCGGCAAAACGGATGAACGAGCGAACGAAAGTTACAGCGATTTCGGATTCCTGATCCTCAAACACATGGTACCCATCACCACGCGCCAGGACGATGCACCGTGTTTCAAGAATACGCTGAGCGAAGGCGACAAGAGCACGCTGGCGTTCGCCTTCTTCATCGCGGCCTTGGAGAAAGTGCCGGATCTCGACAAACAAATCGTCGTCTTCGACGACCCGCTCTCCAGTCTGGACGAAACACGCCGTTGGCAGACCGTGGGCATCCTGTCCAATCTATCTCCCCGCGTGAGCCAACTTTGCGTATTCACCCACAAGAAAGACTTTCTCTGGATGCTCTCTGATGACATTCACGAGAGGGCGGTGCTACAGATCAAGACAGACAAGACCAACGGCAGCCGAATCGAGACCTTTGACGTGGAAGAAGACCGCAAAGCAGAGATCGCCGGTCTGTTCGATGATCTCGGGCGGTATCTTGACGCGGACTTCGGGCCAACCGCGCAAGACATGCAGGCCAAAATTCGCAAGGTATTCGAGGTGATTCTCAAGACGAAGTACTACCGCGCTCTGGCGGCGGAGATCAAAACCAATAAGGGACTGGGCGCCCTCATCACCACGCTTCACGAGCGGGGCCTTCTCGATGGCCCCACCAAGAATGAACTCTTCCGCTTGGGAAGGCTCTCCGATGCCGCCCACCATGGCGCACTGGCGACGCTGCCTGAAGACAGTTTGACGCGGGACGAAATCCGGGCGGCCATTCAGGAGACCTTCAACCTTGCGGAGAAGATCTGACCATGAAGAAAAAGCACACACACCGCGAACTCATGGAACTGGCCATTGAGGTCATGCGCCAGTCGGTACCAGAGCCACGGGCCGACGGCAAGGCCAGTCCGAAAGTTGGCGCGGTGCTTGTCAAACCCGACGGCACGGTGGAAACGGCCTGCCGGGGCGAGTTGCGGCATGGGGATCATGCGGAGTTCACGTTACTGGAGCGCAAGAATCGGGGTAACAAGTTGGATGGCTCGATGCTGTTCGCCACTTTGGAGCCTTGTGCGAAGGGCTCGCGCAAGCACCCCAAACTCTCATGCGCGGAGCGCATCTTCCTGGCTCGTATCAGGGATGTCTGGGTTGGCATCCAGGATCCGGATCCAACGGTAGCGCGAAAGGGCATCGGTTACTTGATACGCCATGGCGTGACCGTGCACATGTTTGACCGTGACCTACAGGAACTCATCGAGAAGGAGAACCAGGAGTTCATCGAACAGGCACTGGAACGGGCGGCTGAGGTGCAGGAGACCCCCGCGGATGTCGTTCTTTCACCCCTAGAAAACAGACTGCCGACGGCGGTACTTCAAGACTTCTCTGATGAAGCCATGGAGGCCTACCGTCAGAAAGCCGGGATTGTCGACCCCGTGGGTTCGCCTGCGTTCAATCGGCGACTTTTGCGACACGGACTCCTGAAAGATGAACAGGGAGTACTCGTTCCGACAGGCTTCGGGTTCCTTCTGTTCGGCAAGGAACCGCGGACGGCGATGCGGCAGGCGGGGTTGCTTGGTCTTATCCATTATCCCGACGGTCAACCGGAACGACGCGAATTCGACGAGCCGGCCGTGATGATCCCCGACCTGCTTGAGCAATGGCTAAAGAACAAGCTTCCTAACGTCTTTGACCGAGACCGGGTGCACCGGCAGGAACGCGCGGCTCTGCCCTTCGAGATGGTTCGCGAGGCCGTGGCTAACGCACTCATCCATCGTGACTACAGTATTGAGGGCGCCAAGTGCCAGATCGCGGTGACCGTAGACACGGTGACGGTCAAGAGCCCTGGCAAGCCGCCGCCACCGATCACGCTTGAGCAGCTTCAGAATTTCAGCGCACCCATGCTGAGTCGGAACCCTGAACTGCATTTTGTTTTCGCACGTATGGGCATGGCCGAGGAGCAGGGCCTTGGACTGGCTTCCCTCAGAGACCGGGCAAAGAAACTTGCCTTGCCGTTGCCGAGATTCACCTGGGATGATCCGTATCTCGTTCTCACGCTGTACCGGTCATCTGGCGCGGCAACACGTGAACTGGCCGCGGACACCCTTGCCAAACTGAATTCAAACGAGAAGAAGGCTTGGCAGTTCATTGCCGCCGGGGAAATCGTCACAAGCCGGGAATTGATGGCCAAGCTTGATTTCGATGAACGAAAAGCGCAACGCGTTCTGACGAAACTGGTGCGGAACAAACTGTTGCGTAGGATCGGCAAAGGGCCAGCCACTCAATATGAGGTGATCAGACAGTGATAAACGCTACGCGATGTCTGCGTTCTGGAGACCTTCGGCGTGAGGCGGGTACCCGACGGAAATCCCGACAGAATGACGGGATTCGAGATCCAGCGAAGACTCGAACAGTGAATCCCGACAATAATCCCGACAAACTGTCGGGATTTATTTGGTTTGATAACAACTTATCCGGACATCCATTCGGACATTCTGTCCGGATACACAGGGCACGCCGCGATCCATCTCGCATAGCGCGCCATTCATCGCGCCATTTTGGCGCGATGGGAGACCGGGGACAGGAATGAAAACCATCAAGGACATGCCGGAACACACCCGCCCACGCGAGAAATTGCGCGAGCAGGGTGTTTCCGCCCTAACCGACGAAGAACTCGTCGCGGCGATTCTTGGCATGGGAACCGCAGGCATTGACGTGCGCACCATCGCCCGGCAAGTGGCCGGGTTGATCCGCGAGCACAAGACCGGTCTCACCCTGGATCATCTGCTTGCCGTGCCAGGTGTGGGACTCGCCAAGGCCGGCCAAATCCTTTCGGCCTTTGAACTGGCACGCCGGCATCTCCTGAAGGATACCGTCAGAATCACGACGGCAGCAGACGCCCTTCCGCTACTGGCCGACATCGCCGGAAAGCAACAGGAGCACTTCCTCTGCATCTCCCTGAACGGTGCAAACGAAGTCATCGAGAAACGGACCGTCACCATCGGCCTGCTGGACCGGAGCCAGGTCCATCCGCGCGAAGTCTTCGCCGACGTAATCGCCGACCGTGCCGCCGCCGTCATCTTCGCCCACAATCACCCATCCGGCGACCCGAAGCCCAGCGACGCCGACCTCGCCATTCACGATCAACTCACCCAAGCCGCCAATATTCTCGGCATCCGGGTTCTGGACCACATCATCGTCACCAAGACCGGCCACTACAGCTTCCAGGAAACGGGGTTGAACCATGCGTAACACCCCTGACCGCCGCGTCCGCCGCCGCGCCCCTCCGAGGCTGAGCGCGCTTCTTCCCGCGTTCAGCGTCGCAAGGCCAAACTTCGTATTGTTCGACAACCTGATCGCTTCCTCGAAGTCATGAACGCGGTAGATCTTCAGGATTGGGCCAAATATCTCTTCATCCATATCGTTGGCGCAGTTGGCCATACCCAACAACCCAGGAGTCATGACCGTCTGAATGGGGCCCCGAAGACTTGGCTCAAGTATTGGCTCCGCACCGGACGAGATAAGGGACCTGGCTCTTTGCAGCACATTGCTCGCCGCTGAAGGTCTGATTAGCGGGCCGTAGAACGGTTCAGGAATTGCCCTGTAATCGCCTATTGTCAGGTTGCGAAGCACGCCAGTTATGCGGACGAAGAAAGAGACGCGCACGCCGGAGTTCGGAGATGGCTCTGCGAGTTTCGGCGAGCCGCCAGACAGCGGCGAGCGACCGCACCGCCACAGGCGGGCAGGCCGGGAATCTGACGGAAGGAGCGGCAGGCAAGGAGCGTGAACCGCCGGAGGCGGCAAGAAGAGGCGGCGGGAGGCCATTCGGAGCAAGGGAAGCGGGCGACCAGCGCAAGACCGCCGCCGACCGCCCCCCGGCGGACGGCGGAAGCGGAGCACGCGGCCAGCGTGCGACGCACAAGCGGCGCGACCCAGCGCCGCACCTTGCCAAGCCCGGCGTCCAGCCGGGCGCGGAGTCTGGGAGCGGAGGACGCCTACACGCGGGACAATGGCAGCGGAGGGCCGTCCCCGGCCCGGAGCGGTGGCACCACCGACCACGCAGCGGAGCGGAGCCGGGGAGGACATTACCGACGACGCGCGACCGGGGACACGTACCGCGAGCCGCGCCAGCGGCGAGCGTAGGACCGGCCAGGACTGCACCAACGACGGCGGCCAGGGGATAACGTGGGCGATTCGCGTAGCGGCGAGCGTGGACGTACCGACCCACGCTCGCGCAAGACCAGGACCAACATGGCCACGACCCGGCGTCCCCACTAGCGGTTAACCCGGTGTTGCTTCTCGAACCAGGTTCGG
This sequence comes from uncultured Verrucomicrobiota bacterium, assembly GCA_964486075.1. Lineage (GTDB taxonomy): Bacteria > Verrucomicrobiota > Kiritimatiellia > JAAZAB01 > JAAZAB01 > JAHIJO01. The sequence goes on from CAZALU010000035.1 coordinate 12,657, forward strand.
ATATCGGTAAGGAGCCCCGACCATCTCATATTTCCGGCGCATTTCGCGCCGGTCGCGTCGGCGACGTGCGCCGCCGCGACGAGATGAACTCTTTGCCGCACGTACTTTGGAGGCTCGCTGAAAAGGTCGCCCCCGCAGGAGCGGGGTCGTTCGTCCTTCCCGCCCGCGAACCGCCGCAAGAGTCATGCCGGCTTCCGGTGCCGAAGACGGCACCGCAAACCGTGATGCCCCTTGCTTCGTGGCAGTTCGCGCCCCTTTGTACCCCCAAGACAGCCTGCGCCACATCGTGCCTTTGGCGCTCGTTCCTCACACGCGGAACGAGCGGCGCAGACTGTCTTGCCCCCGGCTCACCCGCAAGTGTCGCGCCAACCTTCGCGGACTCTGGTTGTCACGACACCTGCTTTCGCCGCCCAAAGGAGATGCGGTAGCAATTCGCTTCCCAAGCCCGGAAGGAAGTGGGGGCTTGGAAAACGAATTGCTTTCAATTTGTAGTTGCATGCCGCCGCCACCCGTGCGAGTCTCTGCACAAGGAATCCTTACCGCATAGGGGGCAGCATGCATGTAGACATTGCGAGTGTGACATCGAAGGGACAATTCACGATCCCTCAGCGCTTCCGTGACATCTTGAAGCTAACGGCGGGGTCAAAGATGGTTGTCATGTGCGACGGCAAGCACTTGTTGATGACTCCCATCGAGTCCAACGACACGGAGGCTTTCCGGGCGCTCGTGGCCGAAGCCGACAAGTTCACAGCTCAGGGCAAACGGCTTGCAGCTAAGCAGAAGAAGGGAGGCAGGAAATGAAGTTCTTTCTCTACGCAAGGAAGTCAACAGGCGACGAGGAACGGCAGATGCTCTCTATTGAGGCGCAGCTTGCCGGGGAGAAAGCGAGACTCGGCAAGGCCGAGACTCGCATCTCCCGGCTTCTCGACGTGTACATCGACGGTTCTATCGAGCGAGCCGACTATACCCGCAAGAAAGAGGAACTGCTTCACGAGAAGGCAGGTGTGAAGGAGCGAATCCGCCGAATCGAGAAGGAAGGCAGCACTTTGCTCGAACCTCTCGAAGCCTTCGTGAAAGACGTAATTCAGGCGGAGACTACGGCATTATCGGGAACAGAACAGAAATTGAGGGATTTTCACCGGTGAATCGGCTCGAACCTATCCTTGATCGAGCCTATTCACCGAGAAGCCGCCGCCAAGCGGCGGACGCGAGCCTCCAAAGTACGCGCGGCAAAGAGTTCATCTCGTCGCGGCGGCTTCGCCGCACGCGACTCCCTCGGACACGATTCAGATTCTCCCCGTCCACTGATGAGAAAGGCCGGATCATTGGCCGCCGATGATTCTTTGACGCTGGAAATGCCCGTCAAGAAGTCGTCGTCACTGTGGGCAGCCAGGCCCGTTCCCGTCCTTCAAGTCGAGTTTCCGGAACCGTGGTCAATCATCGCGGCGGCGCATGTCGCCGACGCGACCGGCGCGAAATGCGCCGGAAATATGAAATGGTCGGGGCGTCGGGATTTGAACCCGAGACTTCCAGCGCCCAAGGCTGGCGCGCTACCAGGCTGCGCTACACCCCGCTCTATCTGATTTTCGATTGCCTATTACTGATCGAAGAAACACGTTGCTCAAACGTGAACAAGAAAAGTATTAAACACGGGTGGGGCCGGTTTGACAAGCACCATCATGAAGAATGGTTAATGGTCCATGGGTGATGGTGGATTAGAGAAACGCGTGGCAATTATGCGCCTTGTTGTGGCTCTCGAAGCGCTCTGGAAAAAAGCGGCCACGACGGAGCGTGGCCCTCCAGCACGCATAAAAAGACTATTGCTCCCGAACCCATTTGAGTGCTGCCCATCGACCAGGAATGATCAGAAGAGCCCAACATCAGTTCCTCTCCTTGGAGGGGATAGGGGTGGGTTCCCTTAGAACTTCGTCTCGTATTGTTACGTTATTGATCTGAAACACTATATGAACCATCAACCATTTACTATCGCCCATCAACGATCATTTTTTGGGGACGGTTGGCCAGAATGAAATATGACCGGCCAGGATGCCAAGATCCTCGGGATACCCAGCCATCCGCGGGTTCCAGGCCGGCTCGCTTGTTAGCGCCAGCCATTGCCCGGCGGCCGAGGCTGGCATGGGAATCAGATACCACTGCCAGTGGTCAGGTTCCGGCATCAGGTCGCTAATCTGTTCCGCATCCAGGCGGATGACAATTCGCATTTTTTCCCCGTTAGACAGGCGCGGCGTCGTGGCCATCAATACGAAATAACCGCCTGGGAAACAAGGCGGGACAAGGATTTTTGCCCCGGCCCTTGCCCAGCGCGCCGCAAAGGATAATTTATAAGGCTGGGTTGGGCAGGGCAGCTGAGCGGTCGGCAATTCCTGGCCGGCGGTTGTAATGTTGCCGATTTCCAGGTAAGGCAGGTTGGTCAGGTTTATCAGCAGGGTCGCGCTGGCAATGGAAGGCTGGAGCGATGTCGCCACGATGGTTACATTTGTCGGATTGGATGCCAGGGTATCGAAGATCGCGCTTTCGGAGCGTACGTTGGCAAAATGCCTTAAGCCCATGTTCCCGGCGTCCAGGCGATATTGTTCCGGCGAAGGTAAGTCGCAATTCGCTTGGCCAGATGTTTTAAGGCTCATGCGGTACAAGCGCGTGCGCAATTTATATTCCCCGATGAGCGTGGGCAGACTTTGCCGGGCTTGCACTAATGTGTTGCCCCGGAATTCGCCTTCGTTTGCCAATTTATAATCAAAGCGATCACTGACGGGTGCATGGAACGGTGTCATGAAAAAGGCCGGGTGATCAGGATATTGGGTCATGATCCTTTCCCAGGCCTGCTCGGCCCGGGAATAGTCGTGCTTGCGTTCATTATCGAGGCCAAGGGTCGGAATGCCGAAAAAGTGCTCCAACGGAGCCGCCAGCCGGGAATATTCACACAGCAGAATGCCGTTGTTGCGCTTGATTATCTCCGCGTATGGTTTAAGAAAACCGGTCAAGCCGCGGTATTCGGTGACGCTGATCAGATGGGCGCGCTGGTAAGCGCCCAGCAGAATAATAAGCGCGACGCAAAGAATGACGATGCGGGTGGAGCGCACCCGCTCGCTCAGCCTGGCTGCCAGGGCGGTGAGGCATAGCGCCGTCATCGGAAGCAAAGCGGTAAACCAGTAGCGGGTCATCATGAAATCGCGGATGCTGCCTGAAAATATAACGGCGGGAAAGATGACCATGCTCAGCGCGATCCGTTCCCGGCGATATTGGACGGGACCAGTTAGCCAGACGATCCATCCGAGCAAGGCCAACAGAGCGATGGACAGCGTCACCATGTTGGCAAAGGTCTTAAAATCGGCCAGGTAGAGGAAATGTTCGATCGGACGTCCGAGGAGCGGTAGGCTGCCTTCAGTATCGCGGGTGAACGCGATATAAAGGATGCAGACAGTCGATAGCAGGGCCAAGCCGAGGCTCGAGAACAGGGCCACAGGAGTCACGGTCTTTTTCGAATATCCTTTAAAAAGGCCGCGGACGCGACGAAGCGTATCCCGCCATTTAAGAAGCATGGTGTTGTTCTGCTGATGAGGGGCCACGCTCTGTCGCGGCTGTCCGTCGGGATTGTTGATTGAAGACTGATCCCGATTCTCCATCGCCTTTCGGGAGCGCCGGCTCAACCAACATCCGGCTGCGAGCAATGCGAAGCTGGCGGCGAACAGACTATAGGTGAGCTGCGGCCGGTAAATCAGGCCATCCAGAAAACGGCTCATGCCGTAATAATCGGTGACAAATTTCATCTGCCAGGTGAACAGCACCAGCCCCGCCAGAGCGATCATGGGATATACCAGGAAATCATCACGCCCGCGCAGGATTATGATGGCAACGGCGATGGCGCTGGGGATCAGCAGGTATCCGGCCGTGATATGAAAGAAAGGCGCAAGGCTGATTGCCGCAGCGCCCATTACAAGGTCAGACCAGCGGGACCAGCGCCGATTGCGCCAGGCGTTGAGCAAAAGCGCGCATCCGCCAAAAAACATAAAGCCGGCGATGATTTCCGGTCGCGCGCAACGTCCGTGCCAAAGCGTCAGCGGATTCAGCAGGAACACAAGGCAGGCTATCAAGCCGGCTAAGCGGTAAGGCAGGAGCAGCGAGGCCAGCGCCCGCAGGGCCAGGGCCAGGAACAGTGTAAAAACAGGAATGACAAATAACGCCCAGGAAGGATCAGCGATCCGTGCAACCAACGCGATCAGGAGGGGATAGGCGGGTTGAAAATGCGGCCCGGTGACGGCGCGATCCGGTTCCCGCACCCAGAGGCAGGCGTCCTTGGTGGTCCCGTAACCGGAATGCCCGTAATAAAAGTCAGGCCGCGTTTCGGGCGACACCAGAAACAGTAGGGGGTCCACCTCGAAGAATTTTTGCTGTCGGCCATAGGTGATGCCGGAGTTGACATAGGAACCCGGATCTTCGCCGCCGAAGATATCCTCATGCGGCCGGAACAACAGGACCACCGCCGCCAGTCCGAGTGCGATCCAAAGCCAGGCCCGGAAGCGTGGCGTTAAGCCGTGTTCCCGCCCTAGAAAAGCCAGACGAACCGCCAGCAGCAAGGATAATGTCCAGAGAAATATGCCGAAGCCAATGATCACGATGAACTCTTTAACAAATGCTAAAATGGCCGCTTGTCGGACATGCTATAGCGTGCTAGCATTATGGAAAAGTTTTATTTACGAATGAATATGAAAATTTTAGTTACAGGCTCCGCCGGTTTTATCGGATTTCATATCAGCCAGGGCTTGCTGGATGACGGCCACCAGGTTTACGGACTGGATAACTTCAATAGTTATTATGCAGTCAAGCTCAAGCGCGACCGGCAGGCCTTGCTCGCGCGCCATGCCTGCTTCAAGGCTGTGGAAAGCGACCTGTGCGATCATGAATCGCTCAAGGACCTTTTTCTGCAGCAGCGTTTCGATCGCGTCTGCCACTTGGCGGCGCAGCCCGGGATTCGCTATTCTTTGAACCATCCTTTTGTGTACCAGAAATCGAATATGGAGGGCTTCCTGAGTCTGCTGGAAGCCTGCCGCGCCGCCGAAACACCGCGCCTGGTTTATGCCTCCAGTTCCAGCGTTTATGGAGGCAATCGCAAACTGCCCTTCGCGGAAACCGATCCCGTGGATAATCCGATCAGCCTGTATGCGGCCACCAAGAAAGCGAATGAGCTGATGGCCCATGTCTACAGTCACCTGTATGGCATCCAGTCAGTAGGCTTGCGCCTGTTCACGGTCTACGGTCCGTGGGGACGGCCGGATATGGCGGCTTGGTTGTTTACCGAGGCCATGCTCAAGGGCTTGCCGATCAAGGTGTTCAACCATGGCAACATGCGCCGCGATTTCACATTCATTGCCGATATTGTGGCCGGTCTCAAGCGCGCGTTATTTACGGATGGGCTGCCGATCTATGAGGTGTTCAACCTGGGAAATCATCGTTCGGAACAACTGATGGATATGATCAGCATCCTGGCGGACACTTTAAACGTCAAACCCCGCCTGGAGCTTATGCCGATGCAGGCTGGCGATGTGATTGAGACCTATGCGGATATTGAACGGGCTAACAGTGCTTTAGGCTTCACTCCTGCCACTTCGCTGGCCGAGGGGCTTCCCCGGTTTGCCGACTGGTACCGGTCCTACCATGGGTTGACATAGTAGAAGCGACGCCCTCGTCGCTTCACGCCACGAAGCAGGTTGGCCGGATCGCTTTCGTTCGGAGTTGGCAGCGGCGCGGGTGCCGCCTCTGCAGTGATGTAAAAAGTATTTCAAAAAGGTGTGTTCGATGGCGGCACAGGCAGACCGGATCGCGTTGGAACTCCAGCTACTGCGCGCCCAGGGCCTGGAGCGCACGCTCCGGGAAATGCCGGAAGCCGGCGCCAAAATCAAGATCGGCCAGCGCCAGTTTCTAAACTTTTCCAGCAATGATTACCTGGGCCTGGCCCGTCACCCAGCAGTGCTGGCGGCGTCCGCAGCGGCCTTGCGCCGCTGGGGCGCCGGCAGTGGCGCGTCCCGCCTGGTAACCGGTTCCTTGCCCTGCCATGCCGAGGTGGAACGGCGTCTCGCGGCAAGCAAGGGCTATCCTGCCGCCTTGGTATTCGGCAGCGGCTACCTGGCCAACCTGGGCATCATACCCGCCCTGCTGGGCCGCAATGACTGGATAATAGCGGACCGCCTGGCGCATGCCAGCCTCATGGATGCGGCCTTATTGAGCCGGGCGGTTCTGCATCGCTTTCAGCATAACGCGCCGGACCAGCTCAACGCCATCCTGGAAAAGCGTCCGGCACAAGCCCGTTGCCTGGTCGTGACCGAGTCCGTGTTCAGCATGGATGGCGATATCGCTCCTTTGTGGGAGATTGCGGAGGTGGTCCGGCGGCATAGGGTAATGCTGCTGGTCGACGAAGCGCATGCCACCGGAATTTTCGGGCCGGCCGGCGCCGGCTGCGTGCGGGAGCTGGGCTTGGAACGGGACGTGACCCTCTCCATGGGCACGCTCAGCAAGGCCCTGGGCGGTTATGGCGGATTCGTGGCCTGCTCGGAAGCCATGCGCCAATTCCTGGTCAACCGGGCCCGTTCCCTTATCTTCAGCACCAGTCTGCCGCCGGCGGTGATTGGCGCCGCGCTGGGCGCGCTGGATTGCCTCGAGGCGGATCCGGGATTGGGCCGGCAATTGCTGGAACGCTCCGCGCGGTTTCGCGACCGACTCCAGGCGGCTGGCTTTGAGACAGGCCGTTCTGCCAGCCAGATTATCCCGATTATCGTGGGCGATAATCAAAAGACCCTGGCCCTTTCCCGCCGCCTCTACGAACACGGTGTGATTGCCGTGGCCATCCGGCCGCCGACCGTGCCGGCTGGCACGGCCCGCCTGCGTCTTTCCGTGACCCTCGAACATACTCCGGAGGATCTGGAGCGCGTGGTCGAAATTTTAGTTCAGGATGCCCGGCATGAGGGGGTTCTGAAGGGGTGACGGGCGAGCGGGGTATATTACGCTATAGAACGAAAGACCCTCAACACGCTTCCGGCAAGGTGCCTATGCTGCAGAAGAAATCGCTGATTGTCATTGCGGGGTGGGGGTATCCGGCATCGGCGCTGGTCGATCTGTGCCGGGCCCTGGTGCCGGATACCCAGGCTGTTGCGCTTGCGACGCGGGATTTATGGCTGAAGGGAAGGCCGGAATGCGGCGCGTCCGAACCAGGCGCCGCGCCGCTCTCCTGCTACGCTGCCGGCCTGCGGGCTTTCATCCGCGAGCAGGGCGGCGCAGCGACTGTAGTTGGCTGGTCGCTGGGCGGCATGGCGGCCCTTGAGCTTGCGGCCCGATGCCCGGAAAACGTTGAACGCCTGGCGCTAATCGCCAGTACACCGAAATTTTGCTCCGCTGCGGATTGGACCTGCGGGGTTCCGCCGCCAAATATCAGGGCTATGCGCTTGGGTTTACAACGGAATCCGGACGTGGTGCTGGCTGATTTTTACCGGCTGGTGAACGCGCCCTTCGCTGAATCCGCGGCCGAGCTTCCGGATCAAGCGCTTGCCGGATGCGACGAAATGATGGCGGGGCTCGATTATCTGTTACGGATGGACTTGCGCCCTTGCCTGGCTAGGATTCGAATTCCGGTGCTGATCGCCCACGGCCGCGAGGATCGTGTGATTCCCTGGCAGGCGGCGGACTATGCGCATTGTGTATTATCCGGCAGCCGGTTGTGCCTCTATGATGGGGTTGGCCATGATCTCCCGTTGCGCGAGCCGGCGAAACTGGCGCAGGATCTACGTAATTTGTTTTTTACAACGGATTGCTAATGATTCGCCGATCTGTTTATCTGTATCCGTGAAATCTGTGTAATCCGTGGTTGAATTTTGAGTTGCGGGCTTTATCTTGAATTAGGATTATGAATCCCCGGAAAAACACCATCTCCATTGCCGCCCGCTTCTCGGCGGGCGCCGACAACTATGACAAAAAGGCCGGCGTTCAACAGGCCGTGGCTGAAATTCTGGACCGCATGTTCCCGGCCCTTCCTCCGCCGGAGCGCTATGCGAAGAAAGATATCCCTGTAGCGACGCGGATTTTGGAAATCGGGTGCGGCACGGGGCTGTTGACCTTGCTGATCCGCCGACGCTATCCCGAGCTTTGGATCGATGCGGTTGATGTTTCCGCGCGCATGATCGCCCAGGCGCGCACCCGCTTGGGGTTCGACAAGCGCATCCGCTGGCGGGTTGCCGATCTGCGGAATGTTCCGGCGAATTGTCCTTACCCGTTGATTGTCAGCAGTTCGTCCCTGCACTGGATTTGTCCGCTGGAAGAAGGATTGACCAAGCTGGCAGCCTGCCTGGCTGCCAATGGCTGCCTGGTGTTTTCATTGATGGTTCGCGGCACGTTCGGCGAGCTCAGGACGAGCCGCCTGCGGGTGGCGCCGCACAAGCCGCCGGCGGGAAATTTACCCACGCTCCAGCAGGTTCGTCGGGGATTGCAGTATGCCGGGCTGACGGTGCTCGACGAACGCAAGGAAATTCGGCGGGTGGAATATCCTTCGGCCGATGCTTTCCTGCGCCAACTGCATGAGCAAGGGCTCACCGGAGGGGCCGTTTCCGCGGCCGGAGTGCCGTTAAACAGGAGCGAGTTGAAAGAACTCGCCCGAGACTATCAAGCTCATTTTCGGAAAGGCGTGGGGGTCAAAGCGAGCTACCATGTGGCGTATTTCAAGGCAACCAAAAGAATATGATTTCAGGGTTCACAGTTCAACGGTTGTTCAAGGTCGAAACTAACTTTAAGGGAGGGGAGGAGTGCAGTTGGAACCAAACGGGATATTCGTGACCGGCACGGATACGGGCGTCGGCAAGACCGTGGTTTGCGCGACCCTGCTGACCCTGCTCCGCGCGGGCGGACTGGATGCTGTGCCCATGAAGCCGGTCCAGACCGGATGTGGCCGCAGGCACGGACGGCTGGCCGCCCCGGACCTGGATTTCTGCCTGAGCATGTCCGGGCTGGCTGTTTCCGCGGCCGAGCGGAATAGGATGGCACCGTATTGTTTCGTCAAAGCCTGTTCGCCGCACCTGGCTGCCGCCAAGGTGCGGCGGCGCATTGTCCTGCGCCGGATTGTGACCTCGTTTCAGACTCTGGCACGCAAACATGATCTGGTGATAGTCGAAGGCGCTGGTGGCCTCCTGGTGCCATTGAATCAGCGTGAGACCATGCTGGACCTGATGAAGGCCCTGGCGCTGCCCGTGCTCCTGGTGACCCGGCCCGGTCTGGGCACAATCAATCACACCTTGCTTGCCCTACGCGAGTTGGATCGGGCGGGATTAAAGACGATTGGGGTCGTTTTCAACTCCGCTAAGCGTTTGCCTTGGGGAGAGATCGAGCAGGACAATGTCGCCACCGTGGCCCGCCGGGGGCGGGTACGGGTGTGGGGATGTTTGCCCCATGTGCCCACGTTGAATGCGGAGGTCTTAAGCCGTCTTGCGGCTATGCACCTGCCGCTGGCAGACGAGTGGAGCGCATCAGTAATTCGCATGGCTTGACATTGTGATCCTTGCCCGGAATAATAATTTCCGGAGCAAACCGAAAAGCCGGGGAAATTGTCCTGTGCTTGAGCATAAATGTTTTTTGGATTTAATGTCAGCGAACATCCATCAATATCAGGCCCGTGATCGCCGGGCGCTCTGGCATCCCTACACTGCCCATTCCGCAATGGAACGGACTTTTCCTGTCATCACGGAAGGCGAGGGGATTTACCTGCTGGATACGGAAGGGCGCCGTTACCTGGACGCCATATCCTCATGGTGGGCCTGCAATCTGGGCCACAGTCATCCGCGCCTGGTGCAAGCCATCCGGCATCAGTCGGCCCGGTTACAGCACAGTATCCTGGGCAACATGTCGCATCCGGCGGCCATCGAGCTGGCCGAAAAATTGACGTCCCTGTTGGGCGGCGATGGGCGCCGTGTTTTTTTCGCCGGGGACGGAGCTTGTGCGGTGGAGGCGGCTTTGAAAATAGCCGTGCAATACTGGCATAATGTCGGACACTCGGAACGAAAGCGTTTCGTGTCGCTGCAAAACGCTTACCATGGCGATACGCTGGGTGCGGTTTCAGTCGGACTGCTGCCCGATTTTCATGAGCCGTTCCGTTCGCTCCTGTTTCCCGTGTTCCGTGCTGAGGCGCCTTTTTGCGCCGGTTGTCCATACCGGCTTACGCCCGAAACTTGCGTTTGCCAGTGTTTGGCTTCTCTGGAAGGCATTCTTGAGCAGCATGCCGCGCAGGTTGCCGCGGTGATCGTTGAGCCGTTGTGCCAGGGCGCCGCCGGAATGCGAATGTATGCGCCAGCCTGCCTGGCGAAACTGGCCGAACTCTGTCGCCAACACAAGGTGCTGCTGATTGTTGACGAGATAGCCGTTGGCTTCGGACGAACAGGTAGGATGTTCGCCTTTGAACACGCCGGGATTCAGCCGGATATTGTCTGCCTGGGCAAGGGTCTATCCGGCGGCTATTTACCGATCAGCGCGACCGTGGTGCAGGAAAGCATTTTTGAGTCGTTTAACGATCGGCCCGCAGACCATACTTTTTATCACGGGCATACTTTTGCGGGGAATCCCATTGCCGCAGCCTTGGCGCTGGAAGTTTTGAACGTCTACCGGGATGAGGCCATTGTGGAACGGGCCGACCGCATGGGGCTTGTTTTGCGTCGGCAGATGGAACGCTTTGCCGACCTGCCGGGCGTCGAACGCATCCGTTGCCTGGGCATGATTGCCGCTCTGGACCTGCAAGATGCGCGTGGCTTCCCGTCCCCGGCCAGGGCTGGAGCAGTGCGGGCGACCTTGCTAGCCCGCGGGATATTGATTCGGCCTTTGGGGAATGTAGTCTATCTCATGCCGCCGCTGATCATTGGGGAGGACGAATTGATCGGGCTGGCGGAGAATCTGTACTGGGCTATAAACTCCGCTGGAATCGGGGAATGATGGATTTAAGCTTGGCAAGGGCCGCGGCCGTTTTCTCCTATGGTGATTCCCGATGTTCTATCCCGCGTATTTCAGGACAGAAGCGCGTTATGGATAACGCGCTCCATTTTCCCGTTCCGCGGGTGGAGCGGCTTATCATTAAGACGCTATGCTTTACAAATCCGCCTACCGCCATCGTTGCTCCTTGGATATGCATTCAGACTTGGGGCGCTTGTTCCAGCAAGACGATATAGACCGGCAGAGATTTTTCATGCCGTCCGTCGATTGCCAGATCGATGGCATAGTGGCCCGTTTTCTCGAACTTCAAACCGTTAAGGTTCAGGATCATATTGGCGCAGACGGAATGGCCATCCGGCGGCATTTTGATGCTTATATTACCGTCAAGCCCCGGAAAGACAGCTTTGCCGTCATCATTTACCAGGTTGATCTTTACCCGGTGCTCACCCTCTTCAATCCGGTCAAAACGGATGCGCAGGGCAATGGCGCAGTGCGGGTGGATTGTGGGTAGCTGACGGGTGATAATCCGGTCGAATGAGCCGAGAATATTCAATTTCCCAGCGCTCTCCGTAGCCGCATCGCATAAGGTAAATACTTCAATATCCATTGATGTGATCCTTTCATTTCATGCTTGGCACTATAAATGATCCGGTGAGTCATGCCAAGTTAAAATGCGGCGCCAAAATGGCTCGCCTCCGGTCGGCTTCTGTAATATCTTGCTTGCCGGAGCGATCTATGGAAACAACATTGTTAAGCGATATAGGGGAATTGGAGCTGATCCGACGGATCTGCCGCAAGCTGCCGTGGCGGCGGGATGTATTGGTTGGGCCCGGCGATGATTGCGCGGTCGTGCGCGTGGCCGGCGACCGCACCCATGACTTGCTGTTGAAGTCTGACCCGGTGATCGAGCAGGTGCATTTTACCGCGCAGGCATCCGGACAGGCGATCGGACATAAGGCCCTGGGGCGAGCCTTGAGCGATATCGCTGCCATGGGCGGCGAACCGATCTGGGCGCTGGTGGACTTGGTGGCGCCGGGCGATGTATCAGTGGCGCTGGTTGACCGTGTTTTTCAAGGGCTTCTAGCCCTGGCCAAGCGTAGCGGCGTGGCCGTGGTCGGCGGCGATGTGAGCGCCGGTCCAGCCCTGGAAATTCATGTATTTGTCGTTGGGCGGGTGGCGAAGGGCAAGGCAATTTTGCGCTCGGGCGCCAAACCGGGCGACAGCCTGTTTGTCACCGGATCGCTCGGCGGCAGCCTGGCAGGACGCCATCTCAAATTTGCGCCCCGCCTTGAGCAAGGCCGTTGGCTGGCCCGGCAAGGCTGGGCCCGGGCAATGATCGATCTCAGCGATGGGCTGGCCACGGATCTCCGGAACTTGCTCCAACAGAGCCGGGCAGGAGCCGAGTTGCGCCTGGCAGCAATCCCCATTTCCAAGGCAGCGCAACCTCGCGGGCGAAGCCAAGCCGAAGCGCTGCGGCATGCCTTGTCGGACGGCGAAGATTTTGAGTTGTTATTCGCTGTGCCTGCCGCCAAGACCCCCGCATTTATACGGGCCTGGCAGCGCCGTTTTAAACTGCCCTGCACGCGTATCGGCACCGTGACGCGGCAGCGCGGTGTGATCGAAACCGTGGATGTGCTGGGCCGACGCAGGTGCCTGGCGGCCGGCGGTTATGAGCATTTCCGACATCAAGGCCGGTCAAATATTTAGAACCGCACCAATATGTGCGGCGTTGTTTCCAAATGTGGCTGAAACAAGACGCGGGAATGTTCAGTTCCCGTTGACGCCCGCGCAAGCGGGTGCCAGCGTGGATCGAATTCGGTTTCCTGCGGATGCGGGATTCGCAAAAGCAAGGCGGGTTTGGCCAGGATGCGAGTGCGCCGTGCGAAGCGCGATACTCGTTTATGCGCGAGCGCGGGAAGCCCGCAGACAGGTCAATACCGCCGAAGCATTTTACGACCCGAATTCGATCCGATTTAGTGGCGGCTAAGGTTGGCGCACAACACGTGATATCTCGCACAGTCATATCGAAGAGCCCGGAAGAAACGAGGGCACTGGCGGCGTCGCTGCTGACGACGCTGCGGCAGGGGACAGTTCTGGCGCTTCACGGAGAGCTGGGTAGTGGCAAAACCTGTTTCGTGCAAGGACTGGCCACCGCCCTCGGTGTACGCCAGGCGGTCACCAGCCCGACCTTCACTCTGATCAACGAATATGTCGGAATCTGGCCGCTGTATCACCTCGACCTGTACCGGATCAGTGGAGCAGGCGCTTTGGACGGGCTGGGGCTGGATGATTATCTGGAACCCGATGGTTTGACCGTGATCGAATGGGCTGAAAGGGCGTGCGACTTGCTCCCCGCGTCGACCTTACATCTTTATTTCGAGGCGCTGCCTGATCGGGATGCCCGGTCCATTACAATTGCTCCATGCGAGCGAACGGATGGATGTTGAGCTTGAGACCCTTTCTGCAAACCGGCCCTTGCTTGCGTATGCATTGTAGCAGCGTTCTATGAACGCCTCCTTCTGCTCACAGAGCGGGACTACAATATCTAGTGTGTATTTGTCATCCTGAACGAAGAGCCCTCCATAGACGGATCCGCCTAAGGCGTAAAGTATCTCATTCGCCCCGATCGATACCGCCGAGATTTCTCGCTACACTCGGAATGACAATCTTAATCGTACAACGTTGTCCGCCTTACGCGGATTCGCTACAGGCGAAAAATTCCTATGCATTAAATTAGGCATGGCAGTTTCCAGTCAACCTTTACTGTAGCCGACCACGCTGGGGTCGGATCCGAAGACCGCGCCCAACGTGCGCGGCTACAAAAGATTGTCCGCCATAGCTATAGTGACGCTAGAGGGGTGGGGGCACCGTTCCATGGCCGATCGGATTGCCCGGCTGTCGGCCCTGCCAATCCTATTACCTGAATATAGCACGATGATCGTGCCATATTTACTTTCGCCTAAGCGGGCATTGCCCGCTGGCGAAAGACGTTAAGTTTCAAAAAAAACCATTGGGTTATTTTTGAAACTAACGTGGTTAACCCCGTTTGGCAGCGTTTTACGCGGCCATCATCACGTGACCGCATTGGCACGTGGAACGTGACTCACGTGGCGGCCCTTTGGGTGAATTGTGCGCCGACTCGGCGCAAAATTCAGGTATTAGATGCATTTTAGATTTTTTTTGTAACTACTCAGGTTGTCATCCTGAGCGTAGCGAAGGATCTCATGTTTGTTGGCAGACAGATGAGATTTCTCGCTACGCTCGAAATGACAATCTTTGCTTATCCGGGTTTTTTCAGGCAACCTGAGTAGTTACTTTTTTTTAGCTTGCGTTTGCTGGGCGCGGCGGCTATAAAGCCAGCTTGCTTTCAACCATTTCAAGGGAGTGGGCGCCATGAAAAAACTGCGGGCGGTTTTGGTCGGATGCGGCGGGATCAGCAATGCCTGGTTTGGCGCCGTTAAAAACCGTAAGGATGTCGAGTGGTCCGGGTTGGTGGACATCAACCGCGAGGCGGCTGACAAACGCGCCGCCGAGCATGGCTTGGCGGACATTCCGACCGGGACGAATCTCGTTGTCATGCTCAAACAGGTCGAACCGGACATGGTATTTGACTGCACCGTACCGGAAGCGCACGTGGCTGTATCCACAACGGCCCTGCGCTATGGCTGCCATGTCCTGGGTGAAAAACCCCTAGCCGATACCATGTCCAATGCCCGGAAAATAGTTTCGGCGGCCAAGAAGTTCGGACGGCTGCATGCCATCATGCAGAACCGGCGATACCTGTTTCCCATCCTGGCAATGCGCCGGTTCCTGGACAGCGGCGCACTTGGCCGGATCACGACGGTGCACTGCGATTTCTTCATTGGCGCGCATTTCGGCGGCTTCCGCGACCGCATGCGGCATCCCCTCCTGTTGGACATGGCCATTCATACATTTGACCAGGCCCGTTTCCTGACCCGCGCGGATGCCCGGATGGTAATGGCTCATGAATGGAATCCGCCGGGATCTTGGTATGACCACGACGCCTCCGCGGTCGCCATCTTCGAGATGTCCTCTAAAATGGTTTTCTGCTACCGGGGGAGTTGGTGCTCGGAGGGGCTCAACACGACCTGGGAGAGTTCCTGGCGAATCATTGGCGAGAAGGGATCCGTTGCTTGGGATGGCGGCCAAATGTTCCAGGCGCAGGTTGTCACGGCTAAACCCGGCTTCATGCTGAAAAACAAAAATGTCACCGTACCCTGCAGTCGGCCGGCCAGGATGTTGGAAGGCCACGCCGGTTGCATCGACGAATTCATTCGCTGCGTTCGGGCCGGCCGCAAACCACAGACCATCTGCACGGACAATTTTAATAGTTTGGCCATGGTGCATGCCGCCATTGAAAGCGCAGAAAAAGGGAGGCGGGAGGCGTGTGGATAGAAGCTTTCTGGGACCTGGATTTTGCACACCAGTGTGCAAAATCCACCCGCAGGGCCGTGATGCGCCCATGAAAATGGGCGCAAACTGGGTTCACCACGTTAGTTTCGAAACTTCAGGTGGGAAGTAAAATCAGTTGAGGGATTGCATAAAGGAGATGGAGGGCCACGGTCCCTCGTGGCCGTCCGGCAAGTTCCTTGGAAGATGCGCGTTTTCGTTATTATTATGATGCGGTGAAGTGTCTCTACCGAGCCGGCTTTAATGCCTCGGCTCAACCGGAGTCTTCGCCCCACCTTTGGATTATGGGCCGCTTTATATCCGAATACTGACATCCAACATTGAATCAAGAGCCTAACATCATCAAATAAATATAGGAGACCCTCATGAGCAACAAAAACACAGCACAGCAGCCGGACATCCGGATCGGAACCCTCGTCGGTGCAGGCATGAAGTCGCCTGAATATATCCGTCAGATACTGCCGCACGGCTTCGAATCGTTCAGTCTCACCTTTTGGCAGACAACCAAGGGGATCAATTGGAAAAAACTGGCGGCGGAAGTCAATGCAGTGCTCTCCGGCAGCGGCGCCGTGATTTCTTCGCTAGGCGTGTTCGGTAACCCTCTCGAAAAAGAAAAACTCGATCAGGAAACTCTCCAAGGCTGGAAAGAGGTCATTGATAACGCGCATCTGTTCGGTTGCGACATAGTCGCGGGCTTTACTGGGCGCCTGCGCGGGCGCCCGATAGACGAGAGTATTCCCCGTTTTAAGCAGATATTTGGCCCACTGGCCAAGCGGGCTCAGGACAAGGGCCTGCGAATCGCTTTTGAGAACTGCGATATGGGCGGAACCTGGCAGACCGGTGACTGGAACATTGCCCATAACCCCGTAGCGTGGGAAATGATGTTTCACGCCGTGCCGGCCTCCAACCTGGGCTTGGAGTGGGAGCCCTGCCACCAAATGGTCAACCTGATCGATCCCATGCCGCAACTGCGGGAATGGACTAAAAAAATATTTCATGTGCACGGCAAAGACGCCACCATCTATTGGGACCGCATCCGCAAGTACGGCATCCACACTTCGGTTCACGAGGACATCGCGCACAAAACCGGCTCGCAGGGCACTAAGCCGTTTGCCTACCACCGCACTCCGGGATTCGGAGACAGCAACTGGACCTCAATCATTTCAGAGCTGCGCATGGCGGGATTTAAAGGCTCGATCGACATCGAGGGCTGGCATGATCCGATCATGCGGGGCGAGCTGGAAATGACCGGCCAAGTGGCTGGGCTCAACTACCTCAAGCGCTGCCGGGGCGATTTCATCGCGAATCCACAGGTTTGATGAGGGCAAGGGGCAATAGTACCTTATCCATACGAAACCGCGAAAAAAACAAGATAAATGAAAAACGAGGATGTACCACGGAGAACACGGAGACGCGGAGATCGATCTGTCTGCGTGATCTCCTTCCATCTCCCCACAGGGTGTTGCGCGCATTTTGCGTCCGGCAGCTGCCGGACGCAAAATGCGCGCAACGGTGGATCGGGAGGGGAAACGTGTGGAGAGATTATTTCTCCGTGCCTCCAGCGTGCCGCACCGAAGCCTCGCGAAGGCGGGCAAAGCGGGTGGTGAAAGGCTTGGGTCGCGGGCACAGCCCGCTTTGGGCAATATCTGCCGAAGGCACGACAGAACGGAACGAAAGCGGCGCGGGCGCCGCTTCTACTAGACCAAAGTGTAAGTTGAAGTAATCGTTGCTGCGCTTTACGGTTTTTTAGCTTGATTCATGGCTGAATATTTAACAGGTATCCACCGTCCGGCAATGCTTGCCTTTTCCGTATTGCTCTGCGCCCTGCTTGCCTTATCCGGATATGCCCGGCAGCCGTCCAGCAATGCGCCGGCGGGCGACCGGGACGCTGTTGCCGGAGCACCCGCGCTTCCAGAAGCGCGGGTTCGTCTGGCGACGGGAGCAGGGCCGGGCGGGGTGGCCAGCGGCGGCCCGAGTGGCCGGCCGCCGGGGAGCGTTGTGACCCTGCGCACGGGCTATCGCTGGGATGTGCCGGTTGACTTTTCCGATAAAGGCGACATCTCAGCCCAGCATGTCGGCGGCGGCTTGACCACGATGTTTCCCGTAAGCAAATCTGTTTTTGGATCTCTCGATCTGGATGTCGATTATGTCTCCTATTCGTTCGCGGTGGATAACGAGAGTCTGTTTGCCTGTTCCGGCCTGATGCGACACGCGGCGGATATCCGCATCAGCCCTATGCTGCTGGGCCGCGTCAATGAACGCTGGGGCTGGATGGCGCGGGTGACCGGGGCCTTCACCGGCGAGACGGACGCCGATGCCGACAAATCATTCAGCCCGGGCGGTATGGCCGGCATGGTTTACACCTGTAATCCCAGACTGAAGTGGACGTTTGGTCTCGTGGCCAGCTCTCTGCTGGCAGACTCGCCCTTGGCTTTTCCCATTGTCGGCTTCGACTGGGTAGCTACCGATCATCTACGCCTGGCCACTCGCGGACCGGGCCTTGATATCATCATGAAGCTGGCGTCGGAGACGACCCTGACGGTCAAGGGCCGCTGGGATTATCGCCGCTACCAATTGGCCGACAAGGCTCCGGAGCCCAACGGTGTTTTTCGCGATCAGCGCATCAACGCCAGCCTGGAACTCAGCCAGCGTTTCCTGCGTAAGCTGCAAGCAACCATCGAGGTGGGCACCTCGCTCTATCAGCAATACCGCTTGGAGAACGGCGACGAGGACACGGTGGCGCGGATCAATGTCGATCCGCAGGCCTATCTCGGGTTTCGGGTGGGGATGACTCTCTGACACCCTTGAGATAATTTAGCAGACGTAACTGCTCAGGAAGCCAGAAGTCAGAATTCAGGAGACAGAATTCATGAGGAT
>CAZALU010000036.1:0-30759 GCA_964486075.1 uncultured Verrucomicrobiota bacterium
AAAAAAATGTTATAACGTGATTAACCCCGTTTGGCCGCGTTTTACGCGGCCATCAGCACGTGACTGCGTTGGCACGTGAAACGTGACTCACGTGGCGGACCTTTGGGTGAATTTTGCGCCGGCTCGGCGCAAAATTCAGGTATAAAAAAGATTGAATTTGCGGTCTATGCGTTTTTTTATGGTGAAATAATCCGCCGGCTTGTTTTGTAATTCATCATTGTTCTCGGCGGTCAAGAGATTCCATCAGTTATCCGCCTTCGCATCAAGGTCAAACATGCCGGCGCCGCCCGCCCGGAACAGATCCCTGATCTGGTCATCCATGGTGAAATACAGGATCTGCCAGTCCAGCTTGGACATGGCAAACACTTCATCTACGAGGTGCTTGCGCCGGGTCCAGTCCGAGTGCTGGAACGCGTCGTCCAGGACCAGGAACAGGCTGTCCTGGCCGGCGAGCCTGGCGGCAAAGCCCATTCTCAGCGCGAGCAGCACCTGCTCCCGCGCGCCGGTGCTCAAATCGCGAAGCAGGAAACTGTCATGCGCGTCCGAGACCTTTAGTTCATCTTCTTCCAACTCGATGCCGGTATAGCGGCGCGTGACAGCTTGAAGCATGCGTAGGACGATTGCGGAGCCCAACCCGGCCTTGATATGCTCGTCTTCCTGTTGGCGCAGTTCCTGCAGGACTTCATGGACCATTCTCTGCGCGACAATGTTCGCTGTTTCCCGCTGGTACTGCTCAACCAGGGCCGCCCGCTTGTCTGCCAGCCTGCCAATCAGCTTTTCCATCGGCACATCAATATCAGCGGCATTCCCTTCCGTTTCATGGGCAATGTCGGCCTTGGCCTGGCGCATGCTCATTTCAATCTCGCTCATCCGTACCTCAAGCTTTTGTTTTTGTGTTTCAAGATCAGCCAGCAGCCGCGGATCATGGGTGAGGCCCGGGTCATTCTCCAGGAAATCAACGGACTGGATCCCCAGCCGTTCCAACTTATATTGCAGTGATTCTCGCTGTTGGCTTAAGACTTGCCGGCGGGATTTAAGTTCCAGGTACGCCTTCTGCCAAGCGGACGGCTCGCCTGACTGGCCGGTCAGCTGCTCCAGCAGGGATGCGATGGAATCCCGGAGCGCCCCGAGCTCGCTCCACAGAATCCTGATCTCATCATCCAGACGCCGGGCGATGACGCATTCCTCCCCGAGCTGTTTCAGTTGAACCTGGATCACCGCCTCGTCGCTTAGTTTTCGGCCAAACTTTTCCTCGAATACGGCGGCCAGTTTTTCAAGCTCCTGTCTATCCCCCTCTCCGGGGGCGGTGGCGCGGGCGCTCCACAGGCGCCAAGCGCCCAACCCGGCTCCCAAGGCGATCAGCAAGACAGCGACTATCTTGAACTCGGCCAGGGTCGCGACGATAGCCCCGCTAAAAGACAGCGCGGCCAGGACCAGCGGAATCGGGCTGGGGCTCGCTTGCACCCGACTGGTTTTCACCAGGTACAGCTTAAGGGCTTCCTCGAGCCAGGCATGGTTTCGGCAGGTTTCGTCCATGGACTTACGTTCCACTGCCTTGCGATCATGGTCGGCCTTTTTCGTGCCATAGCCCAACAGCGCTTGCCCCAGCTCTTCCAGGACGTTTTCGGGCAGGGCCCGGATTTCGTTTTCCAGGCCTTCGATCGAGCGCTGGAGCCGGAAGGCGTGATGCCGCCTGGCTTTGGCTTGTCCGTCGATTTTATCCAGGACGGCTTGGTGTTCTCCCCGGAGCATTTTTACGTTCGCTCGCGCCCTGGTTTTCTCAACGGATTCAAGGAGATTGTCTATGCGGTGGATGTTTACCCGCGTCGCATTGCGCGCGGTCAGCTCGCCGCTGCGGGCATCGCCGGTGATATTGTTGCCCGTGATGACGACCCGGTCGACCGTGCCGGCCAACTGTTTTTGGATTTCATCCAGTATGCGCTGGCTGGACAAATAATCCTTGACCACGGCCCGGTCGGCGCCACCCGCTGTTTTCGAATCGAGCGCTGGCTCCGCCCCCTTGACTACCAGCAGGCGGGAGATGCTGGCGGGTAAATCCCGGCCGGCTTTACCCCAGACATCTTCTAATTTAGCGCTCCGAGGTTTCGGAGTAAATTCCTCATCCTGGTTTCCCAGCCCTGTGACAACCAGCTTACCGCTGCCGGAAAAATCCCTGACATTCCAGTGCGTATCCCGGCCCGTGACCCGGAAGAGCGACCGCAGGATGAACTCCACCAGGCAGGTCTTGCCAGATTCGTTGCGGCCATAGATCAGGTTCACCAGCCCGGGCGCCATGCTGAACTCGTTAATTGGCCCGAGTTTTTTAACGCTGATTTGCTTGATATGCACGCTCATGGCTGTTTCCCCCCGTAAATGAGATTCAGGGCGCTTTCCAGGATCAGGCCGGCATCCGGTTCATCGGGTCCTTTGGGCCGCTGGCAGCTCTCTATTTTTTGCCGCGTTTTTTCCGCGATAACCTGCCGATGCTCGTCATGGGCGCTGGAGACCTCGCTAATATCGGGGCCTTCGCCTTCGTAAAAGGATAATCCCGCAAAGCCCTCTGCAACTGCCGCGAGCAGGGCTTGCCGGTTGGCAGAATAGCCGCTCAGCTTCACCCGGACCTTGACCTTGGGCCGTTCGTCATCGGCCAGTTCCCAGTCTTTGATCCGCCCGGCTATTTCATCCCGGATGGCCTGCGCTTCATCCGGGACCGGAATGACCACGAAGTGTTCATTGAACCAAAGCACGTCGGTATTGACCTTACGGGATGTGACTACACCGGTTCCGGTATCATACACCAGGAAGCGCCGGGCGCCCGTTTCGTTGATGTTGAGGCCGCAGGGCGATCCCGCGTACCATACGGGCGGACCGTCAAGCTGTTTGTGAATATGTCCGAGAAAGACGCGGAACGGCTTGTATTCCCCTAGATCCCGCCGCGAAACCGGCATGTAGATCCCGGGCTCTTCCGGATTTACCTCGCGCGGCGCATCGGCATAATTACCATGCCCGATTAAAACCCATTGCCGACCCTGCAACTGGCTTGCCAGCGGGATGATTTCGGCGCCCATGCCGGTATCCGGGCGGTACGGGAGAAAAAGGAAATCCGGGCCTTCGGTGTCCAGCCGCAGTAGGGTTGGCTCGGAATATATTTTAATATTGTCCGCTACGATGGCTTTTTCGCTGATTTCAGAATCATGATTGCCGGGGATGATGTGGAAGTTTAGCGAGCGGTTTTCCGACTTCTGGCAGAGCGTCTCGAATTCCGCGTAGTTCTGGGACGTGGCGTCAAACAGGTCGCCGGCGATGACGAGGTGCCTGATGTTCTCCCGGCGCAACTGGTCCAGGATGTCTTCCAGGGCGCGGTAGCGTTCGGGATGCTCCTGACGGCTGCCCAGGTGGACGTCGGCGGTAATGGCTATTTGCATGACACATGATTCCTTATGTATATGCTGTTTGTTTTCGACGCCTTAATAACAGATCAGGATTATGCCGACATTTTCACAATTCCTAACGATATGCACATTACAGATTCCGGACCCCAATGTGAAGGTAAAACCACGCGGCAGAAGATACGGGCAGAGTTTATTCATGAATTTCCTGAAAGCCTTTGATATCCTCCAGACGGCACGGTCGCCGGGATTTTTAAATCCAAAGATTACGAATGTTTACTCGCCACGGATATGCTAAGATTTTTTCCGCTGATAAACACGGATACTGGAAGATAAAGGATAGAGAGCAGACGGCAGGCGCCCGCCCGGAAATAATAATGTTTATCTACGAAATCAGCGTCGATAATTTGCGGTTGATTATTACAGAATAACTTTAGGGAGGGCGTATGTCGAACGGACACTTTGTGGTGCGGAACAAGTGGTTTATCCTCGGGCTGTTATTCCTTTTCGTCAACAGCTATGCGATGTGGCTCTACCGCACCTCGCTGAAGGACGGGCGTGGCCTGCGGGCTGAGCTCGTTGTGCCCAGGGATGGCCGGGTGTCGGGGCAGGACGTGCTGCGCTGGCGTTTCTCAGGCGACATGGTCTCGCCCTCGGCCACCGGCGTCTGGTCCGCCGCCGGGCCCGTTCAATTCTTCCCGGATGTACCGGGATCTTTTTGCTGGGCCGCGCCACGCGAGCTCACCTTCCGCCCCGACGGCCAATGGAAGCCGTGCAGCGATTTCAAGATGATGTTTGGTAATGATGTCCGGGGCGCCGACCTGCAGCCGCTCATTGACGGAATGCTCTTCAACATCCGCTCCGATTCGCTGACACTCAAAGGCGTCTCCCAGACCGATTTTTCTGAATCGGAAGGGCTCCGCGTCATGCTTGAGTTCAGCGCAGAGGTGTCGCCGACCGCGGTCAGAGTGGCACTGTCGATCACGAATGCGGCCGGCCAAGCTGTCGCATACCAGATTCAACAGCAGGCTTGCGGGAAGACGATGCCGGTAATCATACCCTGCGATTCATCGAACGACATTACGCTGTCCCTGTGCGCCGGCCTCCAAAGCACCGCCGGTCCCCACGGCCTGGAACAAGCCGTGTCATGGAGCATCAAGCCCGCCCGCGAACTGCGAGTCGTCCAGGTCACGTCGGAAATAAAGCCGTTCGGACCCAACAGCATCTTTGTGTCGTTCAACCGGCCGGTCAGCATGGAGTCGGTGGGCGATTTCGTGAAAGTATCGCCGCCGATGGAGATCTCCGTCGAAGCCGGCAGCCAGTACTACTGGCAATCGGAAAATTCATTCCGAATCATCGGGGACTTCAAGCCGAATACAAGTTACACCGTCACCCTGTTGCAGGGCCTGCCCGGGAGCGGTGGTACGAGCTTGGAGCAGGACGTCACCCACATCGCTTATCTCCCCGACGCCGCAGTGGGGCTCGAAATTACTGCCTCCGGCAACTACATGTCGCCGCAGGGCAAAATGGAGCTCCCGTTCAGGACCGTCGGTATGACCAAATGCCACGTGACCCTACGCAGGGTTTATGCCAACAACCTCGTTTACCTGGCGACCCGGAAGGCCCAATTTCAGAACTACGAATGCTGGGGCGGCTCTCCCGATGATGGCCTGAGCCATGAATTGGTGGAGCAAGACATTATCATTGCAAAAGACCACAGCGAGATCGTGGAGCATCGCCTGGCGCTGCGCGAGCTCACCGGCGGGCAACAGGGCGCTTTCTATGTCTTGATAACGGGCACGAACGGCAAGGACAGCCAGCAGGACGAGTATCATGTCATCATCAGCGATACCGGCCTCAGCGTCAAGAAGTCGGCTACGGAAATCATAGTCTGGGCGAACTCGATCAGGACCCTTGAGCCAGTCGCGGGCGCGGCCGTTAAGGTGTTTTCGGCGGAGAACCAGGAACTGCTCTCTGCAACCACGGACTCGGACGGGCTGGCTCGCTTCCTGTTCGAGACGAACGGTATTTCCGGCACACCATTTCTGATCACAGCCCAGAAGAACGACGACATTACCTGCCTCGCCCTGGCGCGAACCGAATTGGATGTCAAAGGCGGCGCCGGCGACCGGGACTTCCTGGTGGAAGGTTACGAGGCCTATCTGTTCACCGACCGGGGCATCTACCGGCCGGGGGAGACAACGCACCTTAAGGCCATCGTCCGGGGCAAGGATACCACATGTCCTCCGCCATTTCCGGTTCAGCTGAACATCTACCGTCCCGACAACCGTCTTGAAAAGTCGATGACCACCATGTTGACCGCTTATGGCACCGCCGAGTTCGACATCGCCTGGCCTGACTTTACGGGAACGGGACAATATCGCCTCGACCTTGCGCTCCCGGCGGGCAAGCAAGCGCTTGGTAACACCCATATCGCGGTGGAGGAATTTGTTCCGCCACAGATTCGAGTTGAGATCAAGACTGCCCCGGAACGCCGCAAGGCGGGCGACACGATCGTGGCGGACGTCTGCGCCGCTTATCTTTTTGGCCGCCCGGCGGCCGGCCTCGCGTCCGAGCTCCGTTGCGAGTTGGTAGCGCAACCGATTGTATTTGCGCAGTTCCCCGGCTTTGAGTTCGGGGACCCCGTCAAGCCTTTCAAGAACATCCAGCAACTGGTGGGCAAGGCCGCGCTGGATGACAGCGGGCAGGCCCGGTACTCCGTCTCGATACCCCCGGGGAAAATTTATCCTCCGGCTGCCCTCAAGCTGATCATTATGGGCACAGTGGTGGAAATCGGCGGGCGCAGCGTAACGTCCTATATCAGCCGCGAGATTGATGTCTACCCCTTTTATATAGGCCTCAAGCGGGGCAGCGAGGAGATCAGCGTCGGCGGGAAGCACATGTTTGATGCTATCGCCGTCAATCCCGATGGAACGATCACTTCCGTTGTCGCACGGCTAAAACTGACGGTCGAAAAGCTGACCTGGACAACCGTTCTCAGGAAAGGTTCCGGCAATTCCTATACCTACAGCTCCGAGCAGCAGGCGACGCGAGTTCACGCGGAGTCCGTTGCGCTAAATGATGGCCAATTCTCGGCCGCCTTCACGCCAGCGAGCGCTGGGGAATATCGCATGTCCTTGAGCGATCCGGCGTCAGGCGCCTCCTCGACGATCAAATTTTATGCCAGCGCTCCCGGCCAGAGCTGGGCCACGCGATCCATGGCGGCGCCTGACGTGGTGGAACTGAAGTTTGACAAGGAACGCTATGTCGCCGGCGAAACTGCCACCCTGATCATCAAGGCTCCATTCCCTGGAAAAGCGCTGGTCACGATCGAGTCTGTGCACGTGCTGAGCCACCAGGTAATGCTGCTGGAGAAGAACACGGCGGAGCTGAAATTTATCGTCAAGCCGGAATATGCCCCGAACGTATATTGTGCAGTCACGCTCATCCGTCCGGCCGTGTCCGAGAAGCTGTGGGGCCAACATCGGGCGGCGGGCCTTATTCCGCTGGTCGTTGATAAGCCCAAAAAGAAGGCTCGGATAATCCTTGGCGCGCCCGATACGATCAGGCCGCGACAGAAGCTGGATGTCGCGATAGAAATCACGGATAGCGAATCGCACGGCTTGCCCTGCGAGGTCGTGCTGGCGGCGGTGGATGAGGGTATCTGCGCGCTGACAGATTTCAAGCTGCCGGATCCTTACGGTTACTTCATGGCCACCCGCCGGCCGGGGAGCAAGCTCTACGACATCTACTCGCTCCTTATGCCTGAGCTGGAGCAGAGCATCGGGGATGAAGTGTCATCGCCCGGCGGTGATGTCATGGCCGGGTTGAACCGGCGGCTCAATCCGATCAAAACCCGTCGGTTTAAGCCCACGGCGCTCTGGTCATCCACCGTCATGACGGATAACAACGGCCGGGCACAGGTACAGTTCGATATCCCGGAGTTCACGGGCCAACTGCGGCTCATGGCCGTAGCCGTTGACAAACAGCACTTCGCTACGACGGAGAAGAAATTGGCCGTGCTGCGCCCCATCGTGGTTCTAAGCAGCTTGCCCAGGTTCCTGGCGCCATCGGACAGCTTCAGCATGCCCGTGCAAATCATGAACGAGACCGGCGCCGGCGGGGAAGCCGTGGTCCGGGTGACATGCACAGGACCGTTGGTATTGGCCGGCGGCAGCAATAGCGCCGTGAGACGCATCGCCATGCAGCAAGGGTCCGTGACGAACATCGCCTTTGGTCTGAAGGCCCAGCCGACACCCGGTAAGGCGATGTGCCTGCTGGAAGTTGACATGGCTGGCGAGCATTTTGCGGAGGAGGTGGAGCTGCCCGTCAGGCCGCCTGCCGGGCTTGCCACCATGACGGGAACGGGTCGTTTGGCCAAGGGCGGCGGCATGACGCTGGATATCCCGGCGCAATGGCTGGAGGGAACCGGCAAGACGGATATCTGGCTCGCATCCTTGCCGGCCGTTGAACTGGGCGGAAGTCTTGCCTACCTGCTCAACTATCCTTACGGATGCCTGGAACAGACCACTTCTAAATCCTTTCCGCTGCTCTATCTGTCTGATCTGGTCGGGCAAACGCAGGCTGTGAGCTTGGATTACAAGGCAGTGTCGAACCTCGTCCAGACCGGGATCCACCGCATCCTGGGCATGCAGAGGGATGACGGTGCGTTCAGCATGTGGGGCTACGGCGAGGCCTACGCTTGGGGTTCCATCTATGCGACACATTTTCTCGTTGCCGCCGGCAAGGCCGGATACCAGGTGCCCGAGGAAAGAGTCAAGTCAGCTTGCGACTACCTTGAGCAATGGATGGCGCAGAAAACAGTGCCCGATAACAACGTCTGGGCGGGGGATGACTTGTACGACAGGTCATACGCCTGCTATGTGCTTGCTTTTGCGGATCGGCCCCAGCATAGCTGGATGATCCGTCTCCGCGAACGGGCGGCAAACCTGGATCAGGACGCCAAGGTTAACCTTGGCGCGGCTCTGGTTGCCTCCGGAAAACGCCGGGATGGCAATGCACTACTCGGGACTATTGAGATTGCCAATGTCAAAGAACTTGTGCGTCAGGCGGGCGGCAGCCTCAGGTCCGACGTCCGGAACGATGCCATGCTGCTGGCCACGTGGCTGGAACTGGACCCCGGGAACGCCTCCATTCCGGGGCTGGTTCACCGCCTGGAAGCCGGCCGTGAAAACGGGCGCTGGCAAACCACCCAGGAAAATGCCCAGGCGCTTATGGCGCTGGGCCGGTACTGCAACCTCCTGGCCAAGGATACGAAACCCATTACGGGCCGGATTACGGGCAGCGGCATGCAGACCGTGGAATTCGCCGACCGGCAGGAGTATCATCTGCCGCTCGAAAAAACAACCGGCGGACAGGTGGCCATCAGCAACCTGGGTGAGGGTCCGATCTACTACTACTGGAAGTCTGAAGGGGTCCCGATTGATGGCAAGGTCCAGGAAGAGGATCGCGGGCTCAAGGTTCGCCGCGAGCTCCTGGATTTGACCGGCAGCAACCTGGCTCCGGACAAGCTCCAGCAGGGCGATCTCCTGGTCATGCAGGTGACCCTGGAAACGATGGGCACCGCCGCCGTTGCGAACATCATCGTGGATGATCTTCTCCCGGCCGGTCTGGAGATTGAGAACGCAAATCTGAAGACCGCCCAAGGGGTGAGCTGGTGCAAGGACAAGCAGAGCCTCCCGCTGCTGCACACGGATATTCGTGATGACCGGATGATCGCCTTCCCGGACCAATTTTCCGGGACCAACGTGTATTTCTATGCGGTTCGCGCCGTCACGCCGGGCGAATTTGTTATGCCGGCTATTATGGCAACCTGCATGTATGACCCGGGCATCCGCAGCGTGCATGGTGCCGGTCGGATTAGCGTGGGCATAGATTCCAAATGAAGCTACAGCATGCCAAGCTGTGTTGGCTGGCAGGTATTCCGGTGGTAGCCGTCTTGGTGGCTGCTATGGCCTGGTTCCTGGTTCCTCCGTATCGCGGAAACCTGCAGGAATACAGCGCGGCCACGAAGATCTGCGACCGCCAGGGACGGCTCATGCGGGTTGTCCTGGGCAGGAACGATCTATTGAGCGACCCGATCCGACTGGAGCAGAGCGGGGATTGGGCGGCCAAGGCGCTGATTGCGGGAGAGGACAAGCGCTTCTACGGGCACAGCGGGGTGGATGTGCTCGCCGTCTGCCGTGCCGCCTGGTACAATCTGATCTCCAGGCGGGTTGTTTCGGGCGCATCGACGATCAGCATGCTGGTTGGCAAACTGACGGAGCCGCGGCCGCGCAACCTGTGGACAAAGATTGTGGAGGCCCAGCACGCCCTTTACCTGGAGGAACATCTCACCAAGGAACAGATCCTGGAGCAGTATCTGAATCGCGCTCCGTTCGGCGCCAATATCATTGGGATTGAAGCGGCTGCCCGGCGGTATTTCGGAAAGTCTGCCGCGGACATGACACTTTCCGAGGCGGCCTTGCTGGTCGGCCTCCCGCAATCGCCGTCCCGGCTGCGTCCGGACCGCCACCTGGCCCTGGCCGTCAAGAGACGGGACTACATCCTGGAGAAGATGCAGACGTGCGGATTCATCACGGAAGATCAGCTCAAGCAGGCCCTGGCACAGGAATTACCGGTGACCTGGCATCCATTTCCTTTCCTGGCGCCCCATTTTTGCGACTTGGTATCCGCGCTGCACCCGCGTCAGCCAAACACTGAACATAGCAGGGGGAAGGCCTGTTCTAGCTTATACATCCCATGGAGAGAGCCGGGTTTGCCGCCAAAGGCTGAATCCCGGCTATCCTTAATGGTTAATACATTAAACCACGTCCAGCCGCTGGGCGGGCAAACTTCCTCTCGTGTTACCTCGCTTGATCTTGACCTGCAGTCCATGGCCGAAAAAGCGTTGCGGGCGAGGCTGGCGGAACTGAAGGCCGACGATATCCGCGGGGGCGCAATTGTTGTCCTCGATGTAAAAGCGGGGGAAATTCGCGCCATGATAGGCTCTCCCGACTACACCAGCGTGGCCTATAACGGACAAGTCAACGGCGCCGTTTCGCGGCGTTCGCCCGGTTCCGCGTTAAAACCTTTTGTGTATGCCATGGCCATAGAGGAGGGGATGTGCGCTCCCCGGACCATTGTGGCAGATATCCCCGTCGACTTTGCGGGCTACAGGCCGGAAAACTTCAGCAAAGACTACTGCGGGCCGGTAGCTACCAGGGATGCCTTAATCCAGTCCCTGAACATCCCCGCGTTGCTCTATGTTCAGAAAATCGGGCTGGGAAATGTTGTCCAGCGCCTGAGAGAGGTCGGGTTATCGACGTTGGACCAGGCGGCTGAGCACTACGGGCTGAGCATCGTCATAGGCACCTGCGAGGTGACCCTGCTCGATCTTGCGAATGCCTACGCCTGCCTGGCGCGGAAGGGCTTGTACCGCGATGCCGCCTGCCTGGCGCAGGCGGCGCCCGGCAGGGAGATCCGGCTGTTCTCAGAAGAGACTGCCTATCTGGTGGCCGACATTTTGAGCGGGGAGGAGCGCTCCGCTGATGCCGTGGGGCACATTGCGGATGTGCGTCTGCCGCGTGTTGCCTGGAAGACCGGGACATCGGCAGGTAATCGGGATGCGTGGTGCATTGCGTACAACCCCGAATATGTTGTGGGCGTCTGGATCGGCAATCCGTCCGGTAAAAGCTCGCCGGCGCTGGTCGGCAGTTCAGCGGCCGCTCCTGTGGCTCACAGAATATTCAGGAGCCTCTACCCGGGCGGTGATGCCCCGTGGTTTGCGCGGCCCAGTGGGCTCAAATCCCGCCAGGTCTGTCAAACGAGCGGTATGCTGCCCAGCGCCTGCTGCCCCATGACCATTGCTGACGATTACATTCCCGGCATAACGGCATGTGCGGAATGCACCGTTCATCAGGCCACGGCTGACGGTGGGCAGGTTTGTGAAGTCTGGCCTGCTGAAGTGGATTCTTTTTTGAAAGCTCGCGGCCTGAATCTCAGGCAGGGGAGCGCAGGAGCAGGCGCCGGCGGGCAGCCGCTCGTTCCCGGCAAGTCTGTCAAGATCGTTTCCCCAAGTCGCAACGAGATATTCCATCTTCTAGACGATGCCCCCTTTTTGAGGCAGGAGATTGTGTTGCGTGCTGTTGCCAGCCCGGCATCGTCCGGGCTATACTGGTTTGTGGATAGCCAGCTTTACTGCCAGACCGCGGAAACCGCCGTCTTGTGGCCGCTTAAAAAGGGCAAACACCTTGTTGCCTGCTACGACAGCTTGGGGCAAGGTGACAGTGTGGATATCACGGTTGAGTGAGCTATTATGCATCAACTTAAAAAGTTGATGAACAAGTCTGGTTAAGCGCTGGAATCGGCCGGCCACCACTCGGGCTCGGGTGGAGTGAAGAGACCGCGCTCGATGGCCAGGGCATACATGACTCCGAAATTCGGGCCGAAGGTGCCTTCGTATCCGCTGGCCAGTCCCTCCCAGGAGAAGAACTCGGCGCCCTCCGCCAGGCCCGGCGAGACGGCATCGGACAGGAAGCCTTGCTCCATGTCCCGCGCCAGTTTGCGGGCATTGGCCTTAAGCCCGTGCGTGGACAGCGCACGGATGTAATACGTCATGATGCCGGGTACCATCGCTCCATTGCAGAATAGTTCAAGCTGGGCGGCGGCCGCCGTGGCGCACACCTCGCGCGGCTGATCTGACTCGGGAATGGAAAGGAGGTTGACCGGCACGCCGAACGGCGCCTCGGTGATCCCCATTTTCGTCCGCAACGCCTCTAGGCCAGCTAGCGCGCACTTGGCAACGGGTTTCTCCAGCACGCCGAAGGCGCAGGCCACGCCGTTGACCCATACATAGGCCGCGTCGTGCAGTTGCCCGTCCTGGCTGCGCCAGCCGGCCACCCAGCCGGTGTCCGGGTTGACCAAGTGCCGGGTATAGGGCTCGCGCATGGCCAGTGCCGCGTCGCGGCAGCGGCTGGCAAGATCGGCGTCTCCGGTTTCACGCAGTAACGCCGCGCCGTTCTTCAGGGCCCGGTAGGACCAGGCGTTGACATAGGCGTCCATGTGGCCAAAGCCCACTTGGTCCATGGCGTTGGAACTCCAGCGGTGAGTGCCGGAATTGCCGGAAAGATCGCGGCAGATGGCCAAACCCTCCGGCCCAATGGTTCCCAGGATACGTTCCGCGGCTTCGACCAGTCCCGGGCGCACCTGTTTCAGCCATGCTTTGTCCGGCGCTGTTTGGTGGATGCGCCCGGCTGCGGAAAGAAGGACTGGGTCGGCGTCAAGATAGAGGTTGCGGAAGTAGCCGTAGCCCGATCCGTCGAGCAAGGCGCGTTCGATGGTAAAGCGGGCCAGGTCCAGCGGGTCGGGGCCTTTCTCCGGTCGTGCCGTGAACGCGACGACGTCGATGCAGCCGTGTTGGTTCACATGGCAGTTGGTGGATGCCGCGTGGTTTGAGAATCCGGCGTATTCGGCGCGGAAATTCGAAAAAAGCGACGCCCAGTGTTTACGGAGCGCGGGCGGTGTCTTGGCTGACTGGGCGGTTGCCGCCGGCTTGAGATTTGCCACTGCCAGCTCGATGACCGCATGCACCGGTTTGCGGGAGACGACCAGCGCTGCGCCCGGCACCGGCAGCGTCGCAAGCACCAAGCCGGCCGTAGTGACGCCGCCGTCGCGATAGCTGTCGGCTTGCAGCCGTACCGCGTCGGCTGGTCCTTCCAGAACACTGCAGGAAAGACAGCCGACGGCGTCGCTGGCGAAAAGCGCCGGGAGATGAATGTCGCCGGCGCGAGCCTCGGCCCGCGTGGGCTTGCCGGCGGTGGTCGTCATACCCTTTTTGAGGTCCCACGCCAGCCGCCAGGCTTCGGCTTCGAGCGTCGGCGTGTCCCGCTCCGCCGACTGCGTCAGCTCCATGATAATCCGCTGCGGCTCCACGGTGAAGACCGCATCCAGTCTAACCCCGGCGGCGCAGAGCAGATTTACGTAGCGGATGCGGTTGCCGTCCACGTTCACAGCGCCGGACCAGTGGCTGGCGCCGCAATCGATTGCCGTGGTGCGTACCAGGGGACCGCTGGCGCCGGCAGCCTCACAGCGGGATAGCCATAGATCCAGACGCCGGGTGACCAGACGGTTGCGACCCGCCTGGCCAAAACCCTCTGCGTCCCATCCGAGGTGTGTGAGGAGAGGCCGACACAGGGAGAACCCCACAGAAAGGTGCCTGCCTTCGAAAAGAATGCTGTTTAGGTGGCGGCGCACCTTCATGCCCAGTGGTGCGCGCGGCCTAACGCTGCCGACCACGAGGAGCGGCTGGTGATAAATACCGGGATCCGGCGCCGCTTCCAGCTCTTCGCCATGCGCGCTGAGCTGGGAGAGAATCCCGAATGGCACGGCATATCCCGCCGCGCCGGTCACCACGTCACCATGGTTGGGCCAGACCGGGTGTTCGCGGTCGCACTCGACGCACACGTGATCAGTTTCCAGTCCGCCCAGTTCGATCCGCAGCGGCTCTGCGAAAACAGGCCGGAAGCGTGCGTCCATCTCCCAGGGCGGCAGGTCATGGGCGACTCCGTCGCCGGCGATGCGCGGATCGCGTGGAAATTCGATCTCTTGCACCACGCGCCAGCGTGCGCCCTCGAGCACGCTGATCAGCAGGTGGGCCGGATGAGCCGGCACCGTTGGAATCCAGCGCCCGCAAGCCGGGCGCCGCAGTTCGAGATGAGAGATGCGCACTCGCCGCCGAAAGCGCAGGGTGCGGACGCAGGTGCGCCCATCCACCTCCACGCCGAGGCGCGGGTGCAGGACACGCTTGATGTGGGCATGCGTTATGGATGTGGCGTTAAGCGCGGTGGTCATTGCCATTGGACGGGTATCGCGGCGGCGGATCCCCAAATAGCGTCGATGATGATGTTGCCGTTCATGGTAATGGCATACCAGCGGCCGCTGGCGGCTTGATAAACAACAAGGTCGGAAATGCCGTCGCCGTTAAAATCGCCGCTGACTGATATCTGGCCCGGTCCACCCCAGTAGTTGATGACCGGCTCCAATACCGTGCCCGACATTGTTTTGATCATCCAGTGTCCACGTTGCTGGTTATATAGTGCCAAGTCCCATATCCCATCACCGTCATAGTCTCCGCTGACAGGCTGGTATCCCGGCGAACCCCAGATTTCGCCCCATTTCATCAATAGTCCGGCCGGCGTTCGGATGTACCAGGATCCGGTCGGTTCATGATAGAGCGCCAAGTCCCATTGTCCGTCCCCGTTATAGTCGCCCGCCACCGCTCGATAGCCCGGCGCGCCGAATTGCCCGTAAGCCGGCGCGTAGCCGCTGCCCGACATCAGGGCTGACCAGATGCCGCTGATCTCGTCGTAAACCACCAAGTCGGCTTTGCCGTCTTTATCGTAATCGCCGGGCATGGGCACCCCCCCGGTTATGCCCATGCTCGCCGATGCGGTTGTATAGGCGCTGCCCGACAACATCACAGACCACAAACCGTTGGCTGCGTCATAAATTGCCGGGTCAGCTTTGTGATCGCCGTCGTAATCGCCGACGGTCGGCGTGATGCCGGCTGCGCCGAAGGACCCGTCTTCCCACAGTGTTTTTCCGCCCGGCGTCCGGATCGACCAGGTGGCCCGGCCTGCGTCATAGGTCGCCATGTCTGCAATCCCGTCTCCATCGTAATCGTTAGGGGTCCAGTAGCGGGCTGTTCCGTCCGTGGTCACACGGATGACTCCTGCTTTCATGGTGACAGTATTCAAGTTTTTGTTGGCCATCAGGTTCGGCCAGGTCGGCGCCGTCCGCATGAAAACATAATAATCTCCCGGAACGGAAGGGATCTTCACTCCGGCCGTGGAGTTAATGGTGACCGTTGTGTTCATGTTGGCTGGCAAGATCACGTCCTGTTGGGCCGCCCCGACGTACGCTGCCTGGTTGATATCGGATGATTTCCCCATGTAGAAAGTCATACGCATGGCCGTGTTCGGCGCCGCCAGCGATGCCGGACCGTAATTCATCATCCGGAACGACAACAGTGCTGGGTGCGTGCCGGCCGGTAGGACGCGCGGCAGGAGCACCAAGTCTGATACCGTCAAGTTGACCGCCGCCTGGGCCGCATATCCGTAGTCCGAACCCGACAATCCGCCGGTTGTGAGGGAACTCTTGGCTTTCAGCCAATAATAATAAATTTTTCCTACCTGGGCCGAGCCGTCTGCAAAAGCCGTGCCGGTTGTGTTGCCGATGTGTGTCGCCGCAAACGAAGCGGCAACCGGGCTCCGCCAGATCTCGTATCCGGTCGCGCCGCCAGCCGCCTGCCAACTAAGCGCGACCTGGTTGACAACGGTTCCCTTGGTTGCGCTCATGCCGGTTGCCTTGCCTAGTAGATAGCCAGTGGTTGCCTCGCTCAGCGCGCTCGCGTATTGGCCTTTCACGGCTTGGACCTGGTACCGATATTGGACGCCTTCTGTTACCAGGGGGTCGATGAATTGCAGCTCGTCTGTATGGTAGACCAGGCTGGCCGGCTCCGGCCCTGCCTCGCGGAATACTTTATAGCTGAAGGCGCCGACCGCGGCCGCCCAGGTCAGCACCACCTGGTTGGTAAAGACCCCGGCCGATGCCTGAATCGACTGCGGCGGCATGATGTTCTGGTAGCCGGAGTCGTATCTGCTGAAGTTGCCTTTTAGTCCGAAAATCGTGACCGACCGCACCCAGTAATAATAAAGCACTCCCGGAGCGGCCGTGGTGTCTTCCATATTTGTTGTCGTCACGGAGGCAAGCTGGGTGGCGTTATACACGGTAAAGGTCGTGCCGCGCCAGACTTCGTAGCTGGCTGCCTCGTATATTCCGGTGGAGACCGAGGACGTCCAATACACGGTGATTTTTGAAGTGTCGGTTCCTTTGCTTGCTGAAATGAAGCTGGGCGGCGACGGACCACTGGCGTCGTCCCCGCGCTGGTTTTGGTAAGCGTTCTCCGCGGCGGCCAGACTTCCGGTTATGCCGGTTGCACCCGGCGTCCCGTTATCGAAAAGCGGGCCGGCGCCGAATGCGCCTTCCAGGCAGCAAAGAGCCATCCCCATAACCAAGCTGAAAAAGAGAATATGCTTCATAAGCCCAACCGGTTAAATAATACCAGCTTACCAGATTGATGCAACTCGAAATGATCAGGGCCTGGGGATGGATTTTAAATCCGCATTGCCGGGCCCGAAGTTTTTCAGCATGACAAGCGGATCGCTGGTCGAGGGATTGACAATGGTAACCCCCTTGCGGGCCGCAGGCTCGCTGACAAAAAACTCGTCTTGCGTGAGCTGTCCGAAGCGGATCAGCGCCGGCGTTTCTACATCCCAGCTGCCCAGGCGCCCATGGCCCTGCAGGAGAACCAGGCCGTATGCGCCGCGGTCGCGGATGGTCACCGTGCGTTGCGGAAGTACGGTTAGTTCCTTGGCGCTGAATTCGCTGGATTTATAGCTGATCCAATGTTCGAGGTAGCCTTCAGCCTGCATGGCCTTAACGGGACTTGCCGGCAGGGGGCGCATGAAGTAGTGAGTCGTAAAATCCGGATCGGTGTTCTTTTCCCAATCCAGAACTTCTAGCAGAAAATCGATATTGCCTGCTTTCGAGGCCGGTACGTGTTGCCAGAGCATTTCCTCGGGAATCACGTGTTCGCCCGCGAGGGATTGGTACATGGCAGAAATATCGGAAGCTTTCTGGGGCTCATAGGTGCACAGACTGCCGGGTGCGTGCAGGACGCCCGGCGGCACGTTCCAGCCAGTGCCGGTTTCGAGCCGATAGGCCCGCGACAGGTTCGTGATCTTGTTGTCGCCGGTATTGAAGTTCAACAGGCATTGGCGCACCTGGTCTTTCGTCGTGCCGGGTCGCAGTCCGAAAAATGTGTAGGGAAAGGTGCCGCCATGGTTGTTAAGTTGCTGCGGGTAATAATAGGACTCCGGTTTGCCCAGTTGTCCGACCAGGGCGGCGTGTTTATCGCGGTGATGCACATGGTGGGGCAGGGGGTCGCGGTTGTCGAAAAATTTGGCGAATGTCGGCCAGCTTTGATAGCGCTTCCAGAACCGTTCACCGAGCAAGTCGCCCTTCAGCTCGTTGACGGCGTCGCGAAATGTGACGGTTCCGGTGCGCGGCCCGTCCTGCACCACGATGAAGCTCAGGCCCTCGTTGGGAGCGGTCTTGGGTCCGTTATCCGCCGCCGTCGTGGATGTCAGCCAGCGCTCATCGATGCCGCCGCGATCGGCGCCCAGGGCGTAGTAATCGTCGGGGTGCAGCTTGAGTCTCCGGCCCGGAATGAAAAGAAATCTCGGCACCCAGTTCGGCGCCAGGCGCAATATGCCCTGGCCCTGGTCCAGAGCGCGCTGAATAAGAGCCTTTTTAGACATACCCCCCCCCTCCTCGCTACGGATTATAAAACAGCACCCCGTAAGCGGTTTTCCGCCTTGCGCTGAACGTCAGGCCGGTTGCTCGCCGACCTGGAATCGTGCGA
The DNA here is from genome assembly GCA_964486075.1 of uncultured Verrucomicrobiota bacterium. GTDB lineage: Bacteria > Verrucomicrobiota > Kiritimatiellia > JAAZAB01 > JAAZAB01 > JAHIJO01. Next base: position 17,875 of record CAZALU010000036.1, read on the forward strand.
AGCGGCGGATACTTACGCTATCGTTCAACAGGGCGCCTTTTTCTTTCAACAGAACGGAGACGCGTTTGTCCTGGTCTTTGACGAAGGGTTGATCCACCAGGCAGACCTGCTCGAAAAACTTGTTAATTTTCCCGTCAACGATTTTTCCGATAATGTTAGCCGGCTTGCCCTCGATCTGCTTGGCGTAGATCTCGCGTTCCGCAGCGATGATGTCGGCCGGCACGCCCTGCCGGTCGATATAGCCCGGGTTGGACGCAGCGACATGCAGACAGAGGTCTTTGAGCAGTTCATGGAATAGGGGGTTTGCGACCGTCTCGATCTTCTGGCAGGTCGCTTCCAGCAGCACGCCGATCGTGCTGCCGTGATGGATATAGGCGGCCACCCTGCCCGTGTCCTGAACCGAGTAGCGCAGGTTGCGTCGGACGACGATGTTTTCCCCGATTTCCGCGATCTTGGCGGTGATCTCGGTAGCCGCGGTTTGCGATAGGTTGACCTCGGCGGTGGCGGCTTGCCCGGCCAACGCTTGCACGAATGCCTTGAACTTCTCGTTCTTGGCGACAAAATCGGTTTCGCAGTTCACCTCGACCAGGCTCCCGACCCGGCCGTCTTCCAACAGGGCCGCAGCGATGACGCCCTGGTTGGCCGCCCGCGATGATTTCTTGTGTGCGATGGCGATGCCGCGTTCCCGCAGAATCGTGACAGCCTTGCTCTTGTCGCCCTGGGCTTCCACCAGGGCGCGTTTACATTCCATCATGCCGACATTGGTTTCATCGCGCAGTTCCTTAACGAGCGCTGCTGAAATATGGGTCATTTTATTATACTCCTGTTGCATGTTGTCATTATCGCGTGCGATCCCCGCCTGCGGCCAAAACCTGTGCTGCATGGCGTTAAGCCAGGCAGCGCGACAATACTTTCGGCCGACAGTATTCAACCTGAATAACCGACTCCTGTTGGCAGCTTGCGCTTGCCGGTGTTTTATGCGGAAACATCGGGCTGCGGCGCCGCAACGGGGGCGGTATCGGCCGGCTTGTCTTCAGCCGGTTTGGCCGGCGCCGTGGCGGCAGCCGCCGCCGGGGCCGGGGCGGATGAAGCCCTGTCCCGCGGGCGCGCAGGACCGCGGCGCGGCTTGCGCTCCCGCCTGGAACGCGATGCGGATTCGGCTTGCGCGGCTTTTATTTTGTCCGCCGCATCCCGAGCCTCCTTATTTTTCGCGGCGACTACCGCGTATTCCTCGGAAGCATTGAGGATGGCATCGGCCAGAACATTGATGATTAGTTTTATGCCGCGAATGGCGTCGTCGTTGCCTGGAATCGGATATTGCACCAAGTCCGGATCGCAGTTCGTGTCGACGATGGCGACGACCGGAATGTGCATGCGGAGGGCTTCCCGGATGGCGATGGCCTCGCGGTTGATATCCACGGCAACCATAGCTCCGGGCATATCCCGCATGCTGGCGATACCGCTCAGGTTGCGCTGGAGCCGAGCGAGTTCATGGCGCAGGCGCGAGGCTTCTTTCTGGGGCATGGTGGCCAGTTTGCCTTGCTGGTCCAAGGCTTCTATTTCCTGCATGCGCCGAATGCTGCTGGCGATGTTCTGATGATTGGTCAGCGTTCCGCCGAGCCAACGGCTGATTATATAATGCTGGCCGCAACGGATCGCCGCTTCCTTTAGGGGTTCCTGGCAGGCCTTCTTGGTGCCGATGAATAAAACCTGTCTGCCGCCGGCGACGGTGTCATGGATGAATCGCTGGGCCTCTTGCAGATGGCTCAGTGTTTTGTCGAGATCAATGATGTAAATCCCGTTGCGCTTGTCGAAAATGAAGCGCTTCATCTTGGGATTCCAACGCTTGCTTTGGTGACCGAAGTGCAGACCCGCGTCAAGCAGGTCCTTGATCGTGACCGTGAAAGATAACTCGCTTTTGTCAGCCACAGCTCCTCCTTTGTTGGCCCCGCAGCGCCCGGCGCGAACGAGGCAATCCGCTTTGGCTTTCCCTTGTGGCAAGGTCAAGCACTCGCTTCTGTCCCGGCGGCGCCATATTCCCCACTCCATTTGGGCGGAAAATACAGATTGGTTCCGGGACCCGTTAAAGATCGTAAAATAACATAACTTGCAGGGGATGCAAGTAGAAAATGATGCGCGGTCGAAAAAGGCTGCCTGGCAGTTCCGTAGTGACTTTATGCGAGCTTCAAAATAGCTTAGCCGCGAAGGCCATTGGGTAATCCCTACGGAACTGACTAGCGCCCGTCAAAAAACAAACCATAAAAACAATTGACGCCCAAGCCGCTTGGCGGCATTATATAAGCGTTTATTGAACTATTGGATTTCGCCAACAGGCTTCATGTTGCAAAGGAGGTGAGAACCTAAAATAACGTCCGGTTAGTTGGGCGTTGACGGTCGGTTTCAGGACGGGGCACCTGTTTCGCTAATAAAAGACAAGCAAAGAAAAGCACAAGAGGAGCAATACAATGAAATATTTGGGCATTTCCGTGATGTTGATTTCCATGTTGGTGGCTGTCAATACGGTCGTGGCGCAGGATGAAAAACCGGTGGCGGCCGATCCGGCCGTAGCTCCGGTCGCAGCTCCAGCTGTTGAAGCTTCGGTGCCGGCCCTGCCGCCTCCGCTGGAATTGAGGAAGACCGGCGTGATCAGCGTGACCAAGGATGCCGCCGGCAAGGTGACGGCGATAAAGCTGATCGTCACGAGCTATGATATTATTCTGGATGAGGGCAGCAAGGCACTCGAGAGCAAAGACGGCCAGAAAGTTCGCGTTACCGGCACATTCAGCATGCAGGACAATAAACGCTGCTTTACCGTGAAGAACGTCGAGCCGCTGGAAACGGATGCAACGCAACCTGCGGTTGCGCCTGCCGCCCCGGCTGTCGAGAAGCCGGTCGAGGCTGTCCCGGCGAAATAAGGATTAGTTTTGTAGAAATTGTAAACATGGCCGTCCCGGGTGTGTTTTGCTCCTGGGATGGCCATTTTCCTTTAAATTTGCCGCTAAAGAAGTCGTCGAAGAGGGCTTGAGACGCGCTCTGTTGTGCGGTAGAGTCTGCATCGGGGATGGAACGATTGCCATGACTGAATCCAAACCAGTGCGTACACGCATAGCGCCGTCGCCGACCGGCGCGCCGCATATCGGCACGGCCTATATCGCCCTTTTTAATTATGCTTTTGCGCAAAAGGCGGGTGGCCAGTTCATCCTGCGGATCGAGGACACCGACCGCGCCCGCTGTACGCTGGAATCTGAAGTCGCGATTCTGGAGGCCCTGCGCTGGATCGGTTTGCCATGGGATGAAGGCCCGGACGTGGGTGGATCCTGCGGCCCCTACCGACAGAGCGAACGCATTGCTGTGTATCGCGAGCATTGCCTGGGCCTGCTCAATGCTGGACATGCCTACCCCTGCTTTTGCACCGCTGAACGCCTGGCCCAACTGCGTGCGGAACAATCCGCCGCCAAGTCCAATCCCGGATATGATGGACGATGCGAATCGCTCTCGTCCGAGGAATCCCGGCGGCGCATGGCCTCCGGCGAGCCGCATGTTATCCGTATGAAAATTCCCACGCAAGGCGATTGCCTCTTCCGGGATCGGATCCGCGGGGAGGTCAAGATCGCCTGGTCTGCCGTGGACCGTCAGGTGCTTTTGAAATCGGACGGGTTTCCGACTTATCATCTGGCCAATGTTGTGGATGACCACCTGATGGGTATTTCCCACGTTATCCGGGGCGAGGAATGGATCAGTTCCACACCAAAACATGTCCTCCTCTACCGCTATTTCGGCTGGGAACTGCCGGAGTTCGCGCACCTGCCGCTCCTGCGGAATCCCGACAAATCCAAGCTCTCAAAACGAAAAAACCCCACCAGCATTCTTTATTATCGGGAGGCCGGCTATCTGCCCGAAGCGCTGATCAACTACCTGGGGCTCATGGCTTACAGCATGCCGGATGGAAAGGAAGTGTTTTCACGCGATGACCTGGCCACGACCTTCGATCTCGATCGGATCAGCTTGGGCGGGCCGGTATTTGACCTGGTAAAGTTGGCCAATTTTAACGGACAATATCTGCGCCGGATGACGGCGCTGGAATTGGGCGAGCGCGTGATGCGCTGGAAAATTAACGAATCCACCTGGAAACGCATCATCCCGCTGGCCCAGCCCCGCATGAACACACTCTCCGAACTGACGCCGCTGGCCGCCTATTTCTTTGCCGATAAACTTACCTATCCGCCGGCAGCGTTGCTTGGCGGGGAGTTTGACGGCACGCGGACAGTCAGGCTTATCAAAATTGCCCAATGGGAAATAGAAAAGACAACGGCTTGGGCATCCGACTCCATTCGGAGTGTTTTCGACGGCCTGGCCGCCAAAGAGACGCTCAAGTTGAAGGCGCTGTTGTTCCCGTTTTTTGTGGCCATCAGCGGCTCCGCCGTATCTTTGCCACTTTTCGAGAGTATGGAAATCTTGGGCAAGGACATGGTCCTGCGTCGGCTTCACTATGCGCTGGAGGCGCTCGCCGGCGAGGGCTTTGCCCTGAAGGGCAAGGAGCTGAAGCGGATGGAAGCAGAGTATGCAGCGGGCTGTTCGGCGAAAAAATAAGCCCTATCCGCGCGCAACGCTTGTGTGGTATGAACTATGTTGTCGAAATTAATATTTCCTGAACCCTGAACCCCGAACCCCAACATCAAATCCAGCCATGAGCAACACTATCGAATCCGCATCCGCCGGTAGCTTTATCCGGCGCATTATCGCAGACGATATTAAAACTGAAAAAAACAAAGGCCGGGTAGTGACACGATTTCCGCCCGAGCCCAACGGATATCTGCACATCGGGCATGCCAAATCGATTTGCATGAATTTCGGCTTGGCAAAGGAGTTTGGCGGCGTCTGCCATTTGCGGTTTGACGACACCAACCCCAGTGCCGAAGAAGTGGAATACGTGGAATCTATCCAGCACGATATCCGTTGGTTGGGCTTTGACTGGGGCAAAAACCTTTTTTATGCCTCCGATTACTACTCGCAATTGTACGAATTCGCACTGCAACTGATTCGCAAAGGCAAAGCCTATATCTGCGAGCTGGATTCCGAGGCCTTCAAGGAATATCGGGGTGTGCCTACCCGGCCCGGCAAGGAAAGTCCCGGCCGCGACCGGACCGTCGAGGAGAATCTGGACCTTTTTATCCGCATGCGGGCGGGCGAGTTTGATGAAGGCCGCTATGTGCTGCGAGCCAAGATCGACATGGCCTCGCCCAACCTGCATCTGCGGGATCCGGTCATCTACCGCATCAAGAAGGAAAACCATCATCGGACCGGAGCCGACTGGTGTATTTACCCGATGTACGACTTTGCGCATTGCCTTTCCGATTCGATCGAGAACATCACCCATTCCATCTGCACCCTCGAATTCGAGGTGCATCGCCCGCTCTACGACTGGATTCTTGACGCGCTGGAGGTTTACCATCCCCGGCAGATCGAGTTTGCCCGCCTGAACCTGACCTATACCATCATGAGTAAACGCAAACTTCAGAACTTGGTGGAAACCAAGCGCGTGGCGGGTTGGGACGATCCCCGCATGCCGACTCTGGCCGGACTGCGCCGACGTGGGTACACTCCGGCTGCGATCCGCGACTTCTGCGAACGTATCGGAGTCACCAAGTTCAACAGTTTGACCGATGTTGCCCTGCTCGAACATTGTTTACGGGATGATCTCAACAAGATAACGCCGCGGGCGATGGCGGTTCTCAATCCCCTGCGCGTGGTGATCGACAACTATCCCGAAGATCAGGAGGAAACTTTTGATGCCGTCAACAACCCCGAGGATCCCGCCATGGGTTCACGCAAAGTTCCTTTTTCGCGGGTAGTTTATATCGAGCGCGACGATTTCCGGGAACAGCCGCCGAAAAAGTTCTTCCGCCTGGCGCCCGGCCAGGAGGTCCGCCTGCGCTACGCCTGCTATATCACCTGCGTGCGAGTGGTGAAGGACGAACAAACCGGGGAGATTGTCGAACTACACTGCACCTACGATCCCGCCTCGCGTGGCGGCGCCACGCCCGACGGAAGGAAGATCAGGGGAACAATTCATTGGGTTTCCGCCCGGCATACCCTCCAAGCGGAAGTCCGTCTCTACGACCGCTTCTTCTTGCATGAGAATCCCGCGGAGGAAGAAGGAGATGGATTCATGCAACACCTCAACCCGGATTCGCTGCGCGTCGTTAGTGGCCATCTTGAGCCAAGCCTGGCTGCCATACAGCCGGGGGAGCGGATCCAATTCGAGCGACTCGGTTATTTTTGCGCCGACGCCGTGAATTCCACGCCCGGCAAGCCGGTCTTCAACCGCATTGTGCCCCTCAAGGACTCCTGGAGCAAGATCGAAAAAGGCTAGCCAAGCTTTGGGAAGAAACATTTATAGTCAACCGAATCGATCATTTATTTGGGATAAGTGGGATAAGGGTCAACCCTTAATAATTGATATTTATCTTGTAATTTATGAGGAGACCGCCCTATTGTGTGTGACAAATGGCTAGAAAACTGAGAGTCCAATATGAAGGGGCGATATACCACGTTACTATTCGCGGAGTGGGGCGGCGTAGAATCTTTGACGACGCGGAGGATCGCCGGTATTTCCTGAAGCGGTTGGGAGAGGCGGGCGAGAAATACGGGGTGCGGCTGTATCTGTTCTGCCTGATGACGAGCCACGCCCATCTACTGCTGGAAACGCCGGGGGCGAACCTGTCGGAGTACATGCATCAACTCCAAACGGCCTATACGGTCTATTATAATCGCCGGCACAGGTGGGCGGGGCATCTGATGCAGGGGCGTTTCGGAGCGCAGCCGGTGGCAGGCGACGAATATCTACTCAGGCTCAGCCGCTATATCCATCTGAATCCGGTCTATATCCGCCGCCTGATTGACCAGACAGTAAAACACCGTTTAACGGAACTGCGGGCGTATCCCTGGAGCAGCTATCGTGGCTATGCGGGCCTAGCCAAGGCCGAAGAATTTATAGATGACGGCCCGATCCTGGCGATGATGGAAGGTTCGGCGAAGAAAAGGCAGCGGGCGTATCAATGGTTTGTGGAGGCAGGGCTTGTCGAGGAGGACGCTGAGTTTCTGGAGATTCTGAAGGAATCGGGTTGGGGGATTGGGGGCGACGAGTTTCAGGAGCGGATCCGTGATCTGCACACGGCATTGGCTAATAAGGTTAAACGCCCCGAGGATGTGTCATTTCGGCATTTGACTCGGAAGGTCAGTCCGGGGGAGGTATTGGAGATCGTGGCCGACAAGTTCGGGGAGCAGGCCGCTGATCTAACAAGGCGGCGTTACGCTTGCGTGGCGCGAGCCGTGGCGGCGGAAATGTTGGGCCGTCACGCCGGGTTGAATCAGCGGGATATAGGGGAACTATTGAGCATGGGCACAGGTTCGGCGGTTTGCCAACAGTTAAAACGGCTCCGGGAACGGCGAGCGTGTGATTCGGATTTGGCCGGGACGATGGAAGAGGTTGCCTCCGTTCTCGAACAGGCAATAGCCTCGCCCAAGAAACATCCAATATAAATTATCAAGGGTTGACCCCTGTCCGCCTGTCCGCTGAACGGTCCGCTGAACGGTCAAGCATGAACCTCGGCGTGCCCGCTGCGGGCACGCCGAGGTTCATGCGTTTGTTCGCGCCCCCAGTCTATTTCGCGGCCGCCGGTGGTGGCGCTAATTCTTTGGCGAGCTTCTTGGTACAGAAAAACCAATCATAGCATGTCACAGTTTGGTCCGTCTGTGCCATTCTATCCTTGGCGCTACCGCACGAGCCGGGAGGAGGAACGATAACATCGTCGCCCGGTTGCCAATCCGCAGGAGTGGCAACCTTGTTGGCGTCTGTCGTCTGCATTGCCATCAACAGTCTTTTGATCTCCTGGAAGTTCCTCCCGTTAGAGAGAGGATAGTAGATCAACGCGCGGATCTTGCTGTTGGGGTCTATGAAGAACACCGCCCGGACCGCTTTGGTGTCGTCAGCGCTAGGTTGCAACATTCCGTACTTCTTGGACACCTCCATTTTTATGTCTACTATCAAGGGGAATATGACCTCCACGTTCTTCATGCCCTTGAAATCGAGCTTCTCATTGATAGTCCTCAGCCACGCGATATGACTATACAGACTATCAATTGACAACCCCACTAGTTTGCAGTTCAACTTCTCAAACTCCGGCATCATTGTTGCAAAGGTCATGAACTCTGTCGTGCACACGGGCGTGAAGTCCGCCGGATGGCTGAACAGGATCACCCACTTCCCCTTGTAGTCGTCAGGGAAGTTGATCGTCCCCTGCGTTGTTTCCGCCTTGAAGGCCGGCGCAACCTCGCCGATCAGAGGAACACGAACGATTGGACCCGACTCCTCGGCTGACACGCACATGCCGGTCAATACCAAGAGAAGAACTAAGACTGTTACTTTCATTTTCATTTCCATTACCTTTGTTATGTTTATTTTAATCCAATTAGAGTACACACGAGATGCTGCAGCTTAACTCTTAAAACACCTCCTTTCCTTTTACGCGAACGTCAGCGTTAAGGTTCGGCGAGCTTGCGAGTCGTAACCTCCGAGGCTTGGTTCGGATTTTTTTTCCTGTTTTTCAAGTAATCTGAATTTCGGTGGAGATTCATTACGGCAAGGATAAATATTCCATCGCTTTCGATGCTGTAGAGCACACCATACGGGAATCGGTTGGTAAGACAGCGACGGATATCGCCATCCTGCGTTGGCCAAGCTTCGGGGTAAGCAAGGATATTCTGAATCGCTGTGTTTACTTCTATCGCAAAGTCTTCACCAAGGCCGGCTTCGCATTCTTCGTAGTAGTCAATTGCTGTGTGAAATTCTATCTCGGATTCCGGATGGAATGACCATTTCATCGCGCAAAACGTTCCTTGACCTTGGCAAGAACCTGGTCGCCGGGGACAGGCTGAACCCGGCCAGAGCGCAGGTCTGCAAGCCTCCGTTGAGCGATTCGGACCCATGCTTTATCACTTTCAGCGTCCGGCGGGTTCAAGGTGCGAAGCAGAGAATCCACGATACTAGCCCGTTCTTCCACTGGCAGCGTGGCGGCTTTCTGAATTATTTCTTTGGTTCCATGCATAATGAATCTCCTTAAACCAAGAGCATTATATCAGATTGGATGCTTTTGGCAACATGCTTAATTTATTTTCCCGACTTTTCCGATTCAACCAGGAAGAATTGGCCTTTCTCTATGTTACCCATGACTGTAATGGTCTTTTGCCATGTTTCGCATCCTGGAGCCGTTACTGTTAATGTATAATCGCCGGTATTGGCGGCCAGTTTGAGCATCGTCATGTCTTTCTCTTTTGGCATGGCCCTGCCGCTGGACACAAGTTTGTCATCAAGATGGACTTCATAGGCTATAATTGCGTCCGTTTCAGACTGCACAACGCAGTTGAAAGGAGCGTCGTTTTGGGCAGACTGTTTGCAAATGACGCATGATTTCAATGCCAAACACGAAACAGCAGAAAAACTCCCGTGAATAATGAACGTATCATTGTTTGTTTTCCTTTCTTTGTTTCCGAACGTTACGAATCAGCCTTGAGGAGATGGCGTAGCGGGCTCCGAATAGGGTGCGACCGGTGGTTCGGAACTCCTGTCTTTGAGTTTCTCGGCTTGCCGTGTGACCAACCCTGCACGGACGGAGAGGAACAGATATGCGAGTACGAGTGCCATCAGGATTCCGCCGAGGGTTTCCATCTCGGACCTCGGATGGCACGGCGATCAAGCAAAGCGCCGTGAAGGCGCCAAATCCTAGGCTCACGATGACATTGAATCGGTTTTGATTACCAGGCCACGCAAACAGCGCAGCCGGGAAGCGTGACTTGGCAAGGTATGGCCACCAGAGCAAGCATCCAACGACAGCGAACACCGCACAAGCCATGAACGTCTGGAAGACGCCGATGATGATGCTGTCGCCCCAAGTGGGATACTCGAATCGTGACTGGCGAAGGCCGTAGTACCAGAACGAGGATGGAACTTGAACGGCCAAGGCAATCAGATACGCCACAATGAAAAGCCATCTCCACTTGGGAGATCGCGAGTCTTGTAGAGGGAACCCCGTGAGAAGACGCAGGACGGCCAGGATCGCGGCCAGAGCGAGCAAGCCAGTGCCGGTATCGTTTAGCACCTTGCGAGGGGTGTCCACCTTGGCCCTCTCTTCATACCACTCCCGGAATCGCACATCTTGCGGTTTGTCTCCCAATCGCACCGACAGGTTTCCGATCTCCTGTTCCGACACCGTATGCCAGGGGTAGCGCAGGCTTGCGCTCAGCATGCCGCCTCCGGTCAACATGATAGTGAGGAGAAGGCCCCAGTATATCTTCTTTGTCATTGTCTGTGTTCCGAACGTTGCGAATCAGCCTGAGCCCCGATCGCGCTTCGCGCATCGTGGCGATAGACTGAATTCGTTTGTTCGGGAATCATTTCAGACCGAGAAGACTTTCAATGGAGATATCTTCATCTAATTCTTCCCAGTGGATGCCAATGCCTCCGCCGATCAATCTCCACTTTCTCCGCTGAGCCGGTGTTGCTTTTTGAAGACGAGGGAACCATGCAAGAGGAACCGAAACCTGTCTGCCATCCTCAAGCACCACAACGAGAGCATCCGTTGTGCATTTGAGGTCCATGACCAGTGGTTCATAATTAACGGCTAAAGTATTCATTCCATTTCCCTTCCAAAATATTAATGTTGTTTTCAACTATTTTGGCAATATTGTTTAATTCGTGATCACGAAAACCCCGGGATCTCGCAACGCACGCCGGCTTCAGCCAGAATTTTGCATAATTATCCTCTTTTTCAACATGGATATGGGGTTGCTCACCTCTATCCAGACTGAAAAAGAAAAAACGATATCCTCTATATCTCAGCACTATCGGCATAGTTGAAAACTACCAAAAAAAATAGAGCCGCTTCAAGATAAGTTTTCTTAAACCGAACGTAGCGAGCACTCTAAAGCCGGTGTGGTTCGGCATCCTATAGCCCTTGCCAAGTCGTGTACACGACGATATCGTTCGTATCGGTATATACTTCGAGTGCCCTACAGGACGGCGTTGATGCGTAAAACCAGAATAATTTTTTCCCTTGGCAGAAAGTAGGATCTTGAATACTTCCCCAATTCATCACATCATCCAGATCGGTCTCCTCCCGCATACATGGGCCGAGGTCATCTTTAACAGCGGAGAGTTTCATTCCTGGCTTCACCAGCGCTATCTTGCGGAGAAGTGTATTGCTTGCCCTGAGCTCCAGAATTGATAGTCCTGCCACCATGCCCACAGCGAGGAAAAAGGCAATAACTACCAGAATCAAAATTATCTTTTTCATCATTATCACCTTACCGAACGCCACCACTAACGGGCGGCGGTACGCCGTACCGTTCAGTGGTTTGTTGGTTGTCCGGTCACTATCTGTGGAACGTCTCCCAATCTGAGCCGTCGCAGTGTGTCTTTGCTCAGGTGCGGCCAGTCGTCTGCAATCCATTCCGCCAATTCCTGTCCGGTAATCAGCATGATGTCGTTGTTATCGCAAAAGTGTCGCAGTTCTTCGGATGCTTTGGCGGTGGTTACAAGAACGAGTTGGAATTCCGAGAATAGATCGGCCTGGGTCTTGAGTATGTTCTGTAGTTGTTTCGCCCCCCATACTCCCGATGCCCCGGCATGGTGTTTCACTTGGACCAGAAGTTTTACGGATGTGATGTGATCGTCACGCACCGCCTCAACATCCGCGTCTGCCAATTCTGGGAAACGCCGCTTTGATTGCACTGATGCGGTATAGCCATCGGCCTGCAGCAATTCCGCAACGAGTCTTTCCAGCCCGATTCCGCCTGCTTGAAGAGCGGACGTTCCGTCCTGAAGAAGCGTCACGAAGTGGCGCACGAAAGCCATCTTTTGTTCGTCAACTGCACGGTCAATGGTTAATGTGTAGGCTTCACCACGGACAAGGTTCTCGACCTCTGTTGCGAATTCATTCAGATCCGCAATGGTAGTTCCTCGAACCCGCAACCTGCGTTGAAGACCCTCGGACAGTGCATTGCGAGGAAACGAAGCCAAATCACCGCCGGTAATGCGTTGGAAGCGCACGATGTGTTGATTAGCCAGATCCCTCCGTTCACCATCTAAACTATTGAAGCGTTCCCTTCCTGTTGCTATGGCTATGTGGATATCTCCCCAGTGCGGAATCAGTATTCGATCATCCTTCCTCAATCCTTTGAAGCGTCGGACTTCGTTCTTCTTTTTCCCGACAACCTGTGGGGCAACATGGCCATCTTTGTAGTAGGCCTGCCACACCTGGTCTACAACGGTTTCCGCCGAAGATATCGCAGAGAAATCTATTTTGCTCCAGCCGACAGCGACGATCTCCGTGTCGTTTTTGAAGAAGATATCGAAATCCGCCGATGACGACTCCATTGCTCTTACCATGAAACAGCCGGGTCTGGTCATTTCGTATTCTCCTTCTTCAACCAACGTCAGCGCTGAGGATCGGCGAGCTTGCGAGCCGTATCCTCAGGCGCTTGGTTGGCCTTCCGTTCTGTCGAGTTCACGGCGATGAAGTCCCACACGACGTTTTCAACACCTTGTTTGTTCAGTTGCCGATACTTCAGGTCCTCAAGAGGAGTCCACAGAAGATCGCAGGAGACGGGTGCGAACTTGGTTCCGGCAGTGTCGAAGTAGAACTCGGACCTCTGCTCGTTCAAAACCAAGACCGTGACGAACTCCATGCCGCTCTTGGAATCGACCTCCACCTTTGGGAGTACAAAGAACTGCTCAACTTGCTTGGCCTCAGCTCGTACATCGACATAAGCCCATTTGAGAGAGGTCACGATAATTGATGGCAAAAGGATCAGGGTAAATGATGGAGC
>CAZALU010000037.1:0-30132 GCA_964486075.1 uncultured Verrucomicrobiota bacterium
GACGTCATCGACGTCGGCTACAGTAAGAGTTGACCGGCGTCCGCCGGTCCTAATTTAATGTATAGGAATTTCAATGTTGTAGCCGCGATCGATGATCGCGGTCTTGGCTTGAAGACCGACGTCATCGACGTCGGCTACAGTAAGAGTTGACCGGCGTCCGCCGGTCCTAATTCACCCAGGCAATTTCGACGCGGCCCACTCGTAAAAACTCCCAATGGCCGCCAATCTTGATTGAATGGCTTCCCAGGAAATCGCATGATCAAGTTTTAAGTATTCGTGCGCTAAAACATTCCGAAAACCGGCCCATTGCGCCAAGTCTTTGGCCAACGATGCCTCCAGTTCACCCGCGCCGTTGAGCAACAGAAAAATGTCTCTATTGGTTTCCGCAATACCCAAATCACGATCCGCTAGGTAGTGGTTGCCGAGATCCAGAACGCATTCCATCATCAAGTGCAAATACCGTTCGGCCAAATCATGAATGGCCGGCTGGGCGACGAATTCCTCGCGCGGTATGCCCTTGAACGCGTTGAGTTTCGTCAAATAACCCCGCAAGGCGTCGAGCCGCCTCGAGAATATCTCCTGATCCACCATGGGCTACCCCCTTTCGTATCCGCTCCAAACGATAGCGATATATCGTTGATCTCCGATATGCCCCATCCTGATAGTCCCGCGCGGTTTCCATCATGAATCGCTTCCGGTCTCCATCCGCGCGCTCATACAATAATCGGCCGGTCTTTAACACCTGCATGCTTAAAACTGGCGACACGTCATTCAATATCACAACATCCATTAACTGGCTGGGGAAAAGACCGGCGCAAGCGGTCACAAGACGGCCGGTTGTGTCGAATCCGGTGGCGCCCGACCAGGGATCCAGCCAAAACGCCACGTCCCAATCGCTGTCCGGCCGTGCTCTCTCCCGGACAAACGATCCGAACAGGAAAACCAAGCGGATTTCAGGATATTGCCGAAAACGATCCTCCATTGCGCACTTTGAATCAATACCTAATCTCATAACATGATAATGGCAACAAACGGCGGCTGCTTCAAGCAGAAACTGTAATAACGCATTGCTCGGAATTTGTGAAGAATTAGGATTTCTTCAGCTCATTGCCTTCCTGGAAGGGCAACGGGCAGTGCATGCCGCTGAAAACGCCGTGCGAATATTCGTGCTGATCCAGCTCGTTGGTCGCCTGGGCCTGTTCCAGCCACAGGTTCCACCAGGCAACCAGTTCCTTCCCAGTCAGATTCCGGAGGTCCAAGTCTTCTTCACTCAAAAAATTGTCCGTCGTCCCGGTGTCCATGATAATGACTTCCGTTTATGTCCGGATCGGCAGGGAACATCCGGCTGCGCGGGTTATAATTCGATGGGCCTGGTTTAGCGGCAAGGCTTGGATTTGCGCGGCAATCTTCGGCCATCGTTCAAGCCATCGTTTCGCGGCTGCCTGGAAATCGGCCAATCTCCCCGATGACGACATAATCTTTTTCACGGTCGGTTTACTTAAGCTTGGCTAGCTGGATCAAGTTGACCACTGGGGGGCGCCGGCCGGTTTGTTCTTGCTAAAGCGCGGTCAGTTCAGGGGCGCTGATCCGCGGGGGACGGGTAAAGAAATCAGTCCGGACCCGCAGTTCTTGGTGGGGAAACTCAAAGTGCGTGCTCCAGCCATGCGCCAGCCAGCGGATATCCAGCGGCGCCCCGAAACGGTAATGCGCGCCATGACGCTCAAGCACGTTCAAGACATGTCGGCAGGAGGCTTTGTTTTCGCGCAGGATCCAGTCGCCGTCCTTGCTCATGATCGCGACGCGATGAAGGACCGCGGCCTGATCGGAGCAGATGACTGCCCGCAATCGCCCGGCATTGAACTCATTCGTCAATTGAATGTAAATGTTAGCCTGCATGGAATATGTCTTATACCATAGCAGAATTAGCCTGTAATCCGCTATTGTAACTGCTCAGCGAAACCACCGCCGGCATCCAGCTCACACAAGCTAGTTTGTCATTTCGAGCGTAGCGAGAAATCTCAATAATCAGCCTTGAATTTGGAGATCCTTCGCTCCGTTCAGGATGACAGCCTGCGCAGTGGCATGCTAAGTTTGCATTGTTTCCTGACCCCGGCGGCTATAGACTGCGCGCCAGGAACAAAATGAGGGGCGCGCTTGTCAAGTAACATTACATTTTCAATCGTCATTATCGCGAGAGCCGTCAACGATTACATCCGGACCGGCATGCCTTTTATCCGGGCGCAGACCTGCCGCTCGTTCGAGATAATCGTCGTGTCGGAAGCGCCGGCTTCCGAGAAGTTTGAAAACACGCGCCTGATCACGTCCGGCCGAGCCAGCCCGGCGCGGGCGCGCAACATTGGCGCCCGCGCAGCGCGGGGCAGCATCATTGCGTTCCTGGACGACGACGCCTTCCCGGAACGGGATTGGCTCGAAAGCGCGCTCCATGATTTCGAGGATCCGCAAGTCGGCGCGGTGGGCGGCCCCTCCTTTGTTCCGCCGCAGGCCACCTTTTTCCAGCAGGTTTCCAACAAGGTATTTGAATTGAGCTCACCGAAGACCGGGCCGCGTTACGGCCGCGGTAAGAAAGATGAGATTGACGACTGGCCCACCTGTAATTTCTTTGTAAGAAAAGAGCTATTCGACCGGGTGGGCGGATTTGACGACCGGTATTGGGGTGGGGAGGATACCCGTTTTTGCTATGCCCTGGTTGCAGCCGGCGTGAAAATTATTTATGACCCTGCGGTGATTGTATATCATCATCCGCGCCAGACCGTCAGGCAGCATATGCGCCAGACATATTTCTGGGGCTTGTGGCGCGGGTTCATGATAAAACGGTATAAACAGTCGATCCAGACCGTTTTTTTTATTCCGCCGGCATTCGTGGTCTGGCTGGTCCTGGGAGGCGTCGCGGCCGGCTTGTGGCCTGCCGGCCGTTGGCTCTACCTCACGTCGCTCCTGGCTTACGCAGTATACCTGGCCAATCTGGCCGTTCGGTCGCGGAGCCTCCGCCTGGCGCTGCCCGTGGCCGGGCTGACCGCCTTGTCCCACCTGGCCTACGGCTTCGGTTTTTTGCGCGGTTTAATCTCGCGTTCGGCCCCGACCCGGGCTACTCTTAACCCGGGATCGCCGACTGCGAAGCGGGCGGTCTGAGTTGAAGTTCCTATGGATAAAAGTATTACAGTCAATCAAAGCTCCTGGGACAGGCTGGGCGACGACAAGCGCCCGGTCCATCTGGTGCTGATCGCAACGAAGCCGGACATCATCAAACAGGCCCCGCTGATCCTGGAACTGCGCCGTCAGCGGCAAAACCTGCTCATCGTGCATTCCGGCCAGCACTACGACTGGAATCTGTCCAAGGGTCTGGAAGAAGAATTCCAGATCATGCCGGACGTCAACCTGAACGTCAAGGGGGAGTTCCTGTACGCGCAGCAGGCCCAGATCATCCAGCGCTTCGGCGAGCTGATCCACGAGCTGAAGAAAATCAACCGCCGCATTGTGCCGTATACCTATAGCGACACGACCACTGCCGTGGCGGGCGGCGTGGCCAGTTTTGCCAATCGCATTGCGGTAGCGCATGTGGAAGCCGGGCTGCGGACGATGAGTCCGCCGCAGGAAGTCCTGATGGGGCTGCTGAATCCCGGCTCGATCGAAGCCTATTTTGCCAGGTTGAAGGATGCGAGGTCATGGACCAAGGGCAGTTACGAGCCGTACCCGGAACAATTTGACACGCGGGCTTCGGCGCCATCCGCCGGTGTGCACCTGGCCTCGGTGGAGCTGAACCGCATGAACCTGGCGGCGGAAGGCTACGATGAAAAACGGATATTTGTGGTTGGTAATCCCGTAGCCGACACCATTGCCCTTGTCCGGGCCCGGATGGGTGAAAGCAAGGTTTTCGACCGGTACCCGAAGCTGAAGGAAGGCGGTTTTATCCGTTTCTGCGTCCATCGCCGGGAAAATATATCTTCGCGGCACCGGTTCAAGTCTCTGATCCTGGCGATGAAGCAGCTGGTGGAGGACGGGATTAATGTCCTGCTGATCTCGCTGGGCGCCACCGAGAAGGCCTTGCGGGAGTTCGGTCTCAAGGACGAGATCGAGGCCCTGGCCGGGATGCATGCCAATTTTATTTACTCGCCGGTCTGGCCCAGTTATATTGATGTGGTTGCCGCCATGGGCCGGTGTGCCATGATCGCTACTGATTCGGGGAGCATCCAGGAGGAAGCCAACGTGCTGGGCATTCCCCTGGTCACCCTGCGGTTTAACACGGACCGGCCGGAAACGGTATTTGCCGGGGCCAATATCCTGGCGCCTCCCATCCGGCAGGATATTGTCTATCGGATCATCCGGGAAGTGTATGCCGGCGGGAACATCCGCTCGGAAATGCTGAGCGCGGGCAAGCTGTACGGGGAAAATGTCAGCGAGAAAATGGTCAATGTGGTTAACGGGATTATCAGTTCCGGCCCCTTGTTTGAACTACTGGAGCACCAAAGGCTGGGATTCTCCAAGCTACCGTTCTGGGAAGCCGGGGAAACCAGCTGGTGACCGGTTTGCCCACCATGGATTTGGACTACCTACATGACGAGCGGCATAAAAGGATACTGGAATTCATAGCGCCTTCGCGCGACAATCAAATGCTTGCATAGTATCAGGCGTCCAAACTCAATCTCCGGATCATTTTTCATCCGCAGGCATGGGTGGAACACTACCCGCGGCCATCGGTGATGGGGTTTATCCGCCAGATGTACGGGTATGGCTCTACGTGCATCCGGCTTATCCGGGTAGGTGTTGCGGTGGACCCGACCACGCTGTTGCCTGACTTGTGGTTGCTGTCGCTGGCGTTGTTGATTCCGGCATCTTGTTTTTACCATTGGGCGGCCTTGCTGTTGGCTCTGAATCTCGGGCTCTACGCATTGTTTGCTATAATAATCACGCTGCTGCTCAAGGTCCATCTGTCAACACCGGTCGAAAACGGGCTTTGGGCCGATTTAGAAATGGAGGTTCCATAGCCCAATTTATGGATGGTTAATTGTCAGGCAATTTCACAACCTATTAATTCGCTGCTTTACGATGGGTTTCCTCCATCTTTTGAAAATTCATTTCAGGCAGAAGACTGTCGCCATTCAAAACCCAGAAAGAATGGGCGGTTATTTTTCCCTCCAGATATTTTAAGGCGCCGCCGGTTCCGAAAGATTTTGGCTCAATGAAAACAGAAGTTTTGTCCTTCAACGGTTGTTGGCGTATCCAGTCTTGAATTTTATCGCCCATATGACCTGCAGCCAATAAAACCGATGAAATGCCGCTATTAAAAAGCCCATCAAGTGCCATGACAGGAATGGTCGTCCGGACACCGGCGCCAGAGCTTTTGGCAGGTCCGGGTAAAGCTTGCTTAGCCGCGTCCCTTTTCCGCCTAGTAATATTACAGCCTGTTTGGTGAGCATATTATTGCTCCTTTCCGGGACACAACTGTTGCAGATGGAGAATGGTGTCGCGAGACACAATCCGCATGTTAAAGCGCTTGTCAACCAGAGTCAGTGCTTTTTGGCCGAATTCCAGACGAAGTTGTGCATTCCCGGTTAGTTGCATAAGTTTAATTTTAAATTCCTGCACGTCTCCCGGGTCGAACAGGAATCCGTTCTCTCCATCTTGGATGATTTCCTCAATACTGCGAAGTCTTGCGGCAAGTATTGGTAAAGCACATGCCATGCTGTGAATTAAGGTGCCTGTCATGGCATAGTGGTCAGTGTTCAGCCCGGTGCGCATTACAAGGCCTATGTCGCCCGCGTTGAGGGCGCTGTTGACGTCGTCCGGTTTTTGCAGCCAGCCGGTAAAAGTTACAACGTTTTCCAGTTTATTTTCTTTAACCAGCCGGCGCAGTCGCGGCATTTCCGGACCATCACCGATTAGCAGGAAACGAAGTTTGGGACAGTCGCGGAGCAGGGAAGGCAAAGCCGCGATGATTCTGTCATTACCCTTGTTCGGGTGAAGAATGCCATGATGCACGAGGACCATGTCGTCCTGTGCAAATCCAAATTTCAGCCGGCAAACGGCTTTATCATCGGGATGGTAGATGGTTGTGTCACACGGATCGTAAATTGGGACTATCCGGTCCGGAGGAACGCCGCAAGATGTTAAATAAACGCGGGTGTTTTTTGCCCTGGTGAAGATAAGGTCGGCCTTGCGCCATGCGGCCATGTCTATTTTATTGCACAGATTGATATAAGGACGGGCCAGACGATATTTTTCCCCATAGATATTTAAGAAAAAATCGGAAACGGTAACAACGATTTTTCCAAAAAAAAATGTTTTTACCAAAGCCACGCTTAAAGGGAGCGTTTCGTCAATGTAAATCAATTCAATATTTTTCAGACGGCAATGAAGCGCTATAAACGGCAAGCAGATGAGCCAAAGAAGAGTCTTAATTGTTTTGTCTTTTGTGCTGGTCCTGTCGACTTTGAGCGGTAATAAATGAAGCGTCGCGTTTTTACAGATACTTTCCGGGATCGGCTTTAAGCTTTGGAAACCGTAATAATGAACAGTGCAGTTTTGGGAAAGACCGGCAATGATATCGGGAATACAATGGAATAATTCAGTGTGTTCGGCAGGCCCGTAGCGGAACAAAAAGGCTATTTGAGGTCTTGTGCGAGGATTCATCATTGGTCTTTGAAAATTATACGACTGCCTTCATTGCTGAAATTAAATATGACTTCTTTAAAATTTTTCAGCTCATTCCGGACCGCTTGTTGTTTGTCGGGAGTGACGAATAAAAGAATGAACCCGCACCCACCGGCGCCGAGCAGTTTTCCGCCCAGAGCCCCGGCGTTGCGCGCCGCAACATAAGCCTGGTCGATACTTTCGTTACTGATCTCAGATGCCAGGCTTTTCTTTAAATGCCAGGCTTCATCCAGCAGTGTTCCAAAAGATGTCAATGACGCGCTGCTTTCCAGTATTTCCTCGGCTTCATTGACCATTGCGGTCATCCGTTTCAACGCGGCACAATTACAGGCAGTACGTTTTTTCTGTTCGGTCAGGATTGCGCCTGAAGTGCGTTCTGTTCCCATATAAAAAAGGAGCAAATGCCGTTTTAATTCTGCCAATCGCCTGGATGAAGCGGTTACGTGCGATGCGCTGGTTTTTGAGTCCCGGTAATCGACGTGTAAAAAGCCGCCGTAGGCGGCGGCGTACTGGTCCTGATGTCCGCCGGCGTCACCGACGCGTTCTCGTTCAACCTCGATAGCCTCCAGCGCAAGTTCTCCAGCGGAAGCATTTTCTTTCCTGATCGCATGCAGGGCGTTTAAAAGACCCACCGTGAAAGACGAAGATGTGCCCAGCCCGGTACGACCGGGCAAGTCGGATACGTGATTGATTTCCAGCCCCTGTTCCACAGGTAGGAATAATAAGCATTCACGGATAAGTGGATGCTGAAATTCGGACGCCTGATATACCGATTCTGTCTTTGCATAACTGGCGCGATATTTGAACTTAAAAAAGGGGGAAAGATAATGGAGCGAGATATAGCAGTATTTGTCTATGGTTGTTGAAAGTGTTGCTCCGCCGTGCTTCATGTAAAACTCAGGGAAATCAGTGCCACCGCCAAAGAAGCTGATTCTAAAAGGAGTTCGTGCAATAATCATTTCAGGTTCACCTCTCCTTTTTGAATTTGCTCGATAAATTGACAAACGGTTTCACGAGTTTCGGGCAGTGTTAGGATCTGCGCAGCCTTGTTCACATTCAGTTCTGCTCGAACTATTGGACAGTCGAACGCTTCCTTTGGCAACTTGATGCCGGCCCATCCGGCGATCTGACGGATAGAAACGGTTCCCTTTGCCGAAAGGTTAAGCAGCATTGCGGAATCGGCGGTGCCTTCGTAAAGCTCAAAGATCGCTTTGCCAAGATCGCGCGTGTCCATGTACTGGAATTCCGAGTTGGGATGGACAAATAGCGGGTTTCCGCTAAGCAAATCGTAAACCGCGTTCTTTTTGAGCCCAGGTCCGACAAAACCGCCCAGGCGGACGATCAGGTGTCGCGGGGCGTAATGCTGTACGAGCTGTTCGGCCAGCCATTTGTGAAAGCCGTAACGGGACATCGTTGCCGGGCTCAGCGGTGTCATTTCGCTGTTTTGATGCGGATCGTCCTCGCGCGGGTAGATGGCGCCACTTGAGAGCTGGATGTAAAAAGCGTAATGGAAATCGTGCAGCGTCTGCATCACGGAGGTGGCGGAGAGTTCGTAACCTTTCATAGGATACTGATCATCCACGAACTTGCGCGAATTTCCGGCGGCATTAATCAGAAGATCGGCTTTCATGCCTTTGGCCGCTTTGTAGTTATCGAGGTCAACGGGTGAAACAGCGTAGCCCCGTGCCATCGCCTCGGCAGACACCGCCGAGCCGATAAATCCCTTTGCGCCTATGACCAGACAGGTTTTCATTTTCGCCTGCAATGAATCATGATGCCGGTTCCGATAAATGACGGGGCTACTGATCCGACGATATTAATGCGGTGACTGATAATTGACCATTTCCCAAACGTGAAATACAGACATTCTATTTTCCATCCGGTGGCGGTCAGCAAAGCCTCGGCGGTGTAATCTGATAATCGACGATGCGGTATGCGGATGCCGCTTGTTGAATTTTGCCATATTCAACAGCAAACGGGCTTGTTGCGGTGCAGCTCGGCATTTTTTGCCCGCCAATATCTAGCACTTTTTTCCCGGATGCAATGGTTTGAGCATAAATCAAACGGTCAACTAAATTGTTTTTTGGTTTCATACTTTAATTTTTTTGTTTTTATGTACTTCGAGAAACCACTGCGCGGTGCGGCGCAGGCCTTCTTCGATTGTGGTATTGCAGGAAAGACCGAGCGCGTTCAGCCGCGATACGGCGAAAATTTTATCCATTTGTCCATCAGGCTTGGAGGTGTCCCAGACGATCCGCCCCTCAAAACCGGTTACGGATTTGAGGGTTTCAGCTAATTCACGAATGCTGATCCCCGTGCCGCTGGAAATATTAACCGGTTCGCTAGTGTCGTAATGTTCCAGAAACCACGGGATGACAGCGCCCACATCGCCGGCGTAGACGAAGTCGCGGAGAGGTTTACCAGTGCCGAAGGCGACGATTTCCGATTGGCCACGCGCCTGCGCTTCGAAGAACTTGCGCATTAGTGCTGGAATCACGTGCGATTGCTGAAGATTGAAGTTATCCCATTCGCCGTAGACATTGCCCGGGATCAAGACCACGGAATTAAAACCGTATTGTTGCCGGTAAGCCCATGATTGGACCAAAATCATTTTCTTGGCAACGGAGTAGCCCGCGCTCTCAATTTGTGGAAAACCATGCCACATCTGATCTTCGCCGATAGGTGAAACCGCCTTGGCCGGATAGGAACATCCCCCCATCAGCGTTAAAATTTTTTTTACCTCGGCTTTGAAAGCTTCGTGAAAGACAGCCGTATTGATCGCCAAGTTTTGGTAAAAATAGTCGGCCGGGTATTGGCGGTTGTCAGTAATGCCCCCCGATTTGCCAGCCAGGTGAACGACGGCTTCGGGCCGGATATCCCGCAGCATGCGCGCCGGCATTCCCGGTTCGAGCAGGTCGTAATCCCTGCGTCCCACGCCAATCAGGTCGGCCGCGGGAAACGCTTGCTTCAAGGCGGGCACAATATGATGCCCCAGAAATCCGGTGGCGCCGGTTATAAGAATTTTTTTGAACATAGCGCAAACTGTTCCTGTATTTCGGGAATATCAGACTGCCGCGTTATTCATGAGACCAATTTCCAGGATATGGCGTTACATCCTCTTGCATCGGGAATGGGCACAGCCAGGCGAGTCCAGTGCAGAATCGGGGATCGAGGGAAAGGGCGTTGGGCAATGGCTTGGTAAATCTTGAGCCAAACGGTGTGCGTTGCATCTACATGGATGGATTGGCGCGCCAGTTCGGCAAGGACCAATTCCGCGCGCTCGCGGCGGGCAGCGGCGAGCAAAACTTCCGCATTTACGGATTGCATGGACACCAATTGAGCCGCAGCCCGAAGCATTTGCGGGCGATCCAGATTGTGCGGCTGACATATGGCCACGACTAATTCCTCATTGGAAAGGACGGTTAACGCTGGCGGCACAAAGTCCGGGCTGGCCGGCGGCCAGCGGGTGACAAACCGCGCCCCGCGGGCGTTGACGACATCCAATAGCCAGTCTTCCAGACGCTGTGCGCCGGGAGACGGGAATTCCAGCATTAACCGCGCCAGCCGAAAACGCAGGGGCGAGACATGGACGCTCACGCCTAGGCGCTGGGCAAGGGTGGAACTTATATTCATGGCTTGTTTCTCTTAAACTCAGCGTCTCTGCGTTACCGCGCGATATCCTTTTGAGAAATTAGCTTACACATTAGCGAACTGGTTGCGCCGGACCACCTGGTAGCCCTTGATCAGTTCGCAAATGCCCTGGCGCAGGCTTACTTGGGGTTTGAACCCGGTCTTTTCGATCTTGGCGTTGCTGACAATGTAGTTGCGCTTATCCGGGTCCTTGCCGATCTTCGATTCCAGGATGCGGAAATCCGGGACCCGTTTCTTGATTTCAAGACATAATTCCATTTTGGATAGATTAGCGTCGCTCAGGCCGACGTTGTAGGCCTGGTTTTGCATGACTTCGAAATGGGCCATAGCGTGCATGAATGCCCGGACAATGTCCCGCACGTGAATATAATTGCGTTTAAAATTAGCTTCGAAGAGCACCACAAAGCGATCAGTAACTGCCCGGTAGGTGAAGTCGTTGACCAATAAATCGAGGCGCATACGCGGGCTGATTCCGAAGGCCGTGGCCAGACGCAGGGAGGTGGCGTGGCCCGAGTCCAAGAGAAATTGTTCCAATTCGACTTTTAGTTTGCCGTACAGTGAAACAGGATGCAATGGCGTTTTTTCAGTGCAGAAGATGCCTTTCTGGCCGATGCCGTAGCCGCTGTTGGTGGTGGGCGAAAGAATCATCTGCTCCCGGCTGGTTAGGCCGACCAGCATCTTGATCGCTTCCAAATTGATGGAGCGGGCTTCCAGCGGGCGCTCCGCACACAAGGGGGCGCCTACCAGGCAGGCGAGGGGGATAATAAGATCGGCCTTGGCCACCGGCTTTTTGAGCAGATCCTTATCGCGCGCATCGCCACGGATAATCACAAGCCTTTCCTCGTGACAACAATCCAGCAGAGATGTTTGACCATACAGAAAAGAATCGAGCACGGTGACTTGGTGTCCAGCCCGTAAAAGCAATGGCGTCATTACGGATCCGATATAGCCTGCTCCACCGGTTATAAATATGTTCATAAATAAGCCTCTGTAATATGTGTTAAAATAGAATAGTTTTTGTGTTTGTGTATGTCAACACCGCTGTCACGCGTGTCAGCCATTCGTATTATGGCTTAACATGGACGGTTTTGCATGTAGACGCGACGTCCTCGCCGCGTTTTCCGGCCCAAACACGCGGCGAGGGCGCCGCGTCTACGAAGAGCTCCCGCCCGGTCGTGCCGAGAATTACTACTGACGTCTCAATGGCTGTCTGCGGAATTGACTTTGCCGTCTGGCACAGTTATTTTCAGGGTATGAAAAACAAGCGCATCATCATGGTCGCCGGGGCGGGTTTGGGGCTGGTTTTAATGGCCGGGATCGGTTGCCGGTTCTCCGGCAAGCCGGCGATTACCTGGACGGACCTGATCAAGCAAACTGCCGATTTCGAGCGGATTGCACGGTTGGATGTTCCATCTTCATCCATTGTCACTTCCTTTGATCCGTCAGGTGGCAACGACGATTTCAATCACTTTGTGCGGAAAAGCAAGACGCCGGGTTGGGTGGTGCTGGCGGATTTGAAGGGGCCGGGCTATGTTTCCCGATTTTGGTTCACCGGCGCGCCCAATGGAGATTATCCGCTTCGGTTTTATTTTGACGGCGAGCAACAGCCCCGGCTTGAGACTACGCTGGATAATTTTTGCGGCAAGAAAGAGCCTTTTATTAAGCCTTTGGCCGATTACGCTAATTATTGTTATTATTCTTTTGTTCCTATTCCCTATCAAAAGCGCCTGATTATTGAGACCAAGGAAGGCGGGAACAAGCCCGGCGGATGGCCGCGTTTGTTTTACCAGGTCAATTACTCATCTTTGCCGCGCGGCCAATCCGTGCAGAGTTTTCCACGGGCGTTCACAGCGAATGACCTGGCGCTTGCCCGACAGGTCGGGCAAGCCTGGAGCGAAACACTGTTCGCTCAAAAACATCCGGGTTCCAAGCAGGTTGAAACAACCTTGGTGCTCCAGGCGGGCGCCGCATGCGAGCTGTTTCAGATGGCAGGGCCCGCCGTTCTCCGCTCGCTCTGGATTCAGCCGGATTATTCGCAAATCCAGTCCCCGCTGGCCCGAGAAAAGATTTTACGTGATGTTGTGCTGCGAATCCGGTGGAACGCGGCGCCAGTTCACAGCGTGGCCGTGCCGCTGGGCGATTTCTTCGGAAGCTGCTGGCAGAGGGCTCGCTATCAATGCGCTTATTTCGGATTAACTAACGATATGTTTGTCAGCGGTTTTCCAATGCCGTTTGAGTCAGCGGCGCAGATCAGCTTGGAAAACCAGGGATCGCAAGCGGTTTCCCTGAAAGCCGGCGCTGGATTTGAATTATTACAGCAGTGGAATCCCACTTTGGGATATTTTCATGCCGGATGGCAAAGGACCGGCCCGGAAGACGTCGGTAAACCGCATCCGATTCTGCGGGTGAAGGGTAGGGGGAAATACGTTGGATGTTTATTGGCGGTGATGGCGCAGGACCGCACTTATTGGATATTGGAAGGCGATGAGTCGATCCGTAAGGACGGCGAGGAAGTGCCCGGTTGGCGTGGCACGGGGTTGGAGGATTATTTCAATGGCGGATGGTATTACCAGAACCCCATGACCTCCCCCCTCCATGGTCTTCCGTTCAAGGCGCCATTCCGGACTGTCCAATACAATATCCATTTGGTGAATCCGGTGCTGTTCGATGCGTCGCTGGATATGGTGTTTGAGCGCGGACCAGATCAAGCCAGCCGCGGTTGGATGGAAAGCGTGGCTTTTTATTATATGGCCAACCCGATTCAGGCGTTCGCGCGGCTGGGTGTGCCGGCGGAACGTCAGCCGCCGCAGGACCCAGTTCTGGGACCAGCCACCCTTATGACGGAAATCTGGAACTATGAACGGTTTCATGATTATCGGGGCGTCGTCGAATATATCGACCGCTACCTGGAACAGCATTCTCAATTTCCATTTGCAGGCATGCTGCGTTTGCGGAAAATTGCTTATCTGGAACGTAACAAGGGATTCGATAGTGTGCGTCCCGAGTATGAACAAATCGCACTGTCAGAAACCAATGAGCTGGTGCGGCAATATGCTAATACACTGCTGTGGTATCAGCAGTCGCCTTCCAATGCCTTGATCGGCGCTTATGCCAATACGCCAACAAAAATATTTTTAGATGGACGAGAGATCGGCGAATCCGGGAATCCGGAGCGTTTGGCGGTTTTGCAGACACAAATCGGCGCCGGCAGGCATGTCTTGGCGATGCAAGCAAAGTGGAAACAGTATCCGGATTGGACCATGGTGATGCTGCGGACCCATGGCGGGGATGTGTTTTCAATGCCGGGATGGAAGCATGCGCTCAATCCAGCGCCTGGCTGGCAAGCTGCGGATTATGACGATAGTTCTTGGGAGCCGGTGCCAGCCGCCACCAAGGGTCCGCCTGAAGAGCCCTATATCTGGGTTATGCCCGACCCGTTTGTCGATATGCAGTCGAAAGCGGCCGGCTTGCGCCCGACGATGGACTGGCCGGATCACAAGGGCGCGGTTGTCTATCGTCAGGTTTTCGAGATACCGTGATGCGCGTGAAAGGAACGCGATATGCCAAAGAATGTTATCGTGGCCCAATCAGGTGGGCCGTCGCCGGTAATCAATAATTCCTTGCGCGGGATTATTGACGCCTGCTTGGCGAGTCCGTCTGAGTTCGGCAAAATCTACGGCGCCTGGCATGGAATCGAGGGAGTCCTGAAAGAAGAGCTGCTGGATCTTTCGGTCCAGGATCCCGGGGAAATAGCTCTGCTGGCAACCACCCCGGCCGCCGGCGCCATCGGCACCTGCCGCTACAAGCTCACGGCTAAACAAGTCCGTGAGTTTAACCGCGTGGTCGAGGTGCTGAAAGCCCATGACATTGGCTGGTTATTCTACATCGGCGGCAACGATTCCATGGATACGGCGCATAAGATCAGCCGGATTGCCCGCGAAAAGGGGTTGGACCTGGTCGCCACGGGGGTGCCCAAGACGATCGATAACGATGTCGGCGATTCTGAATTCAAGCTGATCGACCACACCCCGGGCTATGGCTCGGTGGCCAGGTACTGGGCCTGCTGTATTCAGAACGCCAACGAAGAAAACGCGGGATCCTATCCTTCCGACCCCGTGCTCGTTATCCAGATCATGGGTCGCAAGATCGGCTTCATCCCCGCTGCGGCCCGCCTGGCGGATCCGCAACGCGCCATGCCCCTGCAGATTTACATGCCGGAGTCGGGCTTGACGTTGGAGCAGCTTGCGGATAATGTCAACGACGAGCTGAAACGCAGCGGGCGCTGTATCGTGGCGCTCAGCGAAGGTTTCGATGTCGGGGATATTGGTGCGGCCAAGGATGCCTTTGGGCACATCGAGTTTGGCGCGAGTCGCATGACAGCCCAGCAGGCCGTGGTTGCGTACTTGAATTCCAAGAGGCTGCCGGTGCATGGCAAGGTCCGTGGGCATAAGGCCGGAACCGACCAGCGCTCAACGATGGTCTATGCTTCGACCGTTGACCTGGAGGAGGCTTACCAGGTCGGATGCAAGGCCGTGGAGATCGCCCGGCAGGATGGTAACGGCTGGATGGCAACGATCTTGCGTCAGCCCGGGCGGCTCTACGCGGCGCGCTACGACAAGGTTCCGTTGGAATTGGTTGCCAACAGCGAGCGGAAGTTTCCCTTGAAATGGCTGACACCCGATAAGATTGATGTGACCGATGAATTCCTGGACTATGCCCGGCCGCTGATCGGAAATGAATGGACCAGGGTGCCGCTGGAAAACGGGATTCAACGTTTCGCCCGTTTGCGCCCTGTTTTTGCGGAAAAAAAGTGCGCGGCTTATATTCCGGAAGCGTATCGTTGAAAAATTAGAAAACAAAATAGCAGTGGTTTCCGCAATCGTTGAACGATGAACCGTGAACCTATCAACCCGCTTAGTGAGATTATATGAAAGCCATGCCCAAAGTATATTTCGGATCGATGCATCTTAAGGAAGCGGAGGCCCGGGAATCATTGCCGGCCAAACTACAGCGCATCCTGGCCAAGTTCGATCTGTCCCGGCTGTGCCGGAAAGATCGCGTTCCCATCAAAATGCATCTTGGCGGCGACTTGGGCTACACTACCATTCATCCGCTGCTGGTGCGCATTCTGGTTCAGGCGATCAAGGATGTTGGCGGCAAGCCGTTTGTCGTCGACGGCTGCTTTGAGCCAGTGGCCCAGGCGGCGGCGCGAGGTTACACCCAGGAAACCCTCGGATGTCCCATCGTATCCGCGGGCGGCCCCTACGATTCGCACTGGGTTAGTCGGAAAATAGATTTTCCGGGATTGGAAGACATCCAGGTGTTCGGGGTTATCTGGGACGCGCCCTGCCTGATCAATCTGTCGCATGTCAAGGGCCATGGTAATTGCGCTTATGCCGGCGCTTGCAAGAATATCGCCATGGGCTGCGTGGCGCCCCTGACGCGCGCTAAAATCCATGAGTTGAGCGGCCGGATCGTCTGGCATAAGGAGCGCTGCACCGCCTGCGGACTGTGCGTCAAGGCTTGTGACACCGGCGCGATTTCCATGAATGCCCGCACGAAAGCCATCGAGATCTTCTGGCACGATTGCCGGTTTTGCGCTCATTGCGTGAATGCCTGTCCCCACGAGGCCCTGACGATCCGGGACGAGGACGGAGCTCGAAATTTTCAGGAAGGCATGGCCGTGACGACAAAAACCATTCTGGATTCTTACGAGCCGTCCCGGGTGTTGCACATCAACATCCTGACGAATATCAGTCAGCTTTGCGATTGCTGGGGATTCAGCGGACCCAGCATCGTGCCGGATATCGGCATCCTGGCTTCCCATGACATGGTGGCGGTGGAAATTGCCTCGTTGAAAGCCATCCAGCGGAAGAATTTCATTCCCGGGACCCTGATCGGTCGGCGCAAACTCGGCGCCGGTCGGCATCTTTTGCAGCAAATTCACGGCAAGGATCCTTTTGCTCAGCTCAAGTGCCTCGAGCGCAATGGCGTTGGGCAATCCCGCTACAAGAACATCGAGGTGCCGTGATGTGGCGGTTTGTGCCCGAAAAAATGTAATTCATGGGAAGTATTTTTTGGAATCACGACCGGTGGTCGCTGTGCTTGAGATAAAGACCGCCTTCACCGAAGTCGGCTACAGAAAATGAGTTCCGCCATTGGGGCGATAAATACACAATCGGAGGGCGCCGCGTCCCGTGAATGCTGCTAAAGAAGCCTTTGAATTCATCCGGGATCTTTTTCGACAGCGCCTGGTGATTTTCCAGCTGGCGCGTCAGGATTTCCATAATCGTTATGTCGGCTCCATGTTAGGGCTGGTCTGGGCGTTTATTCAGCCCCTGGTAATGACTTTGATCCTGTGGGCGGTTGTCAGCTTGGGTTTTAAAACCAATGCCGTTCATGGTGTACCCTTCGCGCTCTGGCTCCTGGTGGGCATGGCTGTCTGGAATTGTTTCTCGGAATCGTTTAGCATGGCGACTAATGTTTTTCAGGAATACGCGTTCCTGGTGAAAAAGGTCCAGTTTAAGATCGCAATTTTGCCCTTGGTTAAAATCGTGTCTTCGCTCGCCGTGCATTCGATTTTCATGCTGATCGTCATGGGTATCCTGCTGTTGAACGGCATGCCCGTGAGCTGGTATTGGATCCAGGCTCTGTACTACCTCCTGGCTCTGGTGGTCCTGCTCCAGGGGCTGGCCTGGATCACGGCGTCGCTCAATGTGTTTGTCAAGGATGTGGGCTATATAGTGAATGTTCTGCTGCAGTTCGGATTCTGGCTGACGCCTATTTTCTGGGATAGGAGCCTGTTTGGAGAAACTTACCAGAAATACCTGGCCGTACTCAGACTGAATCCGCTGGCGTATATCGTGGAAGGCTATCGCAACAGTTTGCTGATCCGCGTTCCTTTCTGGTCCGACGGCCTTGGCGCCCTCTATTTTTGGGGTGTGGCGTTGGTAACGCTGGCGGCGGGGGCCGTGATCTTTCGCAAGCTCAAGCCGCATTTCGCCGACGTGCTCTGATTTTCCCTTAGCCTATGCGCGGCAATGTCCGGATGCGCGCGATGACTGCCCGCGTGGTGGAGTCCGGGGTGGAGGCGCCGGCGGTGATACCGACGGTGCGAGCGTTTTTCAGCCAGCGAGCTTTTATTTCCTCCGCTCCCTGGATCCAATGTGTGCGGGGGTTGAGCGCGTGTGCAATTTCGTACAGTCGGCGCGTGTTGGCGCTGACCCGCGAGCCGATGACGATCACGACGTCGTTGCGCAGGGGCAGGAGCTTGACTTCTTCCTGCTTCGTCCTTGTCGGCTTGCAGATTGTGTTATAAAAAACCACCTTGGGGTTTGCCGTTTTTAGCGCCGCGACAATGGGCAGCACTCGGTCCAGATTTTGGGTTGATTGCACTACGATTGTTGTTCGTCGTGTGCGGCGCAGCTTTTCCCATGGGATAGGCCCGTGCGTATCGATCACCAGCGCCTGATGGCGGATCTGTCCGATAATGCCCTGCACCTCGTCGTGTCGGCGATCGCCGATGACGATAATCCGGTCCCCGCAGCGATCCCGACGTCGGACAATCCGATGGATTTCATGGACCATGGGGCAGGTGGCGTCCACGACGCGGTACCCGTTTTTGCGCGCGCGGGCGACCAGGGCACGGGATGCGCCGTGGGCACGGACCAGCAGAATGCTGCCTTGGCCGCGTGCCAGTCTTCTAATTTTTCGGATACCGGCTGCCTCCAGCTCGTCAATAACTGTTTCATTATGGACCAGATCACCCAGCATGCGAACGGGTTGCTTCCCGGCTGTCAGTTCCCGGGCGATCCGGATTGCCCGACGTACGCCGAAGCAGAATCCGGCGGATCGGGCCAGGTTGATTTGAATGAGATGTGTCATGAGCAGCTTGTAGCGATCGTCTTCAGGAGCTATTTAAGCATATTGGTTTGCCCCAGCCAAAATGGGATTGAACCGTGCCCGGAAAAGTAAAACCAAAGTTTTTTGGTTATTGCCTTTTGAATCATGCCGTCAATATACCATCCCCTATTGGCAATTGAATCTTTATTTCACGGTAACCCCTGCAGTGTCAACGCCGGTCGAAAACGGGCTTTTGGCCGATTTAGAAATGGGTTGAAAATAATTATATTGTCGCCAAATGCGGTAACGGCTCCCTTCGGTAGGGCGAACCCTGCGAGTGATTCGATCTCGGAACGGCTCGGCAGGGACGCC
This sequence comes from uncultured Verrucomicrobiota bacterium, assembly GCA_964486075.1. Taxonomy (GTDB): domain Bacteria; phylum Verrucomicrobiota; class Kiritimatiellia; order JAAZAB01; family JAAZAB01; genus JAHIJO01. The sequence continues at coordinate 18,535 of CAZALU010000037.1, forward strand.
TCGCCCCCACCATTGCGGAAATCCCGCATCAAAATCATAACAAGCGAACCAGATAAGAATATCTGGATCTTCCGCGGAATCTGTGGGTAGATCGGAAATAATTCACCACAGGCACGGAAGCACGGAGAAGAGATTGCTTGAAATTGCCTGACAATTAACCACCCATAAATTGTGCTATGGAACCCCATTTGTAAATCGGCCGCTTGAGGCAGTTTCAGAACGGCGTTCGCAATTGCCGCAAAGACACGAAGAAGAATCTTTTCTGAGGGATTACATTTATGATGATTTGTGAATGACATCGGGAACGCGGCTTGTTATTCTTAACGCCATGAAAAAGGTTTTTGTGGGATTTGGATTCGGGGCCATCCAGGGCGGTTTGTTCCTGTATGAGGCGTTTCGTTCCGGACAATTCGACCGTTTCGTGGTGGCCGAAGTCATGCCGGAACTGGTGGGGGCGGTCAGGGCCGGCGGTGGCTGCTACCGGATCAACGTGGCGGCCGAATCCGGCATCGAGCGCCATGAACTCGCGGGGGTCGAAGTACTCAATCCCCGGGTCGCCGAAGACCGCGAGAGACTGGTGGAGATTGTCGCCCGGGCCGATGAAATAGCCACAGCCCTGCCCAGCGTCAAGTTTTATGGCGAGGGTGAAACCGGGTCCGTCGTGGATGTTCTGGCCGAAGGTTTGCAGCGGCGCGTTGAGCGGAATGATTCGCGGCGTTCAATTATTTATACCGCCGAAAATCATAATCACGCGGCCGAAATTCTGGATGAAAAACTGGCCCGCCGCTGGCGGCTGCCGCTTTCTGATTTAAAAGACCGGGCGCAATGCCTGAATACGGTTATCGGCAAGATGAGCGGGATAGTATCCGATGAAGAGCAAATCGCCCGCCAGGGGCTGGCGCGCATGACTGGCGCCGGCGGACGTTGCGTGCTGGTGGAGGCGTTTAACCGTATTTTGATCACGCGGATCCAGTGGCCGGATTTCAAGCGAGGCATCGCTGTTTTTGAGGAAAAAGACGACCTACTGCCGTTCGAGGAAGCCAAATTGTACGGGCATAATGCTACGCATGCCCTGTTGGGTTACCTGGCCCGGTTGAAGGGCCTTGGCTTCATGGCCGATATCGTAAATGATCCTGAACTGCTGGCCCTCGGGCGGGCGGCTTTCCTCGAGGAATCCGGATTGGCGCTGTGCGCCCGCCGTCAAGGGGTGGATCCGTTGTTTACCGAAGCCGGCTACCGGCTTTATGCCGAGGACCTTCTGAAACGAATGATGAATCCATTTTTGCGCGACAGCGTAGAGCGCGTCGTGCGCGACCCGCGTCGCAAGCTGGGCTGGGACGACCGCCTGGTGGGAACGATGCGTGTGGTTCTGCAGCAGAAAATCGCGCCCCTGCGCTACGCGCAAGGCGCGCGCGCCGCCTTGCGTATGCTTGAGGAAACCGAGGGCGGCTGTCCGGCCAAACTACTCGATGATGTTTGGTCGGAAGCCAAGCCGGCGGAAAACGAGAAACGCGAAATCTCCCGGTTGATCCTGAACAGCCCTCTGGAATGCTAACAATGGTGGTTCTTGCCATGGAGAAGGAAAGCGGGTGAAGCGACAACTATTTCATATTAGACAACACCCATAAAACTCCCCTCCCTGGAGGGAGTGGGTGATTAACGGCTAGCAGAAAGGAATGAAAGATGAACATTACTGCAACAAAAATGCACGGACGTCAAGGATGGGTTCTCTCCAATGACCGGATTTCTCTGTTTCTCATGGCCGGCGGTGGGCATATTGCCGACTTGAGACTGAACGAAAAAAAGACTGTCAATCCATTCTGGGTGCCGGCTTGGAATACTATCGAGCCCTGGCAATACCGTCCGCGCGCTGCCGGAAAATACGGGGCCAAGCTGCTCTCCTGCATTTCCGGGCATAACCTCTGCTTGGGCGCCTTCGGCGATCCTTCCCCGGAAGAGGATCGGGCCGGCCTGGGCTGTCACGGCGAAGCGCCGGTAGTCCGCTGGCATTGTCTGAAGAAAGTTATCACGTCCCGCCGCCTGGTTTTTAGCTATGGTTGTGAATTGCCCATTGCGCGAATGCGCCTGGAACGTATCCTGACCTTGGATCGGGGCTCGTGCATTGTCCGGATCCGGGAACGCATCAGCAACCTGGCGCGCTGCGATGTGCCGTTCACTATGTGCCAGCATGTGACCTTCGGCGCTCCGTTTGTCGAGCCCGAGGTGACGATTTTCGACATGTCCGCTACCCAGGGTCGAACTTTCCCCGGGGTTTTTGGCGACCCGCAACGCTTGAAGTCCGACACCGCGTTTGCCTGGCCGGACGGACCGGGAGTCAAGGGACGCGTCAACCTGCGTACCATGGGGCGCAATAAAAACAGCGATTTTTATACCAACCTGATGAATACCGCGTCGCGCGGCACAGGCCGGAAACAGGAGCATGCCTGGTTCAGCGCGGTCAATCCCAAGCAAGGCCTATTGATGGCTTATGTCTGGCGTCGATCGGACTATCCCTGGCTGGGAGTGTGGGAGGAAAACCTCGCCCGGAAGTCTGCGCCGTGGAGTGGCAAATCTCTGACGCGAGGCATGGAATTCGCCAACACGCCATTCCCCGTCGGTTTGCGCAAAGCGGTGGATATGGGTAAGTTTCAGGGTCAGCCTACTTTCCGCTGGCTGCCCGCGCTGGAAAGTGTCACCAGCGAGTATTCCTTGCTGGCCCTGCCCGTGGATGCGGCTTGCCGGGGTGTGGCCGCTATATCCCCCGCGCCGTCCGGATTCCGGATTGATTTGATCAAGTAACGACAAGGCGGATGGAGGGTTCAGAGTTTGGGTTAGAAGACCGCTATAGATGTGCCAGGAATATTTTATCCTAAATTTCACAAAGAGTTCGTCTATGAATGTGCCAGCCTATGTTCCGCCTGGATCAGGAAGTCTGAATTTAGAACTGCGTGCTGAATTGTTACGTTATTTATCTGTAACACTATAAATGGCTTAATCATGACGTTCAACCCTGAACTCCGAACCCGCCGCAATTGTAATTATGGCCGGCGCCTCCTGCCGCCTTGCGCGACAGTGTCTAAAGGCCATAATGCGAGCTGCTGCCGAACCACGTAACCTTCTTATGAGCTCTCTTCGTTCCACAAAACTTGCTGTCAAAACCAGGCGTCTGGAGGAAGGCCTCCGGAAACTTGACGGCGTGGTGGTTGCTTTTTCCGGCGGAGTGGACAGCACTTTTCTGGCCGCCGTGGCGCATGCGGTGCTGGGCGACAAGGCTATAGCGGTGACGGCGCGGGCGCCGACTTTTCCACGATCGGAGCAGAAGGATGCCGCGCGGCTGGCGCGGCGCATCGGGATCCGTCAAGTATGGATCGATACGCACGAATTGGATAATCCCCGTTTTGTCGCAAACCCTGTCAACCGCTGTTATTTCTGCAAATTGGAGTTGTTCCGTTGTCTGGCGGCCCTGGCCCGCTACCATAAGCTGCGGGCCGTTGTGGATGGCAGCAATCTTGACGACTTGCGGGACACGCGACCCGGGGGCCGCGCAGCCAAGCAATGCGGGGTGATCAGTCCGCTCCGCGAGGCCGGGTTCACGAAAAGCGATATTCGCCGTGCGTCCGAGAGCATGGGGCTGCCAACCGCTGATAAACCTGCCCAAGCTTGCCTGGCGTCGCGCTTTCCCTATGGATCGGCCATTACTCTCCGGGGCTTGGCCGCTGTGGCTGGAATGGAAGAAGCGCTGCATCGCTGGGGATTCCGGCAGGTCCGTGTGCGCCATCACGGCCTGAGCGCGCGCATCGAAGCGGAACCAGCCGATCTTTTGCGTTTGTGTTCCGAGCCGGTTAAATCACGTATCCTAAAGCTGGGCAAGCGCCTAGGCTTCGTGTATATTACCGCTGATCTGGAAGGTTACCGGACCGGCAGCATGAATCTTGTAAAATCCAAAGCGGGAGAAAAACATCGAACACTGAACATCGAATATCCAACATCGAAGTAAAGAACCGCCATGGAGATCGTACGTGTGATATGCCTGTTGTCATGGCGGTTCCAGGTGGATGAGGTGTTTTGTGTCATCCGGGAGAATAAATCATGAAATGGCATCTGTCGGGATTGATCGCCTTGTTGATCGCCGGCGCCGTTCTGGCGGGCACTACCAACCAGGTTAACCTGCTCTGCAAAGCCGCGGAGGAAGGCGATGCCGAGCAGGTCAAGACCCTGTTGCTGGCGGAGGCCGGCCTGGTCAATGAAAAAGGAGGCAACGGATTCACGGCCCTGCATTGGGCGGCGGGCGCGGGGCATAAGGCGGTGGCCGAGATTTTGATTGCCAAGGGGGCGGCGCTGAATGCGCGCGACGATTCCGGGGCCACACCTCTTCACCTGGCGGCGTTCAAGGGCAAGCATGCCATAGTGGATCTGCTGCTCGATAAAGGTGCAGATCCAGGCGTTATGAATTTGAAGAACCGGACCCCGCTGCACGATGCCGCCGGAGCCGGGCAGGTGCTGGTTGTCAGGCTGCTGCTTAGACGTTCGGCCCCGATCGACGGCCAGGACAGCCTGGGCATGACGCCTCTTTTACTGGCGGCCCAGTACGGGCGCTTGGAAGTTGTCGATAAACTGCTCTCCAAAGGCGCCGGCGTCGAAATTCGGAACCAGCACGAGGAAACGGCGCTGATTCTAGCGGCGCACTATGGGCATTCTGATGTGGCCCGGAGCCTGATCCGGAAGGGGGCGGATGTTAATGCGCGCGATGCCCTGGGCTTGAGCGCTCTGCATTATGCCGCTATCAAGGACACCAAAGACCTTGCCGTCCTGCTGTTGGAAAAAGGAGCCGCACCGGGAATTACCGATAAGAAAGGGCAAACCCCTTTGCAATGGGCGGAATTAAAAGGGAACAAGAAAACGGCGGATGCCATTCGCCAAACGGGCTCCAAGCGCGAACCGTTGTGATCCTTTATTGAAAGGGTATGCCATGTATATCGGAGCCGATTATTACCCGGAACACTGGCCGCGCGAGCGCTGGTCACGTGATGCGGTCTTGATGCGTAAGGCCGGTTTTAATGTTGTCAGGCTGGCGGAGTTTGCCTGGGTCAATATGGAACCTGTCGAGGGACGTTTTGATTTCGAATGGCTGGACGAGGCCCTGAGAGTTCTCGCCAAGGAAAACATTGCAGCGATTCTGGGCACGCCCACGGCCGTTATGCCCGCCTGGGCAGCCCGCGCCTATCCTGAAACCCTGGCCGCTGACAAGGATGGTAAACGTATTGCCTGGGGCGTGCGCAAAAACAACTGTTTTGCTTCCGGGGCTTATCGCCTGTTGTCGGAGCGCATTACGGCGGCCATGGCCGGTCATTTTGCCCGAACGCCGAATGTCATCGGATGGCAGACCGATAATGAGTTCGGCGGGCCGATATGTTTTTGCGATACCTGCGTGGAAGCTTTTCGAGATTGGCTGCGCGCGAAGTATAAGACCCTGGCAGCCTTGAACCAGGCCTGGGGTACGCATTTCTGGGGGCACAACTATGGTATGTGGAGCGAAGTCGTCGCGCCGGTCGAACCGGGCGGCTCCAATCCGGGACTGCTGCTCGACTGGCAGCGTTTTAGTTCCTGGCTCAATGTCCGCTTCCAGCGCGACCAGGTCCTCATTCTGCGCCGCCTGTGCCCCCGTCATTTTGTGACCCATAATTTCATGGGAACCTTCAGCGACCTGGAGTATTTCGATTTGGCAGAAGACTTGGACTTCGTCAGCTGGGATAATTATCCCGTTTGGGGCAAGCCGGCCATTCGTTACGAAGCCGCGTATTCGGCTGATATCATGCGCGGGTTGAAGAAAAAAAACTTTTGGATTATGGAGCAATCCTCCGGTCCGGGCGGGTGGAGCTCTTTTGCGCGCAATCCGTGGCCGGGCGAAATTCGTGGCGTGGCCTATCAACAGGTCGCGCATGGCGCCGACGCCACGATCTGGTTCCGCTGGCGGACCTGTACCGCCGGCCGGGAACAATATTGGCATGGGCTGCTCGGGCACGATGGCATTCCGGCGCGCCGTTACCGGGAGGCGGCCCGTACGACCGGCGAGTTCCAGCGTCTTTCCCGAATGTTGGCCGGCACCACGCCGCAGCCGCGCCTGGCCATGATCTACGATTATGACAGTATCTGGGCATTACGTTTCCAGCCGGGGTTTGAGCATAATAATTACCATCAGGTCCAGATGCGTTATTACGAGGCCTTGTTTCGCGCCGGCCTGAACGTGGATATTATCAGGGCCACGGATGACTTCAGCGCCTACCGGGCGATCATAGCTTCGGACTTGCACGTGCTCCCGGATGCCGTGGCCCTGGCCTTGACCCGCTTTGTCAAGGCGGGTGGCGTTCTGGTAGCCGATTGCCGGACCGGGGTGAAAACCGAAAACAACCTGTGCCACGAGCGCACTTTGCCTGGGCTATTGAGCGCGCCGTTGGGCATCAAGATTGAGGAATATGAAGCTATCGCGGATGGCCTGGAGTTTGCAGTGGCCGGCGCCAATGGCTTTGACGGTTGCTACACGGCTGTGCACTATGCCGACTGGGTTATGCCCGGCGCAGCGACAGTCCTGGCCGGTTATGAGCACTGGCATTTGCAACCCTTTGCCGCATTGACTCGCCATCGGTTTGGCAAAGGCCTGGGATATTATGTCGGCGCCATCTTCAAGGAGGCTGCCTTTTACGACGCTCTGATCGCCGAAGTGTGCAAGCACTCCCGCATTAAGCCTGTGGTTCGCCCGCCGGCGGGCGTGGAGGTCAGCCTGCGCGAAGGGGCTGGGCGGAAACTGCTGTTTTTAATCAATCACACGGATGAAGAAAAGGAAGTGGCTGTGCCAGCCGGCAAACGGGAACTGCTATCTGGTAAAACAAGCGCGGCGACTTTGACGCTGAAAACCCATGGCGTTGCCGTGCTGCGCCTGGCTTGATGAGCAGGAATTTTCCGCCTGAGGCGGAATCCGACGGCCACCATCGTTTGCTATAGTGTTTCCGATAAATAACGTAACAATGCGAGACGCAGTTCTAAGGGAACCCACCCCTATCCCCTCTCTGGAGGGGCACTGATTGGTTTTCAATATCTTATCCCCTCCCTGGAGGGGCGAGGGGTGGGTTCCTTGATCCTCGGAAGTTAATTACCTGCACATCTATAGCCATGGCGGACAGAAAATAGAAGCGGCGCCCTCGCCGCTTTCGGCATGGCAGGCGGGCCTGCTTAAGACACATCGGAGCGGAGGCGGGAAACCCGTAGGGCGTTCCCGCCCTACAAAAGGAAGGAGCGGAGGCGGGAAACCCGTAGGGCGTTCCCCCCTACAAAAGGAAAGTCACTGCGTTGTTGCCTAATTCAATCTATGTTAAGGAGTTTTTCGCCATTGGCGGATAAGCTGGCTGGCAATCTTTTGTAGCCGTCCCGGTCTGGGGGGAACGAAGGCCGACATCACTTGCCCGCCTTGCTACGCAAAGCGTTGTAGGCGGGTCGATGTCGGCTACAGTAAAAGTTGCCCTGATCGCGCTATGTGCAGGGGCCTGATTTAATTTTTCAAGCTCGACACGGCTGCTTTCTCTGAATACTCTGATTGTCTTATCAATGCGAATTGGCAGATATGAATGTCATAGGAGTGATACCGGCGCGTTGGGGGTCAACCCGCTTCCCGGGCAAGAGCCTGGCGCTGTTGTGCGGCAAGCCGCTGATCCAGTGGGTTGTGGAGGGTTGCTGCCGATCGCGGCGGCTGAACCGGGTTATCGTGGCGACCGATGATGAGCGCATTCGCCGGACAGCCGCGAGTCTGGGTGTGGAGGTTGTAATGACCCGCTCCGATCATCCGTCCGGCACGGATCGTGTGGCGGAAGCGGTGCGGGGGTTGTCCGCAGATATTGTGGCGAACATCCAGGGGGACGAACCGCTGATCGATCCGGGATTGATTGACCGGCTGGTGGAAACGATGACGGCCGGGCCCGGATGGGACATGGCCACGGCGGCTGCGCCGCTGGAGACCGAAATTGATTGTCCGTCGATCTGCAAAGTGGTGTTTGACCGTGAAGGCCGGGCGCTGTATTTTTCACGGTGCCCGATCCCGTTCGTCCGGGAGCACGGTTTGCAGGCAGAAGGCCGGACGCATTGGCGGCATATCGGCATCTACCTGTATCGGGCGACGTTCCTGACGAAAGTGGTGGCTGAACCACCGTGTCGGCTGGAGCGCGCGGAATGTCTCGAACAGTTGCGGGCGCTCGACATTGGCGCGCGCATTAAGGTGATCGAAACCGAGCATGCCGGTATCGGCGTGGATACGCCGGAGGATGTCCCGAAGGTGGAGGCTTTATTGCGACAACAAGGAAGGTTATGATTCGATGCTAAAAACCGTTAGCATAGGTGGTGTGCGGATTGGTGGGCGCCATCCATTGGCGCTGATTGCCGGGCCGTGCGTTATCGAAAGTCGCCGCCAATGTTTGAATCTGGCCGGGCGCCTGGCGCGCCTGGCCCGCGAGGAAAATATCCCCTTGATTTTCAAGGCGTCCTATGACAAGGCCAACCGGACATCACACGAATCGTTTCGCGGTCCGGGTTTGTCACGCGGGCTGGCTATCCTGGCGGAAGTCAAGGAGCGTTACGGGATCCCGATCCTGACGGATGTGCACCAGGAAACAGAAGTGCCGCTAGCGGCCCGCGTGGTGGATGGCTTGCAGTGTCCGGCGTTTTTGTGTCGGCAGACAGATTTAATCCTGGCGCTGGGCGCCAGCGGCAAGCCGGTGAACATAAAAAAAGGGCAATTCATGGCGCCCGAGGATATGCGGCCGATCCTGGCCAAACTGGAAAGCACCGGCAACCGTAATGTCTTCGTGACGGAGCGGGGGACCTCTTTCGGATATCATAACCTGGTGGTGGACCTGCGCGGATTGCCGCTGATGCGCGCCTTCGGTTACCCGGTGGTTTTCGATGCCACACACAGCGTACAGTTGCCGGGTGGAGAGGGAAACCGGAGCGGTGGCGAAGCCCGGCTGGCGCCGATCCTGGCGCGCGCCGCCGTGGCTGCCGGTTGTGATGCCGTCTTTATCGAAACCCACCTCAATCCGGAACGGGCCCTGTCCGACAAGGATACCATGATCCCGTTTGCCAGGCTGAGAGCGCTGTGGAGGATTTTGAAGAAGATTGACCAGGACGTACGTTCCGTGTCCCGGAACGGGGGCTGATCGGCGGATTTGAGCGTTGGAATTAAGCGTTGCTCTCGAGTCGGTTTTATCGTGAAATATGAAAAAGCATCCATTCCACCGCATCGCTATCATGGCGGGATTCCTGTTTATCGGATCCCTACTGGCCGGCTGGGCGATTGACTTGGGCGCACAGATCGCCAAAAAGATACGCTACCCGGTTTACGACGCCAAGGGCCAGCTGCAGTATGAAGTCCTCGGCGACGAGGCGCGGGTTCTGCCGGACGAACGCATCCATATCGTCAATCTGAAATTGATTTTTTACGAAGAAGGTCGCTTGGTGACGGAAGTCACCGCCCCGGAATGTTATTTTGACCGTGCCAAGCAGGTCGCCTCCGCGACCTCCGCCGTCTGCCTGGCGCGGGCCGAGATGGTTTTGACAGGACAGGGATATGAAGTGACATGGACGAACAACATTGGGCATGTTAAAATTAACAGCCAGGTGAAAGTTGTCTTTAATAGCGGGGCTACACCATGAGGAATATGTCCATCAGTTCCGGATGCCGGCCGGGACACCGGCGTCCGGGCCAAAAACATTCGTTCTTCTTTGGGGATGCGCGAGGGCTGTGCCTGGCCATGCTGTTCCTGGGCGTGGGTGGCGGCTGGTCGGCCCCGAGTCCTTTCCAGGAACCGGATGCCGATTCCTCCGACACGAACAGCACCGTGATTACATCCACGCGTCTGACCTACGATCAGCAGAAACAAACCGCTGTTTTCGAGGATCAGGTGGTGGTTACGGATCCGCGCGTCAAGATCACGGCCGATAAACTGACCGTCCTGCTGACCAAGGACAACAAAGTGATGGCGCTAGAGGCTGAGGGTTCCGTTGTTATCCAGGAGGGTGAAAAAATCGCCTGTGGCGAGAAGGCGCGCTATGAAGTGGATGAGGGCAAGTTTATGCTCTCGGGCCATCCGACGGTGCAGAACGGGCGCGATTTGCTGTCAGCCGAAAAGATCACTTTCTGGCGCGACACCAATCGCATCCAGTGTGAGGAAAACATTCGGATGACCATTCGTTCGGAGCAGGGCGGGATTAAAAGCGACTTGCTGAAGAGGGAGTAGCGGCATGCCTGTAGGTGAAAAACTTATCGTGACGCAGGGTCTGGTGAAAAATTATCATGGACAAAATGTCGTCGATGGAGTTAATATTCACATCCAGCGTGGCGAAGTGGTGGGACTGCTGGGGCCGAATGGCGCCGGCAAGACAACGACTTTTTACATGATCGTGGGACTGATCAACCCGAATAGCGGCAAGGTTTTTTTTGACAGTAAGGATATTACCCGGCTACCCATGCATCAACGGGCGCGTTTGGGCTTGGGCTATCTCTCCCAGGAGCCGTCGATTTTCCGGAAGTTGACCGTCGCCGAAAACGTGATGGCGATTCTGGAGTGGCTGCCCATGTCGGCACAGGAACGAGCTCAAAGATTGGAAGCCCTGCTGGATGAACTCGGCTTGACGCATCTTGCCCAGCAGAAGGCTTATACCCTCAGCGGCGGAGAGCGCCGGAGGCTCGAGATCACACGGGCCCTGGTAACCAACCCCTCCGCTATCCTGCTGGACGAACCGTTCAGCGGCGTAGACCCCCTGGCGGTTTACGACGTGCAGGAAATCATCCGGGACTTGAAGCGGCGCGGCATGGGCATCCTGATCACCGATCACAATGTCCGCGAGACTCTGACCATCGTTGACCGGGCTTACCTGATCTGCGACGGCAAGGTGCTGCGCGAGGGCACTAGCTCGTTCCTGATCGATGATCCTCTGAGTCGTGAATTGTATTTGGGGCCTCAGTTCAGCATGTAATTAAGGAGACTTCTGCGTATGAATATCAATATTACCAGCCGGCGCGCCAAGATGACCGATGCTTTAAAGGCGCATGTCTATGCCAAGATGACCAGTGTGCTCCACGAATATCCGCAGGTCAAAACCGCTCATATAGTGCTCGATACCCAGCGCTTCCGGCATAGCGTGGAAGTTGTGGTGCAGGTTAAAAACCACGTTAATGTAGAAGCTTGTGAGACGAGCGACGATATGTATAAATCCGTGGATCAGGTCATCGATAAGCTGGATCGGCAGTTGCGCCGGTTACATAAAAAGCGGGTCGACCACAAGGGCACTCGGCGGCGGATCAAGCTGGCTGATTTCGAGCAGACTCTGGTCAAGGCTCCGTGAGGCGGCTACAGCTGCCACCGTCGCTTCCGCCAGAGGCGGATCCGTTTGGGCGGAAAAGCTAAGACGGACAAGCTTTTGTAGCCGCACACGTTGGGCGCGATCTTCGGAGCCGACCCCAACGTGGTCGGCTACAGTCGGAGTTGCCCGTTGCGGGGGCCTAATTTAATGTTAAGGAATTTCAAAGTGTTGTAGCCGCGACCGATGGTCGCG
>CAZALU010000038.1:0-28092 GCA_964486075.1 uncultured Verrucomicrobiota bacterium
CCCTGAACCCTGAACCCTGAACCCTGAACCCTGATGCACACCATCTCGCTCAATGGAACCTGGCAGCTCAGCTATGGCCGCCAACGCCGCGACGGTCCGCGGACGCCGGCCCAGCTCAAGGCCGCCAATTGGCCCACCTTGTCAGCCATCGTGCCCGGCAACGTCGAACTTGACCTGATGCGCGCCGGTATCCTGCCGGAACTATCGTACGCGAACAATATTTACCTACTGCGCGAGTATGAAGAATATCAATGGTGGTACCAACTGGCCTTCGCGACGCCCAAGCGCGTCGACGGCGACCGGATAGAGCTGGTTTTCGACGGGCTCGACTGCATTGCAGCCGTGTTCGTGAATGGGCAGCTCGTCGGCGAGCCGCGCAATATGCTGATTCCGCAGCGCATGGACATCACTGACGCCCTGCAAACCGGCGGCGGGAATAATGAGCTCGTTGTGCGCATCGATTCGGCGGTGCTCGCCGGGCGGAAACATCAGCCCGCCCCGGTCGAGGGCGCGATGGACGCGAATTGGGAATCGCTTGCGATCCGCAAGGCACCGCATATGTACGGTTGGGATATCATGCCGCGGGTGGTATCCGCCGGCCTGTGGCGCGACGTCAGGCTGGAACTGGTGCCGCCAACCCGCTGGGGCGAGGTCTATCTCGCCACCGAGGCGGTTGACCGGGATAAAGCGCGCGCTGACGTGAGTTTAGACTGCCAGATCACAACCGATGTTTTCGATATCGACGCCTGGCAAATACGCATAACTCTCAGTCTGGACGGACAGCCGACCCATGCCTCGACGCACGCCGTCGTCGGCACGCACCTGCGGACGCGCTTTACGGTCAACGATGCCAGGCTGTGGTGGCCGCGCGGTTACGGCAAGCAACCGCTTTATGACCTGAAGCTGGAACTGGCCGACGCCAACGGCAAATCCATTGCAACGCATATCCAGCGCGTCGGCCTGCGCACCGTCAGGCTCCTGCGCGGAGATGTCGCGACCGCGGGCGAGCCGGGGCAGTTTGTCTTCGTCATCAATGGCGAAAAAATCTTCGCCAAGGGCAGCAACTGGGTACCGCTGGATGCCCTGCACAGTCGCGACCGCGAACATCTTGCGGCGACCTTCGCCATGCTCCTCGATCTGAATTGTAACATGATCCGCTGCTGGGGCGGCAACGTATACGAGGACCACGATTTCTTCGATCTGTGCGACGAGCACGGCGTCATGGTCTGGCAGGATTTCGCCCTCGCCTGCGCACTCTACCCACAGACCAATGAGTTTGCCGGCATCATCCGTGGTGAAGCCGAGGCAATTGTCCGCAAGCTGCGCCGACATCCGAGTCTCGCGCTCTGGGCGGGCAACAACGAGATTGATGTCTTCTGTCTCGGCGGGTGGCTGGCAGCGCCGGCGGATCCCAATAATGACCGACTCAGCCGCCAGGTCCTGCCGGAGGTCGTGCGTCAGCTTGATCCATCCCGCGATTACCTGCCGAGCTCGCCCTATGTCAGCCCGGCGGCCTACGCCACCGGCAACGCCTGCGCGGCCATGCCAGAAGACCACCTGTGGGGACCGCGGGACGACTTCAAGGGCACCTATTACACGGGGGCGCGCTGCCGCTTTGTAAGCGAAATCGGCTACCATGGCTGCCCCAACCGCGATTCCCTCGCGAAGATGATGGAGCCGGGATCACTCTGGCCGTGGCAGGATAACGAGCAATGGCTAACCCATTGCGTCCGTCCGCACCGCAACCTGACCAGCTCCAACTACCGCATCCCGCTCATGGCGAAACAGGCGGCGCTACTCTTCGATAAGACGCCGAAAAATCTGGACGACTTTATTCTCGCCTCGCAGATCAGCCAGGCCGAAGCCAACAAGTTTTTCATCGAGCTCTTCCGGTCCGGCAAATGGCGGCGCACCGGCATCTTGTGGTGGAACCTGCGCGATGGCTGGCCCGCAATTTCAGACGCCATCGTCGACTACTATGGCGGCAGGAAGCTCGCCTACGATTACATCAAAAGGGTACAGGCGGATGTTTGCGCGATCTGCGGCGAGTCAGAGGCCGGAATGCATCCGCTGATCGTCGTCAACGACACGCTGGCCGAGGTCGACGGACGCTTGACGGTGGCCGACGCAGACTGCGGGCATACGCTTTTTGACAAGGCATACCGGGTCGAGGCCAACGGACTCTTGGCCACCGGTAAGATTCCCGTCGCCGATAAGGCGGCAATGTGGCTGCTGGAATGGACGGCCGACGGGCGGAGCTTCCACAACCACTATCTTGCCGGCCCACGCCCCTTCATCCTGAAAGACTACAAACGTTGGCTGAAAATCATGGGGTTGGGCACGCGGGCTAAGTAACCCTGACGTCAACGTATTATCCAACCCACCCCTGCCCCTCCCAGGAGGGGAATTGGGACCGGCGGCTGCCGGTCAGCTTTTACTGTAGCCGACATCGCTGATGTCGGTCCTAATCCGAGGACCGCGACCATCGGTCGCGGCTACAACACTTTGAAATTCTATGCGGGAACTTAATGATTGCCCCGCAGCGGGGCGACTTACATATTGGAAGGGCGGGAACGCCCAACGGGTTTCCCGCCGGAGGCGGGCAGGCCCGCCGATACTGGAATTGGGACATGGCGGGCAAGCCCATCCCGACTCTCCGGGAGGTCGGGAGGACATGTCCGCCCTACAAAAGGCTGTCATTCGAAAAACAGATTCGCCTCTGGCGGACATTATAGCCGATTTCGGCAAAACCAAAATCTGCGAGTTCCCTAGCGCACCGCCACATCCGCAGCTCGCTCCTGTTCGTAGCCCAGCTTGATGCGCAGGACACGGGCGATATCTTGTTCCACCACGTAGAGGTAACGCTTGGAGAGCGCCGTGGCCGTCGGGAAGCGCAGTGGAATATTCGGCTCTTTCAGCCGCGCGTTCGGCCCGGAATCGAGGTTGCCGTAGCGACCGATGCGCAGGACTTCGTTGCCGGCCGTATCGACCATACGGATCGTATTGCGATGCGCGGCCGGCACGTAGCTGCGCCCGAAATCGTCCACGCAAAAACGCAGGTTGAAACAAACGCAGCCGTCATGCCCCTTGGTATAACGTCCAGGGGCCGGGCTGACGCCCAGGAACTCCCATTCCACTCCTTCGGTCCACCACGGGTACATGCCTTCGCGGCCGTCGCTGCTGGTGAGCCAAGTTGCAGTCCAGTGCGTCGCCGGGGTAGTGGGCATGGGCTTGCAGGGATAGCCCCAGTCGAAATATTTCACAAGTTTGCCGGCTTCATTTGTCTGGGGCCAGTGCTGCTCATAGGGTCCTTGGGCTGCCCGCCATAACAAACCGCCACCCTTGGGCCCGAACTTGTAGATGGACCCGACCTGCCGGATCAAAGGATTCTGGACGAATTTCCGGTAGCCGGCGTACAGCGTCTTGCCGCTACGCAAGGTATCCCACTCCGCTGCGCTGATCTGGTAATCCGGTGCCCAGGAGGGCATGTTGGGGGCAATGTCGTCCTCGTAAAACTGCCCAATCTTGCGGCCCAGGTTATCAGCGACATAGATGTTGCCCTTGATGTCAACGGCCGGCGAATGGGCGCCGCCCGATAGCTCGTAGATCACCCGCTTGCCGACCAATTTGCCGTCAATGGTATAATGGTCAATAGCCGCATGGTGGTCCGGTCCCTCAGTGCCTCCGCGTACTGCGCCTTGAAGAGTCCACTGGTAATAGCGCGCCACATACACGTCCGTATTCGGTGCCACGTAAAACCCACGCTCGCCGGCCCGCGTCATGGAAGGCGGTGTCAACTGCCAGTTCGTCAGGGCCGGGACGGCCGGATTTGTCGCCCAGGATTCCGGAAAAACGTTGATAAACTCAAAATCGTATCCGTTGCGTGTCAACCAACGCCCATCTCGCGCAGCAGCTAGCTCCTTGGCTGCCATCTTACCCAGGTAGCGGCCGGAATTGGCATCATACCAGCAATCACCGGCGGCGATGATGTCCGACTCCCAGCCGGCCACGATCCGGTAAGACGGACGCGGGGCTTCCTTGCCGATCAGCAGGTCAGGCTCCGAAAAATCGGCGCCATTGTCTATAATCCGCATAATCCGATAGGCTTCTTTGACGCTATTGGGGATGCCCCCCGAGCGAGTATAGGTTTTGCTGCCGGTCCAGGCCAATCGCAACTCCGGACGGCGGCCGGACTCGTCCAAAGCCATGCTCCACCAGTAGTTCCAGGCCCCCTCCAGCGCGCGCCTGGCCAGCACCTTGGGCATGGCGGCGGCGGAATACTTGGTCAATGTGCCGGCATAATTAGTCGGCGAATCGCCTTCGATCCCCAGCACGTAGCGTTCCCCTGTCTTGCGGCTGACGCGCACCTCGTACGGACCGGTGTGTGGAATCTGGCGTAGGAATTTGCCGGATTGGTCGAAAATCTGGATGCGGTTGTTACGCCGGTCGCAGACCCAGAGATGGTTGTCCTTGTCGAAGGCGATGCCCTGCGGGTCGAAGAATTCGCCGGGCTTGTCCGAGCCTGCCGTGCCGATGATATTACGCTTACCGACGAAAGTCTCGAGAGGCGCATCCTTACCCCAGCGGACTCGGCAGACAGCGTTATAGAAGGTCTCTCGCTTGCCGGGCACAATCTCGATATTGAGTGCGCTGCCGGAGCTTTCTCTGCGATGGATTTCTTTCAAGCCGCTTAAGTAGATAACGTCCTCATCCAGAGGATCGAGCGCAAAATGGAAGCGCTTAGCCCAGGGGTCGTAGTAGTTCAGCCAGTTGATGTCCTTGATGTACGGCCCGATGAAATCTTCCGGTAGGCTGCCATCGGCGTTGATCTTGTAAAAGCGTCCCGGCCCGCCCTGGTACTCGCAGCCGGCAAAGATGATCTGGCCCTTGCTGTTGACCAGCAGTGTCTGCGGAAAGGGCTGTTCCAAGTGGGGCATGGTCTCAGCCAGTTCCCGGCCGCCGAAGCGCGCCTGGCCATCCGGCCCGTAATCTATGATATGCAGCCCCTTTAGCTTCTCAACCGGCACATCCGCCGGCGGCGGCATGAGCATCGAAGCGAACTTGCCTTTGCGGTCGTATTTATTGATGCGCGACCATTGGTCACGTACGCCCTCGTAGGTATATACAAAACCCTTATCATCCACGGCAATGCCGTTGACCTGGTAGGGCGAGTCGTTGCGCCCGATTTCCTTGTCCAAGGTTGCCTTGGAACCAACCCCAACCTTGAACTTGTAGGCGCCGGCGGGAACTTTTTTACCGAAGTCGTCCTTGTAATCCCAGGTCAAGGACTGCTTGAGCAAGTCTTTCTTCAGCGGCGCCGGTGGATTATTGCCCAGCATGCCGGCCGCCAAGTGCCGCACGGCCTCGCCCTTGGCGTCTTCGATCCAAACGGCCACGTCAGTAAGCGTGTTCACCTCGAAGCTGATCGTGGCGCCATTGACCACCGGATTCGCTACCAGTACCGGTTTTTTCGCGGGAATGAGCGACGGATTGGCCTGGGCCTTGATGACCCGATCATTGATCTTAAGCTGCGGCGAACGGAACAGGCCTGGCGCGTTTGAGACCACGGACTTGCCTTTCAGACCCCGCACCTCGCCGAACTTGTGGGGAAAATGAAAGCCTTCCGAATGCCCGGGCGACCAGGCCGCTACCCCTTGGTACACGCGGTGCACATTCAGTCCAAAGTTTTCATAGATATTCTTGGTGCAATTGAAGGCGGCCAAGGGAATTCCGTACTCGATGGTCCATTCGTTCGTGCTCCACTTGCTTTGCACCTCGTACTTCGGATCCCAGCGCAATTCCGGGTCCCGCGGTTCGTTGTTGTAGAGGTCGCCGGTGACGTTGAAGGGCGTCAGGATGAATTGGTAGTAACCGGGCGTGTCCTCATTATCGGGGTCAATGAAGATCTCGACGTTTTCCCCGTTCCAAAGAGCGCCATCGTGCTTGGCCGGCCCGCCGGTTTTTTTACCGCCTTTCTCGTCGTAGCAGGCCCGGATGGCCAGGTAGATCACCTCGTCTTTCTGACAAATTTTAAAGGTGGCCTTGAGCTTGATCGGGAAGGAGTATTCGTCGGTCGCCATTTGTCCTTCCTTAGCCTTGGCCCAACAGGCGTCATCCAGCACCCCGTCCACGACCGGCGCCTTATCCGCTTCCATGATCTCGATCGAGGGCAGCAGCGGATCCGCCGGACCGCGCTGCAGGGGACGGTTGGTATATGCCAGGCCTTGCGCTTTGACGGCCGACGCGGTTACGGCGACAGCGCACAACCCGATTGCAAGCAGCAACACCCTAATTCCAGCACATCGCACAGGTTGAGTAGACACAATATGATCTCCGCATGGTTGGTTTGAAAAGTGTTTCGGAATTTGAATTCAACTATATCCCGCTAAGCCAAACGTGTCCAATTATTTCAAGCTATTCTTTTGATTTTTTTTACGATGGGGTTGCTTTCGGCATCTGCATTTTGCTATGGTACGCGTTTTACACACAGAGACCTTATTTTTAAAAGCAAACGTAGCGCATGAAAAAACAAGATATATTTATTGTCGGAATGCTGTTCGCAGCCCTGCTGGCCTGGCCCTTCATGGCTAAAAAATTATTTCCGCCGCCGCCCCAGCCCAGGCCAGTGACGCAAACTGTGCAAGAGCCCTCGCGCACCGATCTACCCTACGCAGCCCCGAACACGCAACAACCTGAATCGATTCAATCCGCTCCAGCGCTAACAAAACCGGCGTCCGTTAACTTCAATGTCGCAAAGCAATCCGCAGCAACCCCGGCCGAACCGATCCTGCCGGAACAGAGCCTGGTCCTGAGCAATGCCGAGGCAGCCGTCACCGTTTCTTCACGGGGCGGCGGTATCACCGCCGTGGAACTAAAACAATATCGCCACTCGTTGGAACTTCAAAGCGGTCCGGTGGTGTTGGATTTCGCCAATCTCCCCGCCCTGACCTATGCCGGCTTGCCGGGATTATCCGCCCAAGACAATTTTATAATCGAGATGGATCCTGCGGGCTCGGCTATCAGATCCACCAAGTCCACGCCAACCGGCCTCGTCTTCACCCGGACGCTCTCCCTGGAAAACGATTTCCGGATCAAAGTCGAAGACTTGTTCACAAATGCCGGCGCCGAATCTATCAAGCTCGGCGAGCATGAAATCCAGGTCGGCCCGATGCGCATGACCGGCGAAATCAAGACCATGGGCCTCGACACTCTGGGCGTGGACGCCCAGCCCTCCGCCGGCGGCGAACGCGTCACCCGCTGGGCCGGTAAGCTGGTTAAATTATTCAAAGCCGAAATGAATGAGCAGGCGCTGGCGGGTGTTCCGGATACGATCACCAAAAATGTCAATATGCCCGTGGACTGGGTAGCCGCCAAGAGCAAATTCTTCGTACAAATCCTGGCGCCGGACGGCGGTGCCGCCGCTTATAGGATCCGCGCAAAAAGGGAGCTGGCCCCCGGTGAACGCGAGGATCCGCGGCGCGCTCCGAAAAGCGCCGAGATAGCCGACGTATCCGCCACGGCGTTATTTGGGGAGACAACCCTGGCACCCGGCGAATCCCTGACGCGCGACCTGCACTATTATGCCGGTCCTAAAAAATATTCCATCTTGAAAACACTCGGCCTCCATCAGGAGGAAGTCATGGATTTCGGCTGGTGGAAACCGGTCTGCAAATTCTTGCTCGTGGTACTGAATTACACCTTTGATTACATTCCCAATTACGGCATCGCCATCATCATCCTGACGATTTTCATCCGAATCATCTTCTGGCCGCTGACGCACAAGAGCACGGAGAGCATGAAAAAGATGCAGGCACTCCAGCCGCTGATGGCGGAACTCAAGCTCAAGTACAAGGACAATCCCAAAAAAATGCAGGAGGAAACCCTGGGCCTTTACCGGAAACATAAGGTCAACCCGGTTAGCGGTTGCCTGCCGATGCTGGTCCAGATCCCGGTCTTCGTGGCCCTCTTCGTGGTTCTGCGGAGCGCTATCGAATTGCGCTTTGCCGACTTCCTCTGGATTCGTGACTTGAGTGGCCCGGAGAACCTGTTGCCGGGTCTCCTGCCCAACCCGATCGGCGCGCTTAACATCCTGCCGATTTTCATGGCAGCCACCATGTTCTGGCAACAAAAACTCACTCCCACCACCACCACCGATCCCATGCAGCAGAAAATGATGCTCTGGTTCATGCCCATCATGATGCTGGTCATGTTCTACAAAATGCCCTCGGCCTTGGTCCTCTATTGGTCCACCAACCAGGTCATCATGATCGCTCAGCTCATGATTCAGAAAAAACGGACGGCGCTGAAGGAAATGCGAAAAACTGCTTAGCGCCTTGTACATGAAAACCATCTATTAAAAACCATAAGATTAACCACAAAGAACGCCAAGATCGAAGAGCAAACGAGATAAAATGCCGAAAAAACGCAACTACGAAGCTTGCCGGCAAACAACCCAGATCAGCAGAGATTGTCATTGCGAGCGTAATGAGAAATCTCACCCGTCCGCTAACAAGCCTGAGATCCTGCGCTGCGCTCAGGATGACAAGCTCCCCAGTAACACGGGATGCCGAATTTGACATAACAGATTAATATCTAACGTGTTTCTTTTAAGTTTGCACCGCCGGCCGCCGGCGGTGGTTTCGCTGAGTAGTTAGACCCCAAGTGAATTCTGCATTCTTTATTCTGCCTTTATGAACATCACCCTTGAATCGGTCACCAAGCGGTTTGACACGGTCACGGCGGTGGACGCTGTATCGCTTGCCATTAACGAAGGCGAGTTGTTTTTCCTGGTGGGGCCTTCGGGATGCGGCAAAACCACTCTGCTCCGCCTGTTGGCCGGGTTCGGCGTCCCCGATTCCGGCCGGATCCTGTTTGACGGCACCTGCGTCAATGAGCTCCCGCCCCACGAACGCAACACCGGCATGGTCTTCCAGAACTACGCGCTCTGGCCACACCTGACTGTCGCCGATAACGTGGCCTTCGGACTAACCGTGCCGGGCCGAAACCGGCCGGAGCCGGAACGTCGCGAGCGCGTGGCGCGGATTCTTAAGGCAGTCCACATGGAGCAATTTGCGGAACGCAAGCCCAACCAGCTTTCGGGCGGCCAGCAACAGCGGGTGGCCCTGGCCCGCGCCCTGGTGATCGAGCCAAGCTGTCTTCTGCTCGACGAGCCGCTCTCCAATCTGGACGCCAAGCTGCGGCTGGATATGCGCCTGGAAATCAGGCGGCTGGTCAAGCACGCCGGCATCACCGCGGTATATGTCACACATGACCAGGAGGAAGCCCTCAGCATGGCCGACCGCTGCGCGATCCTGCGGGAAGGGCGCGTGGAGCAGATCGGCGCACCGCGTGAACTTTACCGTCGGCCGGCCAACCGCTTTGTGGCCGATTTTATCGGCGGCTCGAACCTGGTCCAGGGCGTGATTCGATCGATATCCGACGGGGAAATCCGGGTGGAGTCGCCCTGCGGAGAATGGATCGCGCGCGCCGGCGCCGGCCAGCCCGGCCAGGCCGTTACCATCGGCGCGCGCCAGGAAGCGGTGCGCCTGGCGCCGCCTGCGGGGCAAACCGTAAACGTCTTTCCAGCCGAATTGACCGAATCCCTGTTTTGCGGCGACCGCATGGAATACCGCCTGGCTCTGCCGGGCGGCACCGAAATCAGGGCCCTGGGATACGGCAAGGACCAGACGGAATCGTCCGCCGAAAAACTCCGCATCTGGATCGATCCCGAGGATGTGATTCTGCTGACCGAATAGGTGGTGTGGATTCAGGGTTTCCGGGCCTATCCGACCGCCGTGGAAATCAGTCTCGTTATTCCTCGATCAGCAGCACCGAGGAGCGTGGCGGAAGAGTTATGGGCACGGCAGCGACCGGCTTGTCGCCGGTAAAGCGCCGGAATTTCGCGCACTCAGGGAACACCCGGCAGTGGTTTGACCGAGGCATCCTGACAATCGGCGACAGGAATATCTGTAATCGCCGCGGGCGGTTCGCCCAGCTTGATCGTTATCAGCGAGGGTTCGTCTGTAAAAACCGCCTCGACCAAGTTGCCAAAATAGGCGCCACATTGTTTCAAGTAGGTTCCGTGAGTCGCTTCCATGAAAAGTGCAACCGCCCGTTCATTGATCAGGTTCGGGCTGCGGCGGATCTCGTACCAGCCCTGGCCGGCGAGCGTATGTTCGAAGGCGCGCCGCACATAGAAGGGGGGCGAGTGCGCCGGATCGTGAACCAATGATTCGGCCTCAACTGCCGGGTTTTGTTCGAGAACGAGTCCGCCGGCGGCGCCGCTGGGGTAGCCTTCCTAGTCGTAGATCCAGACGCGCAGGCCCAGCTCTTGGCAAAGGTCCAGGCCCTCCAGAAAAATTTTCCACTGGGCCTGCGATCGCATATAGTCCGTGAAACTCACGTGCAGACCACGCCGCCAAGGCCGTGGCGTTTCAGGTCCGCGAGGCCGGTCCGCAACGAGGCGGAAATTGGTTTGTCTTTTTCGAGGAATTTATCGAAACCATGGATGATCTGTAGGGGTCGGCAGGTTGCTGGCGGATTGGACCAGTCGTTGCTGGCGTGTTTCATATTGTATCGGCAGGCTCTTATAACCCTGCGTTTTTCCGCGCGGCCTATCAGCCGCGCCGTGCCCGGCACAGACTGGAACCATGCCGCAGACAAGACAATTATTGACAGCATTTCACAAACACTGACTCTTGTCTACCCATTTTTTGCCGCCCGCGAGATCCTTGTCAATGCCTGCGATTCCGTTTACACTTCCTTTTTTCGATTCACAGGCTCATCCTATCACAAGAGCAATGACCGATGGGAAATAAAATGAAAAATCAAATGCAGACGCAGGCCCATTTACTGGATTACATCAACACTCTGAAGATCATCGACACCCACGAGCACCTGCCGCGCGAAACGGATCGTTCCCCGAAAGCAGACATCTTAGAAGAATGGTTATTCCACTATTTCTCCTGCGACCTGGTATCAGCGGGGCTGCCTGATGCCGAACTGGCCAAGGTCCGCGACAGCCAACAGGACCTGCGTCAGCGCTGGGACCTGCTGGAACCATATTGGCAGGCCGCCCAATCGACCGGCTACGGACGGTCGCTGGCGCTGGCGGCGCGCGACCTCTACGGCATCCAGGCCATCAACCGCGAAACCATTGTTGCGCTCAATGAAGCCTTCTGTGCCGCGCGTAAAAAAGGTGGGCATTACGAATATGTGCTGCGCGAGAAATCCGGGATCGCCTGTTCCATCGTCGATTGCACTATGTCTGCGCTCACCGCCAAGAACGATCCCCGGTTCGTCGAGACCCTGAGCGTGGATCCGTTCCTGATGCCGGCCCACGCGCGCGACCTCCGCGTGCAGGGGGAAAAGGCCGGAATCAAGGTGCATACCCTTGAAGACTGGGAAGAAGTCGCCCGGCGCCAGGTAGTAAAAGCTTTCCAGCCGGAATCCCGGGTGGTCTGCCTGAAAGCCCATCTGGCCTACCAGCGTTCGCTCCGCTTCGACAAGGCGCAACGGGCCGACGCCGAGCGGGCCTTCCATGAATTATTTACCGACCGGCATCTTCCCGACTGGCGCTCGGCGATCCGGATGGCCCCGGACTTCGAAAACCACATGATGCATTGCATCTGCCGGCTGGCCGACGAGCGCGAACTTCCATTCCAGATTCACACCGGCCTGCAGGAGGGCAACGGCAACATCATATACGATTCCAACCCGGCCCTGCTGAGCAACCTGTTTCTTGAATACCGCGAAGTCCGCTTCGATATTTTTCACATGGGCTACCCGTACATCGGAGAGCTGTCGAACCTGGCCAAGAACTTCCGTAACGTGAACATCGACATGTGCTGGGGCCACATCATTTCCCCCGAGGCCGCGCGGCGCGCGCTGGTGGAATGGCTCGACGCCGTGCCGGCCAACAAGATCAGTGCTTTCGGCGGGGATTACTGCTTCGTGGATGGAGTTTACGGGCATCAAAAGCTGGCGCGTCAGAACGTCGCCATGGCCTTGGCAACCAAGGTGCATGACGGATCATTCGATCTGGACCGCGCGCGGGAAATAGCCGGCTGGCTGTTCGTCGATAATCCCACACGTATTTTCGGCCTGAAAAAAATGCTGCCGGGCAATCAATAACAAAGGCAAACGGATTAACATGAATATACCCACAAGACGCTCGCCCACCGGATTCTGGATCGTGATTGTCATCCTGGGCTTGGGCCTCTGCCTCAGCGTTCTCGCCAATTTAGGACTCCTGCTCGGCCTGGCCTGTATGGGCAAAGGATCGGCTCCCACCCGATCGGAAGCCGAGGATGAATTTCCAAACTTGAAGGAGACCTGGTCCTACGGACGCGGCTCCGTGAAAGCGGCGCGCATTCCGTTGAGCGGCGTTATCATGCGCGCAAGCGAAGCGGGCCTCTTTGGGACGGGCCTGGACCAGGTTGAAACGGTTCTGCGCCAAATTCGTTCGGCGCAGAACGACGACGCCGTCAAGGCGATCATCCTGGAAATTGATTCCCCGGGCGGCGCCATCACGCCCACGGACGAAATCTATCGGGCGCTTGGCGAATTCAAGGTCAGCGCCGAGGACCGCAAGGTAGTGGTCCTGGTGCAAGGCATGGCGGCTTCCGGCGGATACTATGTGGCCATGGCCTCTGACTGGATCATCGCCGAACCGACGGCGCTTATCGGATCCATTTCCGTTATCATCCAAACGCTCAACTGGAAAGTCCTGAGCGATAAGCTGGGCATCCAGGATGTCACGATCAAATCTGGCAACAACAAGGATCTGCTCAACCCATTCCGGGAAGTTAATCCGGAACAACTGATAATGTTCCAGGAAATCGTGAACAACTTTCACCAGCATTTCGTGGACATCGTTGCAAAAGGCCGTGGTCTCGACGAAGCCACATTGCAAGCAACATGCGACGGCAGTATTTTTTCGGCCACAGAAGCAAAACAACGCAACCTGATCGATCAAACCGGTTACTGGTCCGACACGGTCGCCAAGACCGCCGAGCTCCTGGGGCAGTCATCGGTTCGAGTCGTCCGTTATGAAGAAAAATCCAACTTCGCGAACTGGCTGACTAAACTTCGCGGACCCGACCTACAAGTCGGTCTGCCGCGCTGGCTGAATGCCGACGGCCCCCGGATCATGTATCTCTGGCGCCCATGATATTCGCCGCCGCACCAGATAGCGCAAAGATCGCAGAGAAAACGAGATCAAGGGACGAAAAAATAAATTTTTTGTACTCTTTCTTTGCGGGTAAATATTTATTAAAATTTGGATTGTGGCATGGCTTATTGTAGGGCGGGAACGTCCAATGGGCTTCCCGCCATCTTCGCTTTCCACCGATCCGGAAATGGGGCTTGCCAGTAAATCCCGTGGGCGGGGCAGCTCAACCCCACCGACTCAAGCACGCGGCAGGCTCAGATCCGCCAGCACTTCCACGTGCGCAGTCTGAGGAAACATGTCGAAGGGGATGACCCGCCGCAACTCATAGCCGCCAGCGCAAAGTATTTTAAGATCCCGGGCCATGACCGGCGGCACACAAGAGAGATAGAAAATCCGGCGCGGTCGTTCCTGCGCCAGTAACCGGATCACTTTCAGATCGCAGCCGGCGCGCGGCGGATCCAGGATGACGCAAACACGATCAGCAATGCTTTCACGGAGCGCCCGGCCCAACAGGTTTTCGACGTGTCCCCGGCGAAAAATGGCATGGGTCAATCCCTGGGCTGCGGCGTTCTGCACCGCGCAGGCGACAGCCGCCGGATCAGATTCAAGCCCGATCACGCTTTGCGCCCGGCCAGCCAGACTCAACGCGAACACTCCGACCCCGCAATAGGCGTCTACCAGACTGGGAGTCGGTTGCTCTTCGAATAAAAGAGCGACGCGTGCCAGCAGAAGTTCGAGAACCGCATGGTTCACCTGAAAAAAAGAACGCACCGGAACCCGGCATGATAGCCCGGCCCATACTTCCATTACTGTCTCCGTTACCGGCTTTTCCCTGGAACGGTGGGAGGAGCGCGTGTGATATGTGAAAACCGCATCGGACGCAGCACGGCGCATGGTCAAATTTTCGCCGGCTTTCAGACGTATCTCCGTCAGCTCGCCCAGTTTCCGGTTGATGGCATCGCAAGCCAAAGGGCAGCTTTCGATCGGCAGCAGATCGCCGCCGCCAAGCCGGTGAAAACCAGGCCGCCCCGGGCCATGCAGTGTGATTTTGTTACGATATCCATAGGCTGGCGGCGCCGACATCATGGGCTCCACCGGCGGCGCCTTAAACCCGCCGATCCGCTCTAGAATATCGACAACCTGTTTGTGTTTCATTTGGACTTGCAGCGTTAGGGAGGCGTGCTGATACCGGCATCCGCCGCAAACTCCGAAATGAGGGCAGGTCGGACTAACCCGTGCGGGGGAAGACACCAGCACTCGTCGGCATTCGGCCCGCGCAAAACGGGCGGTCATCCCGGTAATGACGCCTGCCACCCGTTCCCCGGGCAGAACCAGGGGCACAAAGACCACGCGTCCTCCTGTTGGTGCTTCGCCGTCCGAGGCGGACGCAGGCTGAACCAGGCGGGCGACTCCATCGCCGCCGAAAGCCACATCCGTTATATTTAATTCCACCACATCGCCAATTTGCATGCAGGACACTATATCATAATTAGACATGCCTGTGTGGAAATACTTGCCTCATTCTTGGTTGCCCTGCATTCACGGGCATAATATACTGCAAACATGAAAGCCTGCATTCTCATCATCAGTGCCGTCCTGCTCGCGGGAAGTTGTCTGCCCGGGCCAGCCGCGCCATGGACTTTTGCCGTGATGGGGGGCCATAGCGGATCTAACGATGTGCCCGGCGTTAACACGCTAATCATATCCAAAATAGCTCGGGATATCGCAGACAACAACTGCAGATTCGTGCTGCTAACCGGAGACCTGATCCCCGAAAAAGGCGATATCCAGTCCCAGTATGCCATCTGGCGCAACGCCATGGCACCGGTCGTCGAGGCCGGCATCCCGATTTATCCCGTCCGCGGTCGCCAAGACGCCGTCCATGATCCGGACGGAACTGTCTGGCGGAAGATATTCCCGCATCTGCCGACAAATGGACCAGCCGGCGAAATCGGGCTGACCTACAGTTTCATGTTCAACAATGCCTTCTGCGTGGCGCTCGATCAGTATGTGCGACCGCATCGGATCAACCAAGCCTGGCTGAATGCCCAATTCCAGGCCAATACCCAACCACATATCTTCGTGCTCGGGCACGAACCGGCCTTCAGGGTGTCCCGAGCCGATTGCCTGGCCGTCAACACCGCCGAGCGGGATATATTCTGGACCAGCCTCCGGCGCGTCGGTGCGCGCCTGTATTTCTGCGGCCGCGATCATTTATATAATGATGCTGTAATTAGCGAAGGCGCTCGGCCGCCCATATTTCAGATCGTCATCGGAACCGGGGGCGCCCCGCTTGAGCATTGGAACGGTAAATATTTCGAGGCCCATGTCAAAATGCAAGCCGGCAATACGAGTCTGTTCGGTTATAACATGGTGACCGTCGAGGAACGCGCGGTCATCGTGGAGTGGAAAGCGCTCCTGCCGCAGGATGAATGGAAAGCACTCGATTCGCTGGTCATCCAGCGCCCGATCCGGGCGATTCGGCCCCCGTAAGAGGATCGCTTGCTTTTGGAGTTCCACTCGTTTTCCGTTATCCTGTCCGGCGCGAAAGCCATCGTCCAAGGAATTGGCGCCGCCAAGCAGCAGATCATCAACGGCTGACGCCACCTGAAAACAGTATTGTGCCGGGACCGCCAGCGAACCGCGCATTGCGCGAATGCCACGGATCAGGAAACCTTTTTTAAAATAATGCTTGTAGTTTAGAATCAGATCCAGCATAGTGCGCACGTTTTTCCACAAAGCGCCTTAACGGCGCCTCACCGGAACTGGAAGGAGCATCACCCGTGGGACGAGAAAGTACAATAACGCGCGTACGCAATATCGGCATTATGGCGCACATCGACGCCGGCAAGACAACCGTCAGTGAACGGCTCCTGTTCTATTCCGGCAAAACCTACAAGATCGGCGAGGTGCATGACGGCGCCGCCACCATGGACTGGATGGAACAGGAGCGTGATCGGGGGATCACGATTACATCGGCGGCCACGATGTTCTCCTGGAAAGACCACGAGATCACCCTTATCGATACGCCCGGCCATATCGACTTTACAGCCGAGGTCGAACGTAGCCTGCGAGTGCTGGATGGCGCCGTGGCCTTATTCTGCGCTGTCGGGGGCGTCCAGCCTCAATCGGAACAGGTCTGGAAGCAAAGCGAGAAATACGGCGTGCCCAAGGTCGCCTTCATTAATAAAATGGATCGCGACGGCGCCGACTACTTCGATGTCGTGACAAAAATCAGCACTATTCTTGGTACCCGCGCCGTGCCTGTCGTGATCCCGATCGGGCGGGAAGACAACTTTAACGGCATAATAGATCTAATCAACATGCAAGCGGTTATCTACCTCGACGACACCCCGGCGCATGATTGCACTCCCGGGCCGATTCCGCCCGAACACATGGACCTGGCCCGGGAATGGCGGGGTCGGCTGGCGGAAGTCTGCGCCGAGGAAGACGATGCCGTTCAGGAAACTTTTCTGACCACCGGCGACCTCCCCAACGAGGATATCACGCGCATTCTTCGCAAGATTACCCTGGCCCATAAGGTCATTCCGGTATATTGCGGGTCCGCCTTGAAAAACAAGGGGATTCAGCGCCTGCTGGACGGCGTGGTAGATTTCCTGCCCTCTCCCGCGGACATGCCGCCGATAAGCGGCTTGGTGAACGGGGAGCGCGCCGAACGGCCCTTATCCGACAATGCACCGCTTTCCGCGCTGGCATTCAAAATCGTGAGCGACAAACACGCTGGTAAGCTGACATATCTGCGCGTTTACTCCGGCGCCCTCCACACCGGCGACACCATCGCCAACAGCACACGCCAGATCGAACAGCGTGTTGGTCGCCTGCTACGGATGCACGCCAACCGCTCGGCAGCCGTCACAACCGCTTACGCCGGCGACATCGTGGCGGCAGTGGGC
Organism: uncultured Verrucomicrobiota bacterium; assembly: GCA_964486075.1. Classification (GTDB taxonomy): domain Bacteria; phylum Verrucomicrobiota; class Kiritimatiellia; order JAAZAB01; family JAAZAB01; genus JAHIJO01. The sequence continues at coordinate 17,086 of CAZALU010000038.1, forward strand.
CTGACCCAAACTAAGACCGGCGATACTCTCTGTGACCCACGGCAACCGATCGTCCTGGAAGCCATCGAATTTCCGGCGCCGGTCATGTCCATCAGCATCAAGCCCCAAGGCCGGATGGAAATCGAAAAAACCTTTGAAGCCCTGTACCGGCTTGCGGATGAAGACCCGACTTTTTCCGTGAAGCAGGATCCGGAAACCATGGAAACGGTCCTCTCCGGCATGGGAGAATTGCATCTCGAAGTACTGGTGGACCGCCTGAAACGGGAGTTCGGAGTCGAGGTGACCGTGGGACCGCCGGAGGTCGCCTACCGGGAAACCATCACCAGCATCGAAGAAGGCCAATACAAACACGTCAAGCAAAGCGGCGGGCGCGGCCAGTATGGCCACGTCTGGCTCCGCCTGGAACCTATGCCCAAGGGCGAAGGATTTGAATTTGTCAGCGAAGTGCGGGGCGGGCGTATTCCAACGGAATACATCCCAGCTGTCGAAAAAGGGGTGCTGCGTGCCATGGAACGCGGGCCGTTGGGCGGTTACCCGGTGGTGGATATGCGTGTAGTGGTTTTCGACGGATCGTACCACGAAGTGGACTCCAGCGACACGGCCTTCCAAGAAGCGGCCTGGTGGTGCTTCCGCGAGCTATATATGAAGGCCCATCCTCGGCTGATAGAGCCGATAATGTCGCTCGAAGTTACCACGCCGGAAGACTACATGGGCGAAATTGCCGGCAGTATCTGCCAACGGCGCGGACGAATTGACCAGATGGACGCACGGGCCGGATATCGGATCATCCGCGGCATGGTGCCCCTCAGCGAAATGTTCGGTTATTCCAACGTCATCCGGACCCTTAGCCAGGGCCGGGCCGGCCACACGATGCTATTCGAGCATTACGGGCCAGTGCCCGCCTCGCTGGCCGAGACCATCGTCCGCAAACGCCGCGAGCAAAACAAAGTGCGTTGAATTAGAATCGCTTGACTTAGCAACGACCGCACACCATGATGTTTTTATTGACCTGATCAAATTCAAGATCGAGGTCGAAAAGAAAACTGCGGCATGGATTTCAGCCACATAAAGTCGGCGGCACTCAGCGATATTGGTCGCAAACGCCAAGCGAACGAAGATGCAATCCTTGTCCTGCCGGAAGCGGGAGTGTTTTGTGTCGCTGACGGCATGGGCGGCGCCGCCGGCGGAGAACTGGCCAGCCGCTGGACCGTGGAAGCGATTCAAAGCGCATTTCCCGCCGGAGCCGAATCACCCCAAAAAACAGCGCAGGCCCGCCAGGCATTGAATCAAGCCAGTCGGCGGATCAAGGCCATGGCTGACGAGCAATCGATCATCGGCGCCGGCACCACGGCTGTCGTCTTGTTCTTCGACGATTACCAGCCGAACCAGGCTACGATCCTGCACGCCGGTGATAGCCGCGCCTATCGTATCCGCGACGGTCTCATGGAATGCCTCACCGAGGACCACTCCCTGGCGGCAGCCGCCGGCTTGGCACATGACGATGTCCTGCCATCCATATTCCGCGGAGTAATCACCCGCGCCATCGGGCTGGACGACACGGTCGAACTGGACGAATCAGTGATCCAGGTCCAGGAGGGGGATTGCTACCTGCTTTGTTCCGACGGCCTGACCAAGATGCTAGCGGACAGCGATATTCAGAACCTTATTTTTAGAACATCACCCCTGGATCCCAAGCGGTTTGCAGCCACACTGGTTGACGAAGCCAACCGTGCCGGCGGCGATGATAATATTTCCGTGGTCCTGGCCTGCGTCGGCAAACTGCCCACACGCAAGCAACGTCCGGATGCTTCTGACAACTTTAATATTGTAGACATAACCGAAACGGAGGAGATTGTTGCGCCCCCTCCGGGAAGGCTTAAGTCGGGTCAGGCGCCCACTCCAGCTACGTCCGCCGTCAGTTCAGAATCGACCCGACCCTGGGAAACCGAGGAGCTTATCGTGGGAGCCACGCCTCAGGGCGGGTACGCGAACACCATCAACCCGCCGGCAGCGGCCAAAACAGCTTTTAAACCCAGCGCCCGCCTGTTGTTTTTGGCGCTGATTATCATAGCCCTCGCCGCGGTTTATTATATCAACGGGTATTATCGCAACCGCATGTCTGCGACGCCGGCTCCCGCCGGCCCTGGATCCGCAGCAAGCAGCGCCGCTCAGGACCCGGCGGATGACCATGGATTGCTGCCCCGGATGTCCGAATCGGACCAGGAGACGGTTTGGCAGACGGAGCGGTCCAAAGCGGCCCAGGACCCCGCCTACCCCGCAGCCACCCTGGAGCAATACCGGGACAACATCGCCACGCTCTACGCGGCGTTGAGCCTCCCGCCACTCGCAACCGCATGGCCGGCGCCAGACGCCCCAACAGCGGAGCAACGTGCCGAAAATTATTGCGTACAGCTTTTCGATCTCCAACAGCACCTGCAAACCCAAGTGGCCGAATTTGTCAATGACCGCTCCGCCGAACTCAGCCTTTTTGACGAGTCACCAGCCGTGCTGAAGACGCTGCGACAATTCTCCGGCCAACCGGCTCAGCCGGCGACCGCAACCAGTCCATCGCTTGAGCTCCTGCGCAACGACCTCAAACTGGTCGCCAACTGGCTGGCTGAGGACCGCCGACGGCTGATCCCCCTCGAGGAAATCCAGAACGGTCCTCCCAGCCTGCTGCCCCGGATCTTAAAGGAACGCAACGAGCTATGGTCGGTGATCCTGACGGAAATTGAGGCTTGCGGTCCTGCCATCGAGCAACGTCGGCAGATGGAGAGCGGCAACTCCCTGCTGAATAATCTTGACGCCCTCCAGCGCGTTATAATAAAAAGCTCCCAGACAGGCAGAACCAGCTCGGACGGCATTCCCTGGCCGGACAAGAACAACCTGCCAACCCTGGATGTTTTTTTTAAGCGCGTAGCGCAATATCCGGTTCGCGCGCCGGCAACGGAAGGGATCGTGCAGCATACTTTCCCGAAATAAAATGTTTTTTTCCGCCGGCTCCAATCGCAAGTAAGCAATGGGGTATATTAAACCCAGGAGGAGCATATGAACGAAAAGGCTTTTATTGCAAAGCAGATCGAGGCAATCCGTAACACCGTCGGCAACGGCATCGCCATCAACGCGCTCAGTGGCGGCGTGGACAGTTCCGTGGTAACCCTGCTCGGCCACCGTGCGCTGGGCAAACGGATGAAAACTTTTTGCGTGGATAACGCCTTGATGCGCGAAGGCGAACCGGCGCAAATCGTCAAGCTATTCGCCGACCTGAAGGTGCCGGTCCAGCTCGTGAACGCGCGGGCCGAGTTCCTGAAGGCCCTCCAGGGCATTAGCGATCCGGAAAAGAAGCGCCAGGCCATCACCGACACTTTTTACGCCAAGGTCTTCGTCAAACTGGTCAAGCAGACCGGGGCGCGGTTTCTGATGCACGGCACGATCCTGACGGATATCGAGGAGTCGGTCGCCGGCATTAAACGCCAGCATAACATCCTGTCCCAGCTCGGCATCAAACCTGAGGCAGCCTACGGCTACTCGGTTTTGGAGCCGCTGAAAACACTGCGCAAGAACGGAGTTCGCCAAGTCGCCGCGCGGTTGGGTTTGCCGCGGGCGATTGCCCGACGCATGCCTTTCCCCGGTCCGGCACTGGCCGCCAGGATCGTGGGCGCGGTCACCGAGGAAAAGCTGGCCATCGTGCGCAAGGCGACGACAATCGTGGAAAAGGAATTGGGCGGCTGCGGCGCCTTCCAGTATTTGGCCGTGCTCCTCGAAGACCGGGCCACTGGTATTCGCGGCGGCAAACGGGAATTCGGCCGGATCATAGTCGTGCGCTGCGTCAACAGCGTGGACGCGAGGAACGCCACCGTTACCCGCCTGCCTTGGAGCAAGCTGGAAAGGATCAGCCGGCGGATCACCGCGCTGGAAAACATCAGCCGCTGTGTGTACGACCTGACGCCCAAGCCGCCGGCCACCATAGAATACGTATAATCAACGGGGCAGTCGCCGGCGCGGCAGCCGTTTTTTACGGCGGCAGGACATCTTCGGGCTGATGCAGCCGGCGCAGAACTTTCTCCAGGTCCTGCCGCATAACCGCCGCGTTCGCATACCGCGCATCTGTCTGAAAGTCAATCGCCTTGCGAACCAAGCCCTTGAGATCCGGATACATACGAAACACTCGCGCTCGAAAATCAGCTTCCGGACGCGCCAGGGAACGCTCCTGGAAGATCGACCAGGCACTGTCGATATCTGGCGGCAACCTGGGATAAGCGGTCTGGCCCACCAGCGACTCGTACAGGCACAAACCCAGGGAATAGATATCGGTCTGGGGCGATCCGCGGCCAGCGCCGGCAGCGGCGAATTCCGGGGCCATATAATCCAGCGTTCCGGGAATGCCGCCGCTGATCACAACACCCAACACGTCATGGGCCACGCCCAGGTCAAACACTTTGGCTTTTTCCGGATGGCCCGTCGGAGCGTAGAGGTTCAGTGGCTTGATATCCCGGTGGATCAGCGGATAGGCATGGCCATGCAAAAAACTCAGCGCCTCCAGGTAATTCATGAAAAGCGGGATGGCCTCGGCCGGATCAAGCCGGCCTTCGCGCTGGAGCCGGTTGCACAGACCGGCGGCCGGCATGCCTTCCAGCAGCTCCAAGATCAAAAAGTACTGTTTTTCACGTCTGGCTTTAACGACCTCGATAAAATCGATGTACTGCACCAGGAAAGGATGGGAATAACGCCGGAGCATCTCGGCTTCCTTGATAAAGCGCGCCGACTGCCGATCCGCGAAAAGGTGCTTGATCGCCACCGGACGACCGTCGCCCACCCGCACTCCCTCGAAAACTTCCCCAAACCCACCTCGCCCCAGCAACCTGCGCAATTCATAGGCATCCTTACCCACATGCTGAATCAGACGGCGCCGGATGCGTTGAAAATCGGCCAACATCTCACCGAATGACGAATAGCGCTGAGACCGTTGAAGATTAAGGCAATGAGCGACAAACGACCTGGCGTTCGCCAGCACTCGGTAGGCGTCGGGACGGAAAGCTAATTCCGGCGGCGCGGACGCGTTCCGCCAACGCTTCAGGTAGCCAATATAGGCTTTATCGCCAAACTTCTCGAACGGCAATTTTCCGGTCAGCGCCTGGCAAATACAGGTGCCCAGGCTGAAAATATCGGAAAGCTGGTCACCATAAAAATCGGGTTCGGTGATGAAATCCGGAGCCATGTAATCGAAACGATCCTGCCAAACCAACGTACTCCGCTGGCTTGCACCTCCAATGCGGATAATGTCAAAATTAAATACCTGAGCCGACCCGTCCCGAGTCAGGAAAATGTTGGAAGGTTTCAAGTTGCGGTGGCTGACACCCTGTTGGGCTGCATAAATCAGACCATTAAGACATTGCTCGAAAATGTGTTTTACTTCCGGCCAGGCTAGGCCGAGCCGCGCAACGCCCAGCCGGCTGGCCAGCGTTTCGCCTGCGAGATAGTCGGTGACCAGGCACTGGGCCTCATCCCATTCACCCGAATGCCAGGTGAAGGAATCGCGGTAGCGGATGATATGGGGATTGGCCAAACGCTTGAGAATCTCCGCCTGGGCCTCAAACTGCGCCCGGGCTTGGTCATCGTCCGGTGGCAAGCGCAGTATCTTGAGCGCCACCACCTCCCCCGAGGCAACCGAATCATCAGTCGCCACAGCACGACGGGCCTTAAACACCGTGCCGTGCCCGGCGTTGCCGAGGACCTCGATCAGTTCGTAATTGCCAATCCGGTTTTTCAGTGTATTGTGCATGGCAACGGAAATAACCGCAGATCAGAACGGCGCTCATTTTATCTATTTCATGCTAGGCGTCAAGCTTTCCGGACCTGCGACGAATTTGAAGCTGCGCTCCGGCGATTCCCGGTGGCGATGTGCCCGTCGGCTCGCTGGAATGGCACGGCCAGCATCTTGGACTCGGCAACGAGACGCTCAAGGCCTACGGCATTCTGCTGCGAACCGCCGCCCGGTACGGGGGCGTCGTCGTTCCCCCAACCTACTGGGGACACATGGGGCACTGGAAGCCGGGCTGCCATCCCGGGCTCCCGCCGGAAACCGTCGACGCCCTGTTCACGGCGATCTTCCGGGGCCTGGTCACCGTCGGCTTCAAGCTGGCCATCGGCGTCACCGGGCATGACGTTAAGGAACAGCGGGACGAAATGATAATAGGCCGGTGCTTCAGTGCCGGTTTGGGTGTTCGATAACATCATCGCGTCCCGTATGGGACGCAGAGAATTGGGTGTGTTTTGCTCAGCACATGAAAATATGCGTCATAAGATTTCTGGTAGCGTGCGCCGCCCTTTCCCTGAGCGGCACTCAATGCACGGCGGGACCGGGCACGGTCGAGCACACCCTCAAGGTCGGGGAATTGAACCGCACTTACAATCTACACGTGCCGACCAACCTGCCGCCAGACAAACCCGCGCCGCTGGTGCTTGTGTTCCACGGCGGCGGCGGTACGGCGGCGGGCGTCGAGCGTCAGACCAAGTTCAGCGAACTGGCCGACGGCAAGGGATTCATGGTCGCCTACCCGGAGGGCATCGGCCAAGGCTGGAACGACGGCCGTGGCGTCAAGGATGTTCGCACCCAGCGCATCGGCGTGAACGACCTGGCTTTCGTCGCCGCCCTGCTCGCCGACATAGCCGGGAACCACCGCATCGATGCCCGGCGCGTTTATGCCACCGGCATCAGCAACGGCGGCATCTTTTCGCATTACCTAGCCGCCAACATGTCCCAGCGGATTGCGGCCATCGCACCGGTGGTCGGCGGGATTCCCGAGGCCATGGGCGAAAAATTCAAGCCGGAAAAACCGATTTCCGTCCTGATCCTGCAAGGAGTCGATGATCCGCTGGTGCCCTACCGGGGCGGCCCCATCACACTCCCATGGGGCCGGGAACGCGCGGGGATCATTCCCACGGAAGAGGCGGTCAGGAAATGGGTTGAATACAACGCCTGCCGGCGCGAAGCAGTCATGGAACGTATGGCCGACAAGGATCCCGGGGACGGCTGTCGCGTGCTAAAGTTCACTTATACCGAGGGCAAGGATAATACGGAAGTGGTTCTTTACCAAATTGAAGGCGGCGGCCACACCTGGCCGGGCGGCGCGCAGTACCTGCGCAAAAAACTCATCGGCAAAGTCTGCCGCGACATCAACGCCACCGAAGTCATCTGGGAATTTTTTAAGGCCCATCCCAAGCCGTGAGGGCGGTATCCCCGCGACCTTCTGTCACGGGACGCTAAATTTTACTGCCTGCCGGGCAAACCCTGACCGACGCTCGGGCAGGCCGGCAGGGACACCTCCAAGACCGCCCGGGCGTCTTGCGCCATGCACAACGATCACCCTGGGGCTGGCAACCCGCATGCGGCGCCGGTTATACCGCAATAACAGAGCGAGGCGTCACTTGCCATATCGGGCAGTTTCTTCAGCCAACACGAGCACCATTGGTTGCGGGCTTTCGCAAATCGTTTTCCCATTTACAACGGGTTGATTCAATATTTCACCATGGAAGTCGGGGTATAGTCGGGATAGCCCAGGAATAGACTTGGCCGCCATCGAGAAGTATTCAAGGTCAATTTCAAGACCTATGGACACATAACCCGCGCACACAGCCGCCGCGATGGTTGAGCCTGCCCCCATGAACGGATCGAGGACCACACCTTCGCCTAATGGCAGCAAGGCTCTTACTGCGATTCGCATAAAATGTTGCGGCTTCAGGCATGGATGAGGCGCAAGCGCCTCTTCGCGTTTTGGGGGTCCTACCACTCATCACCACTTCAGGGAATGGACGGCCGTCAGCCAGCATTCTCAGCCCGCCGGTCTTCCATCGTCGGAGATTGGCTGCAACCGTTCCCTCGCTTATCGGCTTTCTAAAAAGCATCCATGGCTCATAGTAACCCTTTGCTGTAACGCACACGTCGGGGAATTCCTTTTCCGCATTCTTGGGTCTGTCCCCACCCCGAAACCCCTGGTAGACGCGAACGATCGTTCCCCTGATCCCAAATCCGGCTCTCCACATTGCGCGTTGCACATAGTGCTGGAGGTATGAGTTCCCGGCCACTAAAACGTGTCCGCCTGGCATCAGAATATGCCGTATTAACTCACCCCATTTGACGAAGAATTCCTCTATATTTGCTTTCTCGGCATCACTCAGCACTGTGAACCGCGGGAGAGGATCGCGTCTGCATCCGTTAATGTTTGGCGGGAGTCGCCAAATCCCTCCCTTGCCCGAACGCAGTTTGGTGAGTTCTGTAGGCGAAAACTCGATCAACCCATAGGGAGGATCTGTGCACACCGCATGAACAGAATCAGCCTCCCGCTCTTTCATCCATTCCATGCAGTCTTGATTGAATACCAGATAGTCTTTCATATATTTCAACTATAGTTGAAGGACAAATTACCGGGTCTATGAATGTCAAACAAGTCATTGGTCATAGGATACGGGGACTTCGCGAGCAAAACAAGCTGTCGCAGGAAGCCCTGGTCGAGCGCAGTGGAATCACTTATCAGTATATTTCCAGCGTCGAGAATGGAAAGAAAAACGTAACGATTGGCGTGCTCGAAGCAATTGCCTTGGCGCTTAACACGGATATCTTGACTCTTTTTGGTTTGGCTCTTTCCCCTGTAAGCGGGACGAACTTCCCAAAGGTCAACCCGACTCATTTCCGGAGGCAAGCGCCCTTGCCATCGCTCATGATGTTGGGTGGACTTGAAGCAGCCTTGAACGAAACACAGCGTATCGTCTGCCAGATCAACACCAATCTGATCGCCAGTGGCACACGCATTCTTCAGTCCTACATTCAAGGAAACAACTTCAGCGGTCTGGTCTCGAATATACTCTGCGATTCGCTGGCGAACTGCACTAGGTTCAAACACAACTCACATCAAGCATACCCTGACCTTATTGGGAAAGACCCCAAGACTAAGAAGGACTTAGGATTGGAGGTCAAAAGCACTATAAACATCGGCAAAGGAGGCGAAAGCCACAACGGCCAGCCCGGATGGCATCTTGTTTCTTGCTTTCAGATAGGTAAGAAGACCGGCAATATCCTCTTTGTCCATATCATGGTTGCCTCGCTGAATGGCCACAACGAGTCCTCTCCCGACTGGAAGCATTTGGGTAGCCGGGTGAATCCTGAAACAGGGAGCAGACGAACGGAGACATATACAACCAATCTTCAAGGGACTACAAAGCTGATAGATGGCTCCGTGTATCTCGATCCGAACTACATTAACTTCTCTCGATGGCGACAGCCCAAGAGGGATTCAACCCCCTCCTATTCGATCTTCTTCAAAAAAACATAAGGGATGAGAAACGGGGGGGGGGTTGAACAGGCTTGAGGCCAAGGCTTGTTGAACAGCTGCACGATAATCCGAAATCGGCTTGCGGCTATTAGCAAAAACGATTATGGTAATAGAAATCCATGGAAAGTTTTCATGGTTGAAATCCGATAATTCAGCCGTCTATGCAAGGATTATGTTATGAAGGCTTCCAAGCAACGCGTGGAAACGCTGGCGCTGCACGCGGGCCAAACGCCGGACCCGACCACCGGCGCCCGGGCCGTGCCGATTTACCAGACCTCCAGCTACGTCTTTAAGGACTCTGCACATGCCGCCGATTTGTTCGCCCTGAAGACGTCCGGCAATATTTACACGCGCATGATGAATCCCACCACCGATGTCCTGGAAAAACGATTGGCGGCCCTCGAAGGCGGCAGCGGGGCGCTGGCCACCTCCAGCGGCATGGCCGCCATTTTTCTGACTATTCACAACATCGCCGGCGCCGGCGATCATATCGTCAGCTCCGCTTCGCTCTACGGCGGCAGCGACACTCTGTTCCGGTTCAGCCTGCCCCGGATGGGCATCAAAACGACTTTTATCCAGGACGCAACCCCCGCCAAAATCAAAGCCGCGATCCGTCGGAATACCAAGGCGGTTTACGCGGAAACCCTGGGGAACCCCAAGGGCGATGTGCCAGACCTGGAAGGCATCGCCCGCGTAGCACACAAGGCCGGCGTCCCGATGATCGTCGACAACACCTTTGCTCCAATCCTGTGCCGGCCCATCGAGCACGGTGTGGATATCGTGGTGCATTCCTGCACCAAATGGATCGGCGGACACGGCACCTCCATCGGCGGGGCCATCGTGGACGGCGGCACGTTCGACTGGTCGTCGGGGCGCTTCCCGGAATTCACCCGGCCGGACCCCAGCTACCACGGGATGGTTTACTGGGACGCGCTGGAGAACGTGCCCGACCAAGGCAACGTGGCCTTCATTATCAAAGCGCGCGTTCAAGGGATGCGCAATATCGGGATGTGCCCGAGCCCTTTTAACTCGTTTCTCTTTCTGCAAGGGCTGGAAACCCTGCCGCTCAGAATCCGCCAGCAATGCCGCAACACGCTGGAACTGGCCCGCTGGCTGAAAAAGCATCAACGAGTCGCCTGGGTAAATTATACCGGCTTGCCGAACCATCCATGGCATGCAACCGCGCGGAAATACCTAAAAGGCGGTTTCGGCGCCGTGCTGGGATTCGGGATCAAGGGCGGACGTTCTGCGGGCGAGAGCTTCATCAACTCGGTTAAACTAGCCAGCCACTTGGCCAATATCGGGGACGCCAAGACCCTCGTCCTGCACCCGGCCTCTACCACCCACCAGCAAATGACGGAAGCCGCGCAACGGGCCAGCGGGATAACACCCGAGTTCATCCGAGTCGCGGTAGGATTGGAAGCCGTTGAAGACATCAAGGCAGATTTCGACCAGGCCCTGCGGACTGCTGCCCGATAGAAAGATCAAGATTATTCACCGAAAAGATCGCATAGAAAACGCTGAAAAAACCAGATAAGCAGAGATTGTCATTTCGAGCGTAGCGAGAAATCTCATCTATCTGCTAACAAACATGAAATACTTCGCTACGCTCAGGATGATAACCTCCCCAGTAACACGGGATGCCGAATTTGACATAACAGATCTAACGTGTTTCTTT